>CBFICO010000001.1:0-83122 GCA_965661115.1 Salibacteraceae bacterium
ATCTATGTTGGAGTTTACGAACAAATTATTCAGCTCAAAATCTGTATTGCTGATATAACCAAAACTTTGTCTCCGGTTTAAGCTTACGGTGGTACTGGTATTTTTAGTTACTCCAGAACCAGTTATGCCTGCATCTAAATAACCGTAATCACCTCCTGTTAACCTTAATTGAAGCACATTAGAGTCTGCTCGTTTGGTAACTAAGTTGATAGCACCACTAAAAGCGTATGGTCCAAACCAACGCGATCCACCGTTATTAATTTGCTCAACGCGTTCAACTTGATCAATAATTAACGGGGCGTTCATCATATGGTGACCCGTTTGCGGGTCAGACAATTTTACCCCATCAATCATAAGTAACGACTGATCATAAGTGCCTCCCCTAATACTCAAATCACTCTGAACTCCTAATCCGCTTCTGGTTCTGATATCAACTCCCACCGCATTATCGAGCAAATCGCTAGTAGATTGTGCTGGTGTGTTACGCACCTCATCATTATCTAGAAGGTAAGGGTTTGAAGGTTGGTTTTGCAAAGAATCATCTTGCCGAATTCCTTGCACTGTAAAGCTTTTAATTTCTATGGTAGTATCTACCTCTTGCGCAATTGCAAATTGACTAAAGCTTATTAACGCTGCAAATAGTAACCTTTTCATATATAGTTGTAGAGTTTTCTAAAGTTTACAAGACCACGTTAACGATCTTTCCGGGCACAACAATAACCTTTTTTGGAGTTTTACCCTCAAGGTATTTTTCTGCATGCTCTGATGCTAAAACGGTCTTTTCAATGTGTTCTTTGCCCATATCTAAAGGCAACTCCATTTTAAAACGCATTTTACCGTTAAAAGAAACTGGATAAGCATAGCTACTTTCTATCAGGTGGTTCTCATCAAATGCTGGCCATTCTGCATAAACAATGCTTTTTTCATGTCCTAACTTAGACCAGATTTCTTCAGTTATGTAAGGAGTATGCGGATGCATTAAAACCAATAGTGGTTCAATAATTTCTCGCTTGTTGCATTTTAAATCTGATAGTTCATTTACCGCTATCATAAAAGTAGAAACGGAAGTATTAAAGGAGAAACGATCGTTGTCATCGCTTACTTTCTTAATGGTTTTGTGAAGTGTTTTTAATTCGTCTTTGCTGGGCTTTTCTTCTGAGATTACGAAGTTTCCTTCGTTATCGTGCAACAAACGCCAAAGCTTTTTTAGGAAACGATGAACACCTTCAATCCCTTTTGTATTCCAAGGTTTGTGCTGTTCAATGGGGCCCAAAAACATTTCGTGTAAGCGCAATGTGTCTGCTCCAAACTCGGCAATAACATCATCTGGATTTACCACATTTCCGTAGCGTTTACTCATCTTTTGTCCATCCTCTGCTTGAATCATCCCCTGATTAATCAACTTCTTGGCTGGTTCATCAAACGGAATAAAACCTAGATCAAACAACACTTTAGTCCAGAATCGGAAATACAATAGGTGCCCAGTTGCATGCTCTGCTCCACCTACATATACATCAACATTTTGCCAATAATCAACTGCCTCTTTTGATACAAAATCACCGTTGTTATTTGGGTCCATATAACGCATAAAGTACCACGAGCTGCCTGCCCAACCTGGCATGGTATTTAACTCAATCGGGTATTTTTCGTTTTCACCTTTTGGAGTGTAGGTAAAATCAGTTGCTCTTCCCAAAGGTGGCTCGCCATCTTCAGTAGGCGAATACTTATCAATTTCTGGTAAAACAACAGGCAAATCCTCAATGGCAACAGGGTAAGGTACGCCATCTTTAAAATACATAGGAACTGGCTCTCCCCAATATCGCTGGCGACTAAAAACGGCATCGCGCATGCGGTAATTAACTTGCTTCTCACCAATTCCCTTTGCCTCTAACTCGTACAACATTTTTTTGATAGCATCTTTTACTTTCATACCATTCAAAAAATCGGAGTTTATCAACTTACCGCCTTTATCCTCATTAGCACCTTCCGAAACATCGGTTCCTTCAATAACCGCTGGGATGGCCAATCCAAAATGATTAGCAAAATCCCAATCGCGTTGATCGCCACTTGGCACGGCCATAACTGCGCCTGTTCCATAACCCGCCAACACATAATCGGCAATCCAAATTGGTAGTTTTTCGCCATTAAACGGATGTAATACAAAGCTTCCTGTAAAAACGCCTGTTACGTTTTTTACATCCGACATTCTATCGCGTTCGGTTTTTGCTTTTGCTTGATTTACGTATTCCTCAACCGCATTTTTCTGTTCTGAGGTAGTGAGGGCATCAACTAAGTCATGCTCAGGTGCAATTACCATAAAAGTTGCACCAAAAATAGTATCGGGCCGGGTACTAAACACTTCTAATTTATGCTCACTATCCGCCACCTGAAAATGAATGGCAGCACCAACACTCTTCCCAATCCAATTGCGTTGAATCTCTTTTAAAGAATCGGTCCAGTCAAGGTCGTTTAAACCTTGCAACAATCTTTCGGAATAAGCAGAAATACGTATGCTCCATTGGCGCATTTTACGTTGCTCAATTGGGTGACCACCACGCTCAGAAACTCCATCTTTAATTTCGTCGTTGGCTAAAACCGTCCCTAAAGCAGGGCACCAATTCACCACACTATTAGAAATGTAAGTAAGGCGGTAATCCAATAAAATCTCTTGTTGTTTCTTCTCAGAAAAAGCTTTCCATTCGTCCGCCGAAAAAGTATAATCCGAATCGGTTGCAGCATTTACAATTGAATTTCCTTCCTTTTCAAAAGTTGCTATCAAGCCATAAATAGGCTCAGCTTTTTGAGTATCGTTATTGAACCATGAGTTGAATAATTGTATAAAAATCCACTGTGTCCACTTGTAATAATTGGGGTCGCTGGTTCTTACTTCTCTGCTCCAATCGTACGAAAAACCAATTAAATCTAGTTGTTCTCGGTATCGATTAATATTTTCTTCAGTGGTTTTGGCAGGGTGCTGACCCGTTTGAATAGCATATTGTTCAGCCGGCAAGCCAAATGCATCATAGCCCATTGGGTGCAACACATTGTAACCGTTGGCACGCTTGTATCTCGAATAGATATCAGAAGCTATGTACCCAAGTGGATGACCAACATGTAACCCCGCTCCTGACGGATAGGGGAACATATCTAACACATAAAATTTAGGTTTGTCCGAACTATTTTCAACGCGACATACATTATCACGTTGCCAATTTGCTCTCCATTTTGCTTCAATTTCTCTAAAATCGTATCCGTTCATCCCTGTAATTTTGGGCAAGTTTTATTTACAAAAAAGTGTACAAAAGTAACATTACTCTCAGTTTACCTCCCTTGATTAAATTGTTATTTTAGCCGTCTAAGGATTACGGAAACCCCATGGCTACAGCGGAAGAACGCTTTTCTCAAAAAAGATTAAACTCCTCGTATTTTACGGCAATCATAAGCATCAGTTTAGTGCTGTTTATGCTTGGCATTTTAGGCTTAATTTTACTTCAAGCCAAGAGTGTTTCGAACTACGTAAAAGAGAATATTGGATTCTCAGTAATTTTAAAAGACCAAGTAAAAGAGGTTGATATTGTTAAGTTCCAAAAATCATTGGACGCTGCCCATTTTGTAAAGGCAACAGAGTATGTGGATAAAGAACGTGCTGCAAAGGAACTTACCGCTGATTTAGGTGAGGATTTCGTAGATTTTTTAGGGTACAATCCGCTTTTGGCTTCTATTGAAGTTCGCTTAAACGCCGAATATGCCAACCCAGACAGTTTAATTTGGATAGAAACTGAATTACTTAAAAACCCTAAAGTTAAAGAGGTTTTTTACCAGAAAGACTTGGTTTCATTAGTAAACGAAAACATTAAAAATATTTCTATGGTACTCATAGTGTTTAGCTTGTTGCTACTCATTATTGCCATTGCGCTAATTAACAACAGCATACGACTGGCACTGTATTCAAAGCGTTTTATTATAAAAACAATGCAGCTCGTTGGTGCCACTCCAGGTTTTATTCGTAGGCCTTTTGTTTGGAGAGGAATATTAAATGGAGTTTATGGGGCAATGATTGCTATCTCTTTGTTAATGGGCTTGTTGTACTATTTGCAGAAAAAATTACCTGAACTTTTTGCAATTCAGGATGTAGAAATGCTTGCATCTTTGTTTGGAATGGTACTTTTGCTCGGAATTATTATCACGTGGATAAGTACGAGTTTAGCAGTGCGTAAGTATCTGCGAATGACCACTGACAAACTCTATAGTTAAAATATTATGAGTCAAGAAAACGAAAAAGGATTTGTATTCGAAAAAATGAATTACATGTTGCTGGCAGCAGGCCTAGTAACGGTAATTATTGGGTTTATTTTAATGGCCGGTGGAGGTTCAGAAGACCCAAACGTTTTTAACCCAGAGGTATTTAGTGCTCGCAGAATTACAGTTGCTCCAACGGTTGTATTAATTGGGTTTGCAATTGTAATGGTGGGTATTTTTAAACGTTCAAAATCGTAAAACCAACCTCGCGTGAGTGTAATTGAAGCCATAATTTTAGGATTAATTCAGGGTTTAACCGAGTTTTTACCTGTAAGTAGTTCTGGGCATATCGAGCTCGGAAAAGTAATTCTCGGTGTAGAAATGGCTGACCCTTTGTTATTTTCTATTGTTGTGCATTCCGCCACAGCTTTAAGTACCATTATCATCTATCGTATGGATATTTGGATGCTAATAAAGCTGCTATTTGAGCCAAGACTGTGGAATGCGGGAAGACAGTACATACTGTATATCGTGATATCCATGGTTCCAGCGGGAATCGTTGGCTTGTTGTACAAATCTGAAATAGAAAACTTCTTTGATGGCAACATTCTTTTAGTAGGTTTTATGTTGTTAATTACAGCAGTATTACTGTTTACCACTGCGCGAATCAGACGTAAAAGAGGCAACATAGGTTATTTACCTGCTTTATTAATTGGTGTTGTTCAGGCCGTTGCTATTCTACCCGGAATTTCTCGTTCTGGTGCAACCATTTCAATTGCATTGCTTTTGGGAGTTAGCAGAACCAGAGCTGCGCGCTTTTCTTTTTTAATGGTAATTCCGCTTATACTTGGTGCAACGCTTCTTGACGTAAAAGACTACGTAGAAATGCAACAGGCGGGACTTGCTTCGGCAGAAACTGTAGCTCCAGTTGCACTCATCGCTGGTTTTGTTGCTGCATTTGTAAGTGGTTTACTTGCATGCACTTGGATGATACAGCTGGTAAAGAAAAGCAAGTTGCAATACTTTGCGTTGTATTGTGCAGTTGCTGGTGTGGTTGCTATAGCGTTTTCTATTTAATCACCTAAATGCCAGACTTTTCTGAAGGTTCTGTTTTGTTCGTGGATAAACCATTGAACTGGACATCATTCGATGTTGTAAATAAACTTCGCTACAACTTAAAGCGCTGCCTTGGAGTCAAAAAATACAAAGTAGGACACGCCGGAACACTTGACCCATTGGCCACAGGTTTACTCGTAATTTGTACGAGTAAAAAAACAAAAACCATAAATGATTTTATGGGTTTACCTAAAACTTATACCGGAACAATTACGCTCGGTGCTACTACGCGTAGTTATGATTTGGAAACAGCAATTGAACCAAGTGGTATAATTCCCAATTTTGAGTTGAGTGAATTACAATCCAACACTACTCCGTTTACGGGTATGATTGATCAATTTCCACCAGATTTTAGTGCTATAAAAAAGGATGGTAAAAAATCTTATGAGTTGGCTCGTCAAGGCAAAAGTGCAGATTTATCCGCGAGAAAAATTGAAATCTTCAACTTTGCCATTAAGTCCGTTGCTGAAAGTAAACTGTTTAAAAATGGATTGGACTGCACATTTGAAGTTACTTGCTCCAAGGGAACCTACATTCGGAGCCTTGCCCATGACTTTGGGAAACATCTACAGTGTGGCGGGTTTTTATCGGAACTCAGGCGTACTGCAATCGGAGAATATTCCGTAAACGAAGCTAAAAGCATTGAAGAAACAATTGAGTTGATTGAAAATGCAACAAATCGTAAGTAGTCCGTTTTCACTTCAGTCATGCTGAATTTATTTCAGCATCTCGTACAGTTTCTCTGAAATTCTGAATCAAGTTCAGAATGACGTGCAGACGTATATCGGTTTAATTCTAATTTAGCACCTCATGGACATCTACCGTCAAAAACAGAATTGGAAAAAGCTATTGCTGCTATTTGCAGCGCTTATAATTGCGCTTTCCTTTTGGTACACCAACCGACTTGTGCAGAATATTTCGGTAGAGCAAAAAAAGCAGGTGCAGCTTTGGGCAGAGGCCATTAAGAAAAAAGCGCGATTGGTAAATTATACCGAACGTTTGTTTCGAGAATTGCGCGATGAAGAACGAAAAAAAGTTGAACTGTGGGTAGAAGCCAATAAACGTTTATCCAATCCAGATAACAACATTGATTTGGGCTTCCTCACAAAGATTTTAACCGATAATACCACCGTACCTGTAATCTGGACTGGCTCGGATGGAACGGTAAAGGCTTCAAGAAATTTACCCGAATCCATTAAGAACAACCAAAAGGCAATTCAAAAAGAAATTGAATTAATGAAATCGCTTTACGATCCCATTGAAATCAATTATTTGGGCAATCAAACAGATTACCTCTACTACAAAGATTCTAGGTTATTTGAAGAGTTAAAGCAAACTTTCTCCGACCTTCAGAAATCCTTTATTAGTGAGGTGGTTTCTAATAGCGCTAGTGTTCCCGCGGTTATTACTAATGCTAGTCAAGATAATATTCTGTTTTCTGGAAATGTAGATTCTAATAAAATCAATACACCAGAAAAAGCAGCTCTGCTTATAGCTGAAATGAAATCTGCTAATGTTCCTATAGAAATTGTACTTCAAGACCAAAAGAGTTTTATTCTTTATCAAGATTCATGGATTCTGACACAGTTGCGCTACTACCCTTTTGTTCAATTTGGAGTGGTGGGTTTGTTCATTTTAATTGGGTATTATTTCTTTAGTACATCAAGAAGAGCTGAGCAAAATAGAGTATGGGTGGGAATGGCCAAAGAAACTGCTCATCAGCTGGGAACGCCGCTGAGTTCCTTGCTTGGCTGGGTAGAATA
The DNA here is from genome assembly GCA_965661115.1 of Salibacteraceae bacterium. Lineage (GTDB taxonomy): Bacteria > Bacteroidota > Bacteroidia > Flavobacteriales_G > Salibacteraceae > UBA6770. The sequence goes on from CBFICO010000001.1 coordinate 7,119, forward strand.
CATAAAATCGAAAGGAGAAGATAAAACGCTCGCAAAGGAGCTCGAAAAAGATGTTCAGCGTCTGGAGATTATCACCGATCGCTTCTCCAAAATTGGGTCTGTGCCTGAGTTGCATCCGCTTGACCTAAAAGATGTTTTATCAAGAGCCATTTCTTACCATGAAGCCAGAAGCTCTAAAAAGGTCATGTTCCAAATTAAGGATTATACTTCCGGTAATCGATTAGTTAAACTGAACGAGCCACTTTTTAATTGGGTGATTGAAAACTTGGTACGAAATGCCATTGATGCAATGAGCGGAAAAGGCACCATTACACTCAGTGTGGTAGAGGAAAATCAACAAATTCATTTAGACGTTGAGGATACCGGTAAAGGCATGTCGGCTCAGCACAAAAAGAATGTATTTAACCCTGGAGTTACCTCTAAAAAGCGCGGTTGGGGCTTAGGGTTGACCTTATCTAAACGAATTATTGAAGAATACCACCAAGGAAAAATAGTGGTGAAAGCGTCTAAAATAGATGAAGGAACCGTGTTTAGAATTACACTACAACGCGCTTAGGAGACAATTGGGTAATTGGAAATAGTAAAAGCATGATTATAAAAGAAAGTCAATTATCAAATTGTTTCATTCGCTAATTTCCAAATAACCGTGTCAGGTATTTACATTCACATTCCATTTTGCAAACAAGCATGCAGCTATTGCGATTTTTACTTTACAACTCACCTGCTCAACAAAAATGATTTTCTGAACGCATTGCATAAAGAAATTGAGCACCGAAAAAACTACGTGAACGGCCAAACTATTGAAACAATCTATTTCGGCGGAGGTACACCAAGTCAGCTATCTACAAGCGAACTGCACTCCATAATTGTAAAAATTAAAGACAGTTTTAACTTAGTGAATCAACCGGAAATAACGTTAGAGAGCAATCCTGATAATCTTACCGAGAACTATTTACTAGCGTTAAAAGAAATTGGCGTGAATCGACTAAGCATTGGCATACAATCCTTCTTTTATGAAGATTTAGAACTAATGAATAGAGCCCACAAAAGCGAACAAGCAATAGAGTGCGTTCAAACCGCAAGAGAAGTTGGCTTCAACAACATAAGCATTGATCTCATTTACGGTTTACCAAACAGCAATCTTGACAAATGGCTGAAAAACATTAAAACGGCAATTAGTTTAAATCCAGAGCATATTTCAGCCTACAATCTTACCATTGAAGAGGGCACTCCCTTAGCCTATTCAGTGATGAAAAATAGAGTCAATTTATCCAGTGATGAGGAGGTAGTTGCACAACACAATCTGTTAGTTGAGTCATTAGAAAAAGCTGGTTTTGAGCACTACGAAACATCCAATTTTGCAAAGGCGGGCTACCGTTCAAAACACAACTCCAGTTATTGGAGAGGGTCAAATTATTTAGGGTTAGGGCCATCAGCACATTCGTATAACGGAAGCAGCAGAAGTTGGAACATAGCTAGTACCAAAAAATACGTTGAGGCAATAAACAATGGCGAAAATTTCTCAGAAACTGAAACCCTTACAGAAACCGATAAAATCAATGAATTTATCATGACGGGACTAAGAACCGTTGAAGGCATTAACCTACTTCATTTTGAAGAAAACTTTGGGTCTGCTCAAAAAAAACAGCTGCTTTCAGCAAGTGAAAAACATCTTCAAAAAAAACTTCTCAAACAATCGGAAAATCGGCTTTACATTACCCCTAATGGTAAAGTCTTGCTAGATGGAATAACTGCTGATTTGTTTATTGAATAAAAGAAAAAATCAGGCGCAAAGCGGATTTAAACTACTGTAGTTCTCACTAGAATTTTTGCTGTGACTAAAAGGATATTCCAAATTGTTGCCATCTCCATTTTTTCAATAAACACTGGCTTTGCACAATGTGATGGTTTTAAAGGCTCGCTTTCTAAACTTGTTAACCAAATGGAAAGCATAAACGCAACACTTAAAGATGCTGATAAAGCTGCCTTTGATGCGCGTGATAGCAACGATTATGCGGCTACAAACAAAGCCAACGATTTACTCAAAAAAGCCGATAAGCAATTTAAGGATGCTATGGCTCTGATACCTCAAAAGCCAGCGGGCTGCACTTGTGAGCGCTGGGATGAAGCTTATGTAACTGCCCAACTTAAAGACTTAAAATCACAAACCAATGATGCCTCTGTTATCACGGTTAACAATAATGAAACAATGGGTAAGTTGAACCTAGCTACACAGACCATTAAAGGTAAAATAGCTTACGTGACTAAAAAAACGAAGTACGCTTGTAAAGACGAACCTGCTCCACCAAAAAAGCTATCTGCAGTTGAAGTAGTTTGGGAAATGGATAAAATAAAAGATAGTTTGATTGAAGCAGGCGTTAATCCATACGATCTAGATATTATAGTAAGTGAATTTGCTGGTGAAACAAAAGCCAGTACTCCAAAGCCTGCTCCTACACCAGTAGAACCTAAGCCCGAGCCTAAACCAGTTCCATTACCAACACCAAAAGTTGTTATAAAAGATACGGTATCAACTCCAACAAAACCTACAGAAGAAAAGATTGAATAACCAGAAGCTCCTGAGCAACCAACAGTGTTAGAAAAAGTTGAAGAGCCAGAACCAGCAGTTGAAGAACCTATTGAACCGGAGCCTGCTCCGACCCCAAGCCCAAAACCGAGTCCAGCACCAGAGGTAAATGCAGGTAGTACTTACTTTACTGTTCAGGTGTTATCTTCAAGTACAGCCGATGCGGCACAAGCTATTGTTGGTTTAAGCCAAACACCGTAAGTTGATAATGAAAATGGTGTTTATAAGCACAGAATTGGTCGTTATTCTAATCTAAACGAAGCAAGATCAATGCGCGACAATGCTCGGTCTGCTGGAATCTCAGATGCATTTATTGTTGCTATTTTTGGAGGTAGTAGAACTACTATAGCCAATGCAACTTCAATTTTAGGCGGAGGAAGTCCTGTGCAGAGTTCGAGTAATTCTAACCCAGCAGCTGCTCCTGAGCAAAATTTTGCTACAAAATCAATGAAGTATTTGTATACGCTGAACTTAAATCTGTATCGGGTGGTGATGTAGTTCGAGAAATTGCAACGCTTGAAAACAGCTTAGGAATGCCAATTGAAACATTGAACGATAACGGAAAAACGGTTTTAATTGCAAACAAAACCAAAGACATTGCAAGCTTTGAAGCGGCCCAGAAAGCATATCCGAGTGCCGCAAAAAAGGGAATGGCAAACAACAAAACCGTTGCTTTTGAAGACGCAAAAGCACATTTGAGCAGGTAAACTCGCTTTTGTATTAGTAGCTGAGCTAAACCTTTTTCACGGTGGTTTGTATCAGCCATCATGAACTCAAACAAACAAACTTTTACCATTACATTCAAAGGCGAAGAAATTGAAGTTGAAAAAGGCGCCAACTTACGTAGTGCCATTATCAACCAAAATCTTAGCGTTCACAACGATAAATCGAGCTACCTAAACTGCCAAGGATTAGGAACTTGCGGAACATGTGCAGTTGAAATAAAAGGAAGTACAAACAGACCTAACAAAGTTGAGATATGGCGTATGGGATTTCCACCTCATTCTGAAGAAAATGGACTTCGCTTAGCTTGTCAAGTTAAAGTCCAAGGAGATATTCAGGTTAAGAAGCACGACGGCTTTTGGGGACAGTTAGTACCCGATTCAACTTTAGAAAAATAGTTTCCTACATTAGATGCAGGCCTTTTTTGCGTCTGCGGTACTTATACCACTCGTGATTTATAAATAACATTATTGGAAATGGCAATAGCAACCACAAATCTTCCAAAGGCACCGTTGCGGTATTAAATATGTTTTGAACCGATGGAACGTACAACATCAATACTATCCAAATAATTTCAGCACCCATAGCCCAAAGCAGCATCTTGTTTCTTTTGATTGGCATGCTAAAAGCAGAAAAATCAAACGATCTTAAAGTCCAGACATTGAGCAACTGACAGGCAACAGCACCTAATAAGGTCATGGTCATAGCTTGTTTATGTAACAGAGTGTTTTCTATCGATAAATCTCCGTATTTCCAACCGTGTAAAAACAAAAACATCAAAAAAGCAAACATTGAGGCTCCTGCTTCAAACACACCATTCATGAAATATCCTCTTGCTTTAGCTCTTCAAATGCAAATGGGCCATGTTTTACTTTAAGATTAGAGTAAAAATATTTCTTCATTACCTTACGTGTATGTTTATACAATGTTTATTTAAGAGTACCTGTAATTAAACTATTAATCATGATAAGGGGAAAATTTTTATTGCTCCTCATTTGTTTATTTTTGATCTTCAATTTTTTCAGGAAAAATTTGTGGCAATTCTTTTGTGATTTCATCCAAATCTTTTAACCTTATTTCCAACTCTTGTTGAAGTCTTTTGTTAGTCATTTCAATCCTTAATCTCTCTTCTTTAGCTTGTCTATAGCTTCCAACTAAAGAAAGGTAACAAATGAAAATAATTATGATGAATATGATTCTAGTTGTTTTAATCAAACTTTTCTTTGTGTACGTTTTACGAAATAATAGCTGGGGCAAACCTATTATAGCTGAAACTATAATTGTTAGTAAAATTGGGATCGTTGAAATAGAAATAAAAAAAGGGTCTCAATTTCTTGAAACCCCTTCTATTATTGGTGGGCCCACCAGGGCTCGAACCTGGGACTTTCTGATTATGAGTCAGATACTCTAACCAACTGAGTTATAGGCCCTGTTCTCAAAAAGAAAACTGTTGAGACCTCCCTCTCTTGAACCAAGGTTGCAAATTTATTTTTTCTTTACATACCACCAACACTCTAGACAAGCAATATTTCTTTATTTGCAGCATGGATTTAACGGGTATAAAAAACATCATTTTCGACCTCGGTGGAGTTATTTTAGACATAGACTACAACCTAACTATTCAAGCTTTTGAAGCGCTTGACTTACCGAATATAAAGGCCCAATATTCAAAAATGAGCCAATCGATTGTGTTTGATAAGATTGAAACAGGAACCATTAGCCCTGCTGAGTTTAGAAATATGATTCGAGAGCTTTCTGGCAAAGACTTATCTGACCAAGAAATCGATACTGCTTGGAATGCATTAATTCAGCATTTGCCGCAAGGAAGAATTGAATTACTAGAACAGCTAAAAAAGGACTACCGATTGTTTTTACTCTCGAATACCAACGAGATCCACTATCACGATTACACAGAAGTAATTAAACGTGAAAATGGAATCGAGGGTCTTGAACCGCTTTTTGAAAAAACCTACCTATCACATGAAATGGGTTTAAGAAAACCCGACCCAAAAATCTTTGAAGTGGTACTTGATGAAAATAATCTTAAACCCGAAGAAACTCTATTTATTGACGATTCACCTCAACATATTGAATCGGCAAAAACGCTGGGTATAAAAGCTTATCATTTGGATAACGAGGATATTAGAGATGTTTTCTCAAAGTGGTTGGGTAGTCACTAAGTCCAGACTTTTGTACCCTCTGTACAATTGGTGCAGATATCAATTTTGTCTCTACTATTTAATACCAGTCCTCTAAACGCATTGTACTCGGCTGACTTCCACAGCGCAGTGAAGCTCGCGTTACTCAGATCGCCTAACTGCTGAGAGGCATCCTTATCAAAACAACAGGGAACTACTTTTCCATCCCATGTAACAACGCAACCCTGCCACATTCGCCAGCAATGATTGAGTAATTTATTCTTTAAACGATACTTACCGTCTTTACCCTTTTTGTAACGAGCATACTCTTCATTATCAGGCATTAGCGGATTTCCATGCCCAAAATCATAAAGTTGTGCCGTTTTAAAACGAACCTCATCCACACCAACTTCTTCGCCTAACTTTATTACGTCCTCAATTTGATGCTCATTTGGCTTTACCACCAAAAACTGAAAGATAACGTGAGGCGTTTGGCTATTGAGTTTTTTCCTAGCCTCAATTAGATTTTTAGCTCCTTCGATAACTTTGCTGAGCTTACCTTTTTTTCGGTATTGCTCATACACTTCTTGAGTAGTTCCATCAATAGAGATGATTACTCTAGATAACCCACTTCTAACTGTCTCTTCAGCTTTCTCTTTGGTTAAATAATGGGCGTTTGTAGAAGTTGCAGTATAAATTCCTTTGTCATTTGCATACTCTACCATCTTAAGAAAATCGCGATTCAAATACGGCTCTCCCTGAAAATAGAACGTTAAATACCAAAGTTTTGATTGTACTTGACCCAGCCATGATTTATAGTTTTCAAGTTGAGCATTGCCTGTGTCGCGAGTAAATTGCCTAAGCCCACTCGGGCACTCTGGGCAGCCTAAATTACAGGTTGTGGTAGGTTCAAAAGACATACTAAAAGGTTGACCCCAATGAATTGGTTGTTCTAGTATACGGCTCAATCTAAAGGAAGTGTAGAGCAAAAAAAAGTTCCATGCTTTTCGCACGGAACCTTTTTTGATAAACTCTATATTGTCTCTTAATTGGGCGTTCACGGCCCTCAAAATTACGCTGGATTATCCGAAGCAGCGCTTTGAACCTTAATATTTTCTACATCTCTATCAAACAAGTACAAGCCGCCTTTATCGTTACCAATTAAGTTTAGCTTATCTAAGATCGTTCTGGCTAAGGCTTCTTCTTCAATTTGCTCGGCAACGTACCATTGCAAAAAGTTATGCGTTGTATAATCTCTCGACTCTAAACACTTAAAAACCAACTCATTAATCCTGTTAGTAATCAGCTCCTCGTGTTTAAGCAATTGATCGAAAATTGCTTGAAGCGATTCAAATTCTTCATCCGGTTTGGTTAATTCTGGTACGATTGCGGTGCCACCTCTCTCGTTTATATAGCGTAATATTTTCATCATGTGGGTACGCTCTTCTTCGCTATGCGTGTATAAAAACTCCGCTGTACCACCGTAGCCTTTTCCTTCTGCCCATGATGCCATTGCCAAATAAAACTGCGAGCTTTCTGCTTCTAATCGCAATTGCTCATTAAGTTCTTTTTCTATTTCTTTTGATATCATAATTGAGTCACTTTTAATTTGTTAGTGAAAAAATTGCTTATCAGACAATTCTTCTTCAAAATTAGGTTTCCTTCGTTGGTAAGAAAATTATACCTGTGAAATGGTTTTAATTTCATTCAATTTAGAATAAATCTAAAGGTAAACGTGGGCAGAAAAAGACGGAATGCACGAATAAAAAATCGAAAAGCGAAAGGACAACCAAGTTCAATCAAAAAGCTAATTCTTGACGCGTTTTATGATAATCCAAATCGTATCTACAATTACAAACAAGTTGCTCGTCGTGTTAGTTTAAATACCAAACGCGGAAAGGAACAAGTTGAAAATGCGCTGTTCAAATTAGCCGAGGAAGGGTCAATAAATGAAGTTGAACCGGGTAGGTTTCAATTGAATGTAGTATCAAAAACAGTAGTTGGCATACTCGACATGACCCAAAAAGGCTCTGGTTATGTTATAGTTGAGGGAATAGACACTGACATCTTTGTGCCCAGTTCTCAAACCAACAGAGCTTTACATGCAGACACTGTTGAGGTAAAAGTAATTCCAGAAAAAAAAGGAAAACTTAAAGGACGTGTTGTTGAAGTTATAAAACGCAATAAAACCGAATTTGTGGGGAGCATAGATGTAAACGAAAAGTTTGCTTTTTTCTCTGCTTCTGATCCAAAAATGAACCAAGATATTTTTATCCCTAAAACCAAATTGAACGGCGCAACACACCGTCAAAAAGTAATTGTTAGGCTATCCGATTGGCCATCAGATGCTAACTCTCCGTTTGGAGAAGTGATTGAAATTTTAGGTAACCCAGGCGAAAACGATGCTGAAATGAACAGCATTTTAGCTGACTTTGGATTTCCATTGAGCTTTCCTGAACATGTGGAAGCAGATGCCGCTAAAATTGACACTACCATTTCGGATGAAGAAATTGCTAGGCGAGAGGATTACCGAAAAGTAACCACCTTTACTATCGACCCACACGATGCAAAAGATTTTGACGACGCACTATCTATTCAAACCCTTGAAAATGGAAAGCTAGAAGTGGGTGTGCATATTGCTGATGTAACCCACTATGTAAGACCAAAGTCAGCTATAGAAAAAGAGGCGGTGTCAAGAGCAACTTCTGTGTACTTGGTAGATAGAGTCATTCCAATGTTGCCAGAGGTACTTTCTAACGGTGTGTGCAGTTTACGTCCTAATGAAGAAAAGCTCTGCTACAGCTGTATCTTCACGTTTGATGAAAACCATAAAATTATTAATCACAGAATTACACGAACAGTAATTCACTCCGACAGAAGATTTACTTACGAAGAGGTACAATCAATTTTAGAGGGCAATTCTGGCGATTTTGAAAATGAATTGCGACTGTTGAATGACATTGCAAAAAAGAAGCGCGCTAAACGGTTAAAAGAGGGGTCGATAGCCTTTGATAAGGTTGAGGTTCGATTTAATTTAGATGAAGAGAAAAAACCAACAGGGGTGATCTTAAAAGTGCAAAAAGATGCCCATAAACTTATTGAAGAGTTTATGCTTTTGGCCAATAAAACGGTTGCCAGCTTTATTGGAAATCCTAAAAACAAACACCAAAAACCAAGACCTTTTGTTTACCGCGTTCACGATACTCCAGACCCAGAAAAGCTGCAAACCTTCTCTCATTTTATAAAACGATTTGGCTACGACTACTCTTTTGGGCAAGGCAATGTAGCGGAGAATCTGAATAGCCTGTTGCAAGAGGTACAGGGTAAGCACGAGGAAAATACCATAGAAAATTTAGCCATTAGAACTATGGCAAAAGCGGTTTATACTACCGAAAACATCGGTCATTACGGTTTGGGGTTTAGCTTTTACAGTCACTTTACTTCGCCAATTCGCCGTTATCCCGATATAATGGTTCACCGACTTTTAACCCAGTATCTAGCTGGTGATAATAAAGTTGATGTTGACAGACTGGAAGACTTATGCAAACATTCCAGCGAAATGGAACAACTGGCAACCAACGCGGAGCGAGAATCAACCAAGTTTTTCCAAGTATTGTACATGCAAGGAACCGAAGGGGAAGAGTTTACGGGCTTTATTTCTGGAATGAGCGAATGGGGAATCTACGTAGAGTTAGAGGAAAGTCATTGCGAGGGTATGGTTCGCTTGCGCGATATTAGCGGAGATTATTTCATGTTTGATGAAGATAACTTTCAAGTAATTGGGCACAACACCAGGCAAAAACTCAACCTTGGAGATAAGGTAGTTATAAAAGTAAAAGAAGCAGATTTGGTACGTAAACGCTTAGATTTTGACCTCGTAGGTATTTATGAAGAGGAGAGTTGAATCTCGTCTATTCGTCCAAACTCAAACTCATTTTCACTCAAAAACCCCAACAATTTTGGTAAAACAAAAAGCACATTTTCTTTTGCTTTGATACTGTCGTGCATTAACACAATACTCCCGTTTTGGATATTCTGAGTGCAGTTTCTAAGGCACTGTTCTGCATTCACCGATTTATCGTAATCCTTGCTCAATACATTCCAAAACACCAACTCGTAGCCCTGTTCTTTAACCGCCTTAATTTGCTTTGGTTTTATCCTACCGTATGGCGGCCTAAAGTATTTGCTTCCAATAAGCGAATCCGCTTTATGAATGTTTTGAAGGTAATCTGCTGTTTTTGTTTTCCAACCGCTTAAGTGATTAAAAGTATGGTTAGCCGTTTGGTGACCTTCCTTTAAAATGCGTTGATGTACTTCTGAATATCGCTCAACATTTTCACCTACTTCAAAAAAAGTGGCAAGCGCATTATGTTCTTTTAAGATGTCCAAAATGGGAAGGGTAACTTCTGGTACAGGCCCGTCATCAAAAGTGAGGTAAACTTTTTTTTCGGTTTTATTACCCGAGAGTATTAACCCCGGAAATAAACGCTGTACACTATCTGGAACGGATACTAACATAAAAAAGCCCCGCTATTGCGGGGCTTAAAATTATGATTTAGCAGAGAACTGTTGTTCTAATCCTTTGAACATTTCCGTGGCTTGTTTATTCAACTCCCCATTCGGATTGTAGCGGTTCAGAATATTATTTATCTGATAAATAATGCTAATGTTTTGCTGAGCTGTATTACCCAGTTTTTTGTAATGCTCCGATTTTAAACTCAAATAGTAGTTTAACTCATCTTCGTATCTGTTAAGCATTATTCTAGCTATATCTTCTGCTTTTTCTGATGCGCCAACTTTGTAATACAACTCAACTATTGGCAGCATAAAGTAGTTAAACGGAACCTGATTATCCGGCATTTCTACTACCGCCTTATCCAATAACTGCTCGGCCTTTTCAATATCATTTCGGCGCAACATTGCGTCAGCACATCGTGCAAAGTTGTTTCTCAAATTCATGCACATTCTCAGAATGTTGTGATCTACATAAACCCCTTCTTCTTTTACGTTTCCGTAGCTGAATTTATTCATGAGGTTATCGTACATTCTATCTGCATGAACATAGCCAGTTTGGCCATCAGGAGAACTTCCTTTAAAAGGTACCAATCGATACGTTAAACCTTCCAACTGAAAATGCCCTTGTAATCCAAGGTACGCATCATTACCAGTTGTAATTGCAAAGTAAATTGGTCTATCCCAATTGAAATTTGCCAATAAATCGAGCATCAATAAGTCTTTTTTCAATAAGTAGTTCTTGTTGATTTTCCACTCTAATGCTGGCAATACCTCACCGGCTTTTTCTGGCGAAACAGTACCGTTAGATACCACTTTTGCAGAATCTATACTTAAGCTGTACAATTTAGTAGGTGAATAATTCATTCTTCTGTTGCTACCCATTGAAGCTTGGTTTTTATCGTCAGAGTAGAAATTCACAATCTTCTTTACGTTAATGTACTTTCCATCTTTATTTCTATCAATTACCGGGATGTAATCTCTAGTACCTTGACGATACATGTCTGGTGTCATTGAAAAAGGAGTTGGAGGGCTATCGTACGCCGCTCTGCTCATTTGATCAATGTACCAATCGGTATTCAAAAGTGAAAGATTTACTACTCTTACATCTGTTCTGTATCCTTCTACTTCTTGGGCATACCAAAGCGGGAATGTATCGTTATCACCATTGGTAAATAATACTGCATTTTTCTCGCAAGAGTCGAGGTACATCTTAGCAAAGTCAAGTGCTGTGTATCGGTTAGATCTATCGTGATCATCCCAACCTTCTTTTGCCATAATGCCTGGAACAGCAGCCAAACAAACTACCGTAGCTAGTGTTCCTGACACTGCTTGATTTAATTTAATCTTACTGGTTAAAGCATCTATTAAACCTAATACACCCAATCCAATCCAAATAGTGAATGCATAAAACGAACCTGCATAAGCGTAATCTCGTTCTCTTGGCTGAAATGGGTACTGGTTTAGGTAAACGATAATGGCTAATCCTGTAAAGAAGAAAAGCATAGTTACAATGGCAAAGTCCCTTTTTGACGAGTTAAACTGGAAGAAGATTCCAATTAAACCTAAAATCAACGGCAAGAAATAGAATGCATTTCGTGCTTTGTGCTCTCCAATGCTTGGTGGCAAATCGGATTGGTCTCCTAAGAATATATTATCTATAAAATCAATTCCAGAGATCCAGTTACCGTCAACAATTTCACCGTGACCTTGCACATCGTTTTGTCTTCCAGCAAAATTCCACAAGAAATATCTCCAATACATCCAATTTACCTGATGTGAAAAGAAGAAGCGCATGTTCTCTCCAAATGTAGGCTTGTAAATGGTTTCCATTTTTCCGCCGTAGGTTTTATAACGGATTGGTTTTCCTTTAAAATCAGACCAAGATTTATAAGCTTTTACGTGACGTGCTTCTTGACTCCACATTCTTGGGAAAACGGTCATGAATTCGCTAGCGTAATTTGGCTTAGTCTTTTTGTGATGCTCACTCTTTTCGTATTCCCCTTTTTCAAATAATTGGAAATACGTTGGGTTGCCATCAGTGTATGGAGTTTTGTTATCCAGCGGTGTGTTGAAATACTGTCCATATGCAATTGGTTGCGAGCCGTATTGCTCACGATTTAAGTAGCTCAACAACGAGAACATATTTTCGGGGTTATTCTCATCCATAGGTGGGTTAGCATTTGATCTAACCAAAATCATGGTATAAGACGAGTATCCAATTAAGATAACTGACAAACAAAGCAAACCTGTATTGATTGCTCTATCTGGTACATTTGGTACCATTACAAATATTCCTATTAGCACTCCTGCAGTCACTAATCCAAGTGTGCTAACAGAGCCTACAAGTAGCGCAATTACAACAAGAACAGTCAGCATTTTCCATTTTCTGTCTCCGCTCTGATGCGTTAACATAATGGCGTAAACTACAGCGGCAATCAATAAAATTACATGGATAAATGCCCCTGTATGAAAGGGTAAGTGGAACCCATTTACAAACAGCAACTCAAACTTACCCGACATAGATACTAAGCCTGGTATTACACCTTTTTGTACAAATCCTAGAATAAGCACCGATGCAGCCGCAGTAACTCCAATTCCTTTGAGTGTTGGCTCGAATTTTTTGAAATAAAACACAAACGCAATTGCGGGAATAGCCAATAAGTTAAGTAAGTGAACCCCAATTGATAACCCCATAAGATAGGCGATAAAAATCAACCAACGATCAGAGCCTGGCTCCTCAGACACTTGCTCCCAGCGTAAAATAGCCCAGAAAACAATTGCAGTAAATAAAGATGACATTGCGTAAACCTCTGCTTCAACAGCAGAGAACCAGAAGGTATCGCTAAACGTGTAAGCCAAAGAACCCACTAGAGCACTACCTACTACAGCTATGGTTTTACCCGTATTCCATTCACCACCATTTCGATTTAAAATCTTCTTGCCGAGAGCAGAAATGGTCCAAAACAGGAACAAAATAGTAAATGACGAAGACAACGCAGAAATTAGGTTAACCATGTAAGCAGCTTGCTCAGGTGCTGTCCACATAGAGAAAAATCTACCAATCATTAAGAAAAGTGGAGCTCCAGGAGGGTGACCAACTTGTAGCTTGTAAGCACAGGCAATAAACTCACCACAATCCCAAAAACTAACCGTTGGTTCCATGGTGGATACGTATGTAAATGTGGCTATTGCAAAAGCAATCCAACCGCCAATAATATCTAGGTTTCTAAAATTCATATTTGTCATAATTTGCCGCGAATTTAAATAAAGTGTAGTAGTAGAATTAAAATGTTTGTTTTACTTCAAATTTTTTTAGTTTTGCCGCGCTTTAAAACAAAGCGTTTGTTCTTGTCCCATGGTGTAACTGGCAACACGTCTGGTTTTGGTCCAGAAGAGTCTAGGTTCGAGCCCTAGTGGGACAACAATTTTTATTTTTTTTACCCTTGGTGTCATAGTATGCTGAGGGTTTTTTTATGTCTAAACTTTACGGACAAAAAAGTTTAAATTAGGGCAAAAAAAAAACCACCTCGAATGAGGTGGTTTATTTAATTGTTTTACCGTGATTATAGGCTTAAATCGTAAGTTGAACTACTTTCCATTGAAGCACTCTTACCAGCTTGATCTTTTACCATTACTTTAACTTTAGCTTTATCGCCAACATAGTTTCTGTCAAACTGTAACTGAACTTCTTTTTTCCATGTAGCAGCGTCGACTCCAGTGTAAATAGCTGAATCTAAGTTTAAAGTTTGTGTAGTGTTATATAAATACACTTTAATCTCATCAATTTTAACATCATCAGACACATCAACTTCCCATTTACCTCCGTCATTTGCACCAGTTCCAGAAGTAATACTTGTACCGGCTACAGGGAATTTTTTTGTAATTGCATTAATCTTTGGATCTTCTGCATCAGTAGGTCCGGCAGCCTCAACTTCAAAAGAGGCAGTAGCTGCAGCACTTGTGTTTCCAGCAGCATCACTAGCAGTAATTTCTAAGGTATATGTTCCTGCCTCCATCGTAGCTGCAACAGCGTACGTTTCGGTGGCTGTTTCAGTTTTAGTACCGCTCAACTTTGCAGTAGAAGTAGCTTTTTCAGCACCTTGAGCATCCTTAATGGTGTATGTCCACGTAGTAGCGCCTGTATTATCTGTAATTGTAGCTGAGATATCTAAATTCTCTCCCGCTTTAACTTTTGTAGAAGCCGCAGGTTTTGTAATAGCTACTGTAGGTGCTTCGGTGTCTGCTGCAGGGGTTGGTGTAACCGGCGCAGGATAAACACACGATCCATCATCTTTTTTAGCATCAGCATTGTAGTTTGTTGCCTTTTCGTCTGTACAACCTTCTTTTTTACAGCCAGCCATTACTAATGATCCGGCAAGCATTAAAAACATTACTTTTTTCATAATTGTGATTTTTCTTAAACGTTTAATCTTTTTAAAAGCCTAAAAATGGCTATTGAACCAACGAATATAGTGAAACTATGAATTCATTTGTGAAATGATTTTTTGTTAAACTCGAATTGCTATTTAGAATCCTTCTGAATAAACCTATTGTGACAATGCTGTGACAAAACATCGGGGGTCCAAATGCAACTTTGTAACGTAATTACACTACCACTTATTTGGAATCGATTCATGCTATAGCGTTTACGCACAAAAACATTGGAGTTGATGCTCTTGGGGATTTTCACATCGCTGAAGAATCGCAACAAGAACGCCTTGCACCTTTAATGGATTTGGGCATAGAGGAACTCATTTTCCTGAGCACGTGCAACCGCGTAGAATTACTCCTTAGAACCGGAAAAACTCTGACTCAAGAGCGTTTATCGGTTATCCTTAAATCGCTTTACCCTAATTTTTCTGAAGAGAAAATGAACGCTGCGTTTAACGAAGCATACGTTTATTCTCACCTAGAAGCGGTTTATCATTGGTTTAAAGTTTCAAGCTCGTTAGATTCTCTTGTGATTGGAGAGCGTGAAATTCTAGGACAAATGCGCGATGCTTATCAGCGTTGTAAGGAATTTGGGTTTAATGGCGATTTTATGCGTATACTGATGCGTAAAACCGTAGAAACTGCCAAGCTTATTTACACTGAAACTCAAATTACGGATAATCCAATCTCTGTCGTAAACCTAGCATACAAGAAACTAGAATCAAGTGTTAATATCCAGGATTGTAAAACGCTGGTTATTGGTGCGGGTAAAACCAACACTGCGTTGGTAAAGAAAATGAGAAAGCACGGCGCTATTAACTTTAAGGTTTACAACAGAACTTTTGAAAAAGCAGAGTCATTGGCCAATTTGGTTGGTGGTGAAGCACTAAGTTTATATCAATTAGGATCGGAAGCTTTGGATTTTGATGTTGTGCTCACCTGCACAGGATCTGAAAACGCCATGTTGACTAAAGAGATTTACAATTCCTTAAATCCAGAAAAAGCACTTAAAACAATTGTGGATTTAGCCGTTCCGAATGATGTTTCTGAAGAGGTTAGAGCCGAATTCCCGTTGGAGTATATCTCTGTCGATGGACTAAAAGAGGTAGCGGCCGAGAATTTAGAGAAACGAAAAATGCATCTTTCTCACTGCGAGGAAATCATCAACAAACAACTAAAGGAATTCACCAATATTCACAAAACTCGTCAAGTTGAGTTGGCTATGCGCAAGGTTCCTGAGCAAATTAAAGAGATTAAACGCAAGGCTATTGAAGAGGTGTTCGCAAAAGACCTAGAATCTTTAGACGAAAACTCAAAAGACCTGCTTGATAAGGTGGTAAAGTATATGGAGAAAAAATACATGACTACCCCAATGCTCCTTGCCAAAGAAATCTTACTAAAAGAAGAGGTACGTTAAGCTCAATCATTTATGGCTGTTATTAAAATTGGTTCCAGAGGAAGTGACTTGGCATTGTGGCAAGCCAACTTTGTTCAAGCAGAACTCGAAAAACTTGGGCACGAAGCTCCAATAACCATCATTAAAACTAAAGGGGACGCTATTCAGCACCTAAGTTTTGATAAAATTGAAGGGAAAGGATTTTTTACTAAAGAAATAGAAGATCAACTGCTGAATGAATCTGTTGACCTAGCAGTACATTCTCACAAAGATTTAGAAACCACTTCGCCAGAAGGCCTTACCATTGGCGCTGTAAGTTATCGAGCCAATCCTGCTGATGTTCTTTTAGTTCGAAAAGAAAAAGTAGGAACCGGAAAGTTTCGATTAACAGAAGGCGCCGTTGTTGGAACCAGTTCAGCTAGAAGAAAAGTTCAGCTTAAACAACATCGCCCGGATATTACCTTAAAAGACATTAGAGGAAATGTTCCTACAAGAATTGAAAAGCTCCGTTCTGGCGACTTTGATGCGATTGTTCTTGCACATGCTGGAATTAGCCGGCTTAAGTTAGATGTTTCTGACTTAGAGCTATTAGAATTAGACATAAAAGAATTCATTCCCGCACCGGCACAAGGGGTGTTAGGCTTACAAGTGCGATCTACTGATGCTGCTATTGCAGAGGCTGTTTTGCAGCTGAACCACTCCCTGGTAAAAGAGTGTATTGATATTGAAAGAGGTATCTTGAAAGGTTGTAATGGCGGCTGCCAATTACCACTCGGCGCTTATGCCGAAAAGGTTGGTAATGAATTCCATGTTTGGGTTTCGTTCGCAAAAACTGTTAACGACTCACCTATAAACCTTCATTTTTTTGACACAAACCCTGAGAAATTGGTCGAAAAAGTTCTGAATAAATTAATTTCGCGCCCATGAAAAGTATTCTAATAACAAGAGAACCTATTGAATGTGGCTGGTTGGTAAGAAGCCTACTAGCGGAAGGATTTGATGTAGTTGCGTCATCGCAAATAATGTTGGAAGCAGTTGAACCCTTACCTGCTTTGCCAAAAACTGATTGGATATTTTTCAATTCGCCAAAAAGTGCTAAGCTCTTTTTTCAAACTTATACCGAGATTAATCAAGAAGATTATTCATTTGCTGCTTTGAGCACCGGTACCGCTAAAGAGGTAAAAAAGTGGACCAATAGAATTGATTACATCGGTTCTAGTAGCGTAAAAACTGAAGAAATTTCTGAGGATTTTCTTTCCGTTGCAAATGGAGCTAAGGTTCTTGTGCCACTTGGCAAACAAAGTTTTGGAACCCTAAAGAAAAAAGACAAAGCAGACAAAGTTGATGAAATCGTTTTTTACGATACTATTCCAAATAATTGGACTGCTCCTACCGAATTCGATTTAATCCTATTCACAAGTCCTAGCAACGTTGATGCTTATTTAGCTAATCACGAAATGCGAGAAGATACAGTTTGCTTAGCTATTGGAGAGAAAACTGCAAAAGCTATCGAGAAACACGGTTTAAAAGCTAAAATTTCTGAAGGCTACTTGGAGACTGATTTATTCACGAAAATTATGAGCTTAGCTCGATAATTTACTCTCCACCATTTCGGTTTGTATTCTTATTGATTCTGAGTGAATCACCTCGTATAGTTTGTGTATAAAATCGCGTTCTAAACCTAGGTTTTCACCTGCTGCACTGCGCGAAGCTACAATTTCTTTCCAACGCTCTAATTGAAAAACCGTAACGTTATTTTCTTTTTTATAACTCCCAATTTCTCGAGTTAAAGCCAACCTAGAAGAAATTGCGTTTACAATATCCTCATCAATCTTGTCTATCTGGGCCCGCAACTCATCTAGAGTATTAATAAATACGTTATCCCCTATTGAGGTTGATTTTAGAACCAAACTCGATACTATGTCGTAAAGCTTTTCTGGTGTTATTTGTTGCTGTGCATCGCTTAAAGCCTCTTTTGGATTTGGATGCGTTTCAACCATTAACCCTTTAATCCCAAGGTCAATTGCTTTTTGTGAAAGCTCTGCTATTAGGTCTCTAGAACCCGCAATATGACTCACATCGCAAATGAGCGATAGGTTTGGCAATCTTCTCTTGAGTTCTATTGGAATCTCCCAACGTGGAATATTTCTATACTGCGAAGTCTGGAAGGTTGAAAATCCTCTATGAATTGCTCCAACATTTGACTCAACGCAAGCAGACACTATTCTCTCAACTGCACCTGTCCATAAATCTATGTCTGGATGAATTGGATTTTTAACCAGCACATTCGCCTCTACTCCTTTCAGTGCATCGGCAATTTCTTGCACATAAAATGGGTTAACGGTTGTTCTTGCGCCAATCCAAAAGTTAGTGATGTTGTGTTTTAAAGCAAGCTCAACATGATCGGCATTTGCTACTTCAATGGTTATGGGCAAGTTAAATTCACTTTGTAGGTTCTGTAGCCAGGGCAGTGCCTGCACACCTATTCCTTCAAAAGTTCCTGGCCGTGTTCGTGGTTTCCAAACTCCAGCCCTAAACAAATCAACAATACCATTTTGTGTAAGTGATGCAGCAACTGCACGCAACTGCTCTTCAGACTCTGCGCTGCAAGGTCCAGCAATAATGTACGGTCTATTTTTAGCTTGCTCTATCATAGGACTTCGCAAAAATAGACAGTAATACCTGCTAGGATGTTTTTTAGCTCAGGTTAATGTTTTACAATTTTAACCGACTGGTGCGTTTCTGGAGAATCAATTTGTAAGAAATAAACTCCACGCAGCATGTGTTCTAGATCAATCACTTTACCATTTAACAGCTCACCTTCCCAGACTATCGTTCCGTTAATATCAAAAAGTACGCTATTATAATTCACATCCAACTCCAACCCTTGAATGGTTACGCTGCCATTTGTTGGGTTCGGATAAACCTGAATCTTTTGATGACTTTGTGAAGTCTCCATTACTGAAATGGTGTCTTTATGTTCTTCTTTTGGGGGTTGCACAATTATATTACCACCATCTTTTAACAACACAGACAAGCCACCCGTTTTGTGTCCGTAAATCAAGTCCATTTTATTGTCTCCGGTCAAATCACCACCAGTTATGCAAAACTCTCGGGCATACACATAAAAACTATCTACCACCGTTCCTTGAGTACGAGAAACCGTATCTAAATCACTAAGCACATATAAGTAGCCGTTGCCTGTTCCTGCAAAAAGATACTCTTTACCGTTTGAGTCATAAGCACCATTGGTATCCAACTTTGCCATAAATGGGGATAAATAACCGTTTCCTTGTTGATTTTTAGAGCGTAAACCACCAAAATTATAGGTCGCTTGATTTGGGTCGAAATCTGGTGATGAAGCAGTTCCAACATTTTTGTAATAGGTAATTCCGTCCGTTTGGTCTCCGCAAAGCACATCTAACTTTCCGTCTTTGTTAATGTCGTAGAGGAATGGACGTAAAGATTTCCCAAAAATTTTGCTGCTAAATGGCATACTCTTAATCATAAACTGACAGGAATCGGTTGGGGAACTAGCAACATTTTCATAGAAATAAAGATTACCTCTTTCAGTTCCCATTAATAGATCGATATCACCGTCGTTATCTAAATCGCCCGCTGTGGGATACAAGCCAGTATCAACTCCATTCGGCAAAGACAGAAAATCTCGGGTAATTAACTCAAAAGATGGATTTGTTTTGGTTCCTATGTTTTTGAAGTACACAATGCGACTTTCGTAAACACCGATACTTGAAAACACACCACGGTTACCTAATAGGATATCCAACAATGTATCGCCATCTATATCGATAAGCAGAGGGTAGGCATTGGTTCCAACGTCAATCATATCTCCAACCAAAAAGTCGTTTCCTTGGAAGCTAAGGTTAGGCAAATTTGTTTGGCGCAGATTCTTGTAATAGTGCACTTGGTTAATATTGATAAACAAATCTTCTGCGTTAGGTGCTGAAATAAAATCCTTTATACCATCATTATCAATATCAATCATAAAGTTTGCGGGAAAACGCTGCACGTCTACTGGCTTGTTGTAGCGCGGAAACGCAGTATCCTGTGCAGTCATGTTGGCATCGGCAGTGGTTCCATTGTTAAATGCTACCACAACACTATTGTAATCAACATCTCCTAGCGCTATGTCTTTTTGACCATTTGCATCAAAGTCGTGAATTAATACGGTTGAGCCTTCATGTCGGCTTCCGCTAGAGAACGTCATAGGATTGGATTTAGAAACCGATATTCCACTTCGTTTACAATCCGCCAAATACAATCTGAAGGTAAAATTGTCTTCGGCAAAATGTCCCCAACAGCCTGTAATAAATCTAAAATCTAAACTGTCTGGAACACCGTAAGTTTCTTGCGAAATGTTTTTATAGAATCCAACACTGTTTGAATTATTACCAAAGGCAAAAATGTCCATGTCACCATCGTCATCAATATCTACCAGAGCAGGAAAGTCAGCATTTCCGTTAAACACGTTTGTATATATGTAGTTATTAGCGCTCAAAAAATACTTGTGAGATAAAAAATCAACTTTTTGAGTTGAGTCGTACGGGCTTTTAAACCTCCTTAGTTTGTAGTTCGCATCTTGAGGAGTGCCACTTGTAGAAAGGTTGTTAAACACCCTAAAATCGCCATTGTAGGAGGTAAATAAATCGTGTTTACCATCTTGATTGTAATCGTATAAAATACCATAGTCCCACATCAATGGAAAACCAAATTCGTAATCGGGATTGTAATCGTAATCAATGGTATTTGGTGTTCCACCATTAATAAAGGTACGAACTACAAAACCATCTCGGTCAAAAACAAATAAATCAAGGTTGCCATCTTGGTTTAGATCAGCTGCTGAAAACTGCGGAGTATTAAAGCCTCCTACCCAAGGAAATCGATAATCTTTTCCAAAGGCTTCAACTTTAATGGAGTCATATCTTCCAAAAGATTTAAGATCTAAATACTGCCCGAAAGAAGTAAAAAAACCTGCAATTAATATTAACGCTAACAGTTCTCGGAGTATCGGTTGTAGTAAATTCATGTTTCAAATATACAGGCATATACTAGGATTTGTTGTGCACCGTTTACCAAAAAACAATTTCAATTTATTTAAAGTGCAACCCACACTATAAAACATACTTTTGCTGCCAGTTATGAGACAACATCTTTTAATATCACTGATTTTTAGCTTGCTTTTAACGGGGTTTTCTTATGCTCAAGAAGAAGAGAAAAAAGAAGAGCCTGAGGAAAAAACAAAGTCTAAAGTTGCTAATAGACCTATAAAAAAAGACAACCTATTGATTGATATCAACTACGCTGGAGTTGTAAATGCTCCTCAAGGAGTCAACTTCAACCTTGGTTATGGAAACGACATTCAAATCTTTTACGATCACCAATTTAAAGCTAAGGTGCTTAGCGGTGCTATTGGAATCGGTTACTCTCACGCAAAGTATTTTAACAACGGTTACACGCAAAACATTGATACCGCTACAGGAGAGGGATACGCAACTTTTTTACCTATAAAATCGGACTCCTCCTATAAAAGGAACTCGTACACTACAAACTATTTTGATATACCAGTTGAGATACGTTTTAGAACAAAACCCAACGAAAAAGGACATAGCTGGAAGGCCTCTGTCGGGTTTAAAGCCGGGTTTAGATTGGGGGGGTATTCTACCACTAGAACTGATGAAGGCAGATACAGCAACTTTATACAACCTTTATTAGCAGAAAGAAGATACGGAATTACGACCAGAGTGGGTTACGGACGCGTAGGCTTGGTTGGTTACTATAGTTTATCGAGGTTATTTGAGCCTAGTCAAGGTCATGAACTATTGCCCTATTCAATTGGGTTTACAATTTCCCCATTCTAAGTATTAAGCGCAAACACGTTGCGGTAAAGCCTCTTTTATCGCTTCTATAAGCTCACCATGATTTAATGGTTTTGAAATGTATCTGTCAAAGCCAAGATCCTTAAAATAACTATCATCTTCAGGTAAACCAACACTAGTAATTGCCCAAATCTCGGCACTGTCGTTCATAGAGTTTTTTCTGAATTCTTCCATAACTTCTACCCCGTCCATGCTGTGATTAAGCCTAATCTCAGTAAGCACCAAATCGCGTGTCTTTTTGTGTACAAAATGTAGAGCCTCAACACCGTTTCTGGCAATAGTGAGGTGAAACTTTTTACCTAAGGTTTTTTCCATTACAAAAATGTTCACCTCATCACTCTCAACCAATAAAACTCTTACGTTAGGAAATTCAGTAGTCATAATACTATTGTGTGTTTTGTTCAAAACTGGCTTATGACCACAACCTTTTTCAGGTCTAGCCGACTCTACTTATTCACCCGAAAATGTTAATTGCTATATGCGACCCATTTGGCCTTTAAGCATTTTAATTTGGTCGGTAAGTAGTTTAGCTTTATCATGCCTTTTAGCTTGAGCAATGTAGTTTAGTGCTTCGCGTTTGCGTCGCTTTGCCATAGCAATTCCAGCTAAATTTAAGTTAGCCATTGCAATATCGTGACTCATATTTAAACCTGTGTTCAGTGCTTTTTTGAAGTGCTTTTCAGATTTGGTCATTGCGTTGCTTTGGCTTTCAACTAGGCCATTTAAGAAGTAATAATAAGCCTGTTGCTTTTTAGGCATCTGCTCTGGCTTTTTTACCCATGCCAAAATTTTTTTAGCACTATCAAACTTGCTTCTTCTTATCTGAAAAAATGCCAGCAGATTTACTTCGTGCTTAAACAACAACAAAACAATAATGCCATCAATTAATAGGTACATGATACCATTACCAATATTGCCATCATAAAACTCATAAACCATTGTTGCTGAAACAATTGCAATGAGAACAAACTTTATTATTCGATTTAACATATTGTGTGTTTTATTGGCTGGCAAAAGTAGCCTGATTCCTAACAACTACCAATTCCTTTCAATTATTTATGTTTTGAGAGCTCGTCGGCAAATTTCCTGTCGTTTGCTAGCCGTGGTATTTTATTCTGCCCACCTAGCTTACCTCTCGATTTCATGGCTTCCATAAATGCTCCTGCTTTTAAAGCTGCGATATGCAACGGCTCCAAAACTTTTCCAGTTATTAAGTCTCTGTAATAAGGATTTTGGTTCTGAAGTGATGTGTCTATCGCTTGAGCGAACTCACTCATGTTTTGGGGTTCTTCTTCAAATTCAATAAGCCATTCGTGATAGGGCAAGCCATCTGACGGTTTTACTTCAGGAGCTACATGAAATTCCCTTACAGACCCACCACAGGTTTCCATGCCCGCTTTCAGTGCTTTTTCAACCTCTTCTCCAATTACATGCTCACCAAATGCAGAAGTAAAGTGTTTGATGCGTCCCGAGACTATTATTCGATAAGGATTTTTTGATACAAACTTTACCGTGTCACCAATTACGTATCCCCAAAGGCCTGCATTGGTATTTAAAACAATGGCGTAATTAACTCCTATTTCTACCTCCTCTAACGAGAGTCGCCTAGGGTTCTCAGAGTGGTAATCTTCGGTGGGAATAAACTCGTAAAAAATACCATCGTTTACAACCAGCAATAATCCACTGTGCGGTTGTTCATCCTGAAAAGCAATAAAACCCTCTGATGCAGGATATGTCTCTACCGAAGGTACGGTTGTGCCAATCAATTTTTCGAAAACCGGTCGATAGGGTTCGTAATTAACCCCACCGTAAACAAACAACGAGAAGTTCGGAAAGATTGATTGAATATCTGTTTTACCGGTACATTGAATCAAACGCTCAAAATACATTTGAACCCACGAGGGAATCCCACTTATTAAGCGTAAATCCTCTTTTTGAGTTTCCTCAACAATTTTATCCACTTTAGTTTCCCATTCGTCAATACAATTGGTTTGCATGCTGGGTAAACGATTACGTTGAAGATAAGCAGGAACATGGTTGGCCACAATTCCACTCAACCTACCTTTTCTCAATTTTCCTTCAATATCTAATTGAGGACTCCCTTGTAAAAAGATCATTTTACCATCTACAAAATCACTTTTTCCAGTATTATGAATGTAGTAAAGCAATGCCAGCTTTGCAGAGTTTATATGGTTGCTTATCGACTCTTTTGAAATAGGAATGTATTTGGCTCCAGAAGTTGTACCTGATGTTTTGCAGACATAGATAGGAAAACCGGGCCAAAGCACATTTTGCTCCTCTTTCAGCATCAAATCTATGTAGGGTTTAAAGTCTTCGTACTCGCGCAGCGGCACCCGTTGCTTAAACGAAGTGTAATCGGTTATTTGGTTGAAATTGTGGTCTTTCCCAAACTTGGTATCATTGGCTTTGTCAATAAGGCTTTTAAATACCTTTTGTTGAGCATCGTGAGGATGCAAAACAGCCTTTTTGGACCTGTTGACCAAAAAGGCTGCGTAATGTTTTGCTATGTATGATTTGACACCCATTAAGGGCATCAAAAATAATTTTAAAACTTCATGTTAAGACCAACTCCCAACACCTCTTTAAACTGAGTTCTTGGACCTACTGCATCATTAACTCCATCATTGTCGATATCAACAGTAATATCGATATCGTGATCATAGATTAAGTTACAAATCAAACTAGCACTTAGCCATTTATTGATTTTCATATTCAATAGTAAATCCCAGTTTATGTCAACGTTTCCTGGGTTTTCTAGGTAATTAGAAAACAAGTTTAACTTGGTGTCTAATTCTACGTTTTTAATGATTTCTTTCTTGAATTGAAGACTAACATTTCCCCCTAATTCAAATCGGTAAGCTGCTCCATCTTTTGTTTTAACTCCGTTGGTATCGTATTCAGCCGCTTCAACACCAAAAGCTCCTGCATCTGCCAATTGAGGCTGTGCCACAAAAGTTAATTTACCGGCAACTGGTGAAATATTAGCAGAGAAATAATCATTTGGAGTGTAATCAATACCTAAACCAAAGGTTAAATAACCTGGCGCCATCCAAGTAGAAATTAAAGTTGAATCATCTGGTAATGCAAAACCATCAAAAAACTGAGTTCTAAAATTTACAAAAGCGGCGTAAGACCATACTTTCGTTGCTTTTCTGCTCACCTTTGAATTAAACTCTAAGCGGTCATCCGTTTTTTGCCAAGCAATATCTCCTTGTGCAATTCCACCATAGCTCATGGTAAGATCGTTGTTCCACCTCCAATCTCCTTTTTTGTAATTCGCTGAATACTTGAATAACGCATTTCCAGAATAGGAATTTTGTCCCCCAGCAGCCCAGTTAATTACACTCGTTTGCGAAATAGAAAGATCAAATAACCCTTCTCTGGTCCAAGGACTTTCTTCTGCAGCTGTTGTGTCTTGAGCGTTTGAACCAGATACTATTGCTAGTATCGCTAGTGTAAATAATACTTTTTTCAGCATCGATTATTTTACGTTGTGCACGTGTACGTCCATTTGTGGAAAAGGAATGTTTAAACCTTCGTTTCCAAAGTTTTTATAAATCTTTTCGTTCATATCGAAATAAACTCCCCAATAATCAGCAGCGTTAACCCAAACCCGAACTGCAAGATTTACAGAACTATCCGCAAGCGTATGTAAACCAATAAAATGAGCTGGGTCCATAAGAATTCTAGCGTCTTCAGCAATGAATTTTTCCATTACAGCTTTTGCTTTATCGTAATCGTCACCATAACCAATACCTACTGTAAAATCAACTCGACGTGTTGGCTCAGTAGAATAGTTAACCATGGACCCAGAAGAAAGACCTCCATTTGGAATAATTATCGTTTTGTTATCAGGAGTATTCATTATCGTGTTGAAAATCCCAATTTCTTTAACCGAACCGGTATAGCCTTGAGCTTCAAGCACATCGCCTACTTTAAAAGGCTTAAAGATTAAGATCATAACTCCACCTGCAAAATTGCTAAGTGTACCAGACAAAGCCATACCAACAGCTAAACCAGCCGCACCTACAATTGCCGCAAACGAAGTCATTTCAATTCCTAAAACGCTTAGGGCACTAATTACGATAAGCGCTTTAAAAAGCGTGCTTATGATTCCTATTAAAAACGGTTTCAAAGACGGGTCGATACCTCTTTTATCAAAACCCCTTTTGATAATTCCCATGATGTATCCAAGAACCCAAAAGCCAATGATTAGAACTCCAATACAACCTAAAATCTTTGTCCCAAACTGAATACCCAAATCGTAAATGGTTTCCATGTAGTTATTCATATTTAAATCGATAATTTATGTTTTAAAATTTTGGCAAAAGTAACCTTAATGAAAAACGCGAAAAGGTTTAAATCAAGCGGTTTAACGAATTAACGATACGTTAATGAGATTGTATGTACTGCTCAACTATAGATGAATAATGTTTATGCTCTAAAGTCAATACCTTTTTTGCTATACTCTCTGCACTGTCATCAGGTGATAACTCAACTTTAGCCTGAAATAGAATTTCGCCCCTGTCGTATTCTTCGTTTACCAAATGAATTGTTGGTCCCGAAAACTTTTCATTATTTGCTTTTACCGCCTTATGTACGTTCATTCCGTACATCCCCTTGCCCCCATAATGGGGCAACAGAGCTGGGTGTATATTAAAGATGCTGTTGGGGAATGCCCGCACAAGTAGTTCGGGTATTTGTTTTAAATATCCAGCCAAAACCACAAAGTCTATTTGGTGTTGTTCTAATGCAGCTAACTGTTCCTCTGGGTTGGTTAAAACATTTTTGTTCCAAACCAAGGCTGGTACATTAAAATCTTTTGCGTGAGTTAAAACTCCGGCGCTTGAGTTATTGGTGACTATAAGTGCAATTTGTGCCACTTTACTCTGCTTAAAATGCTCAAGAAACTTTTTTGCATTGCTCCCTCCACCAGATGCTAAAATTGCGATTCTCTTCATTGGGTATTCGTGCGTATTTTAGTCGCAAAAATGCAACATTCAGAAGTCTTTATTCCGTTAAATCACAAGGAACTTTCATCTAACGAATCAAAAGAACGTCTCGAAAGATTCTATGAATTATCTAACACAAGACGGTCGGTTCGCGAATTCTCTGATAAACCCGTTTCGCAAGAAATCATTGAAACAATTATAAAAACTGCTGGCACCGCACCGAGTGGCGCACATAAACAGCCGTGGCATTTTTGTGCCGTCCAAAGTGACGAAGTAAAATCTAAAATTAGAGCAGCAGCCGAAAAAGAAGAATTTGAAAATTACCACGGTCGTATGAGTGATGAATGGTTAGATGATTTGAAAAAATTTGGAACCAATCATATCAAACCATTTTTAGAAATTGCCCCCTGGTTAATCATTGTATTTAAAGAGGTTTACGAAAAAACAGAAGACGGAAAATCTAACAATTACTACGTAAACGAATCGGTTGGAATTGCAACTGGTATGTTGTTAAACGCCATAACTGCAGCCGGTTTAGTGTCCTTAACGCATACCCCTAGCCCTATGAACTTTTTAGCCAAGGTGCTCAATCGACCCGAAAACGAAAGGGCGTATTTGCTCATACCTGTGGGTTATCCCGCAGAAAACGCAAGCGTACCAAATATCAAAAGAAAAGAGTTGTCAAAAATTATGACTGTCTACTAGAAAATGTGACCTTCGTTACTGATAAACAAAGTCGAATCATTTTACAATTGCAAAAACAATTATAACTATGAAAGCATTATATACTTTACTATTCAGCGCATTATTTTTTGTTGCCTGTGGAAATACCGAAACTTCTGGAAATAATCAGGAAACCAAAAGAATAAATGACGTGGAGGTGGAAGAAATTGTTACCCTTCTGGAAACACAACCTGGGGTATTGTTAGATGTTAGAACAGCAGGTGAGGTAGCTCAAGGATATATTGAAGGAGCTGAAAACATTGACATTACGCAACCTGGTTTTATGGACAAAGTAGCCAAGTTTGATAAAAACCAACCTATTTATGTTTACTGTAAACTTGGTGGAAGAAGCGCCAATGCGTCAGAGAAGTTGGCTACCGCGGGCTTTACCAAAGTATATAATTTAATGGGTGGCTTTGATGCTTGGAAAGCAGCCGGAAACCCAGTTGTTAAGTAATATGCGATTTATTGTTGTCGTATTAGCAGGCTTGGTTATTTCCTGTTCAGGAGAAAACAAAGTTGCACAGCCGCAGCTCTCTAAAGCTGAATTGGAGTTGGCTCAAGCTTATGGCAAAAAGTTGGTTAAAAAGAGTTTCGGGGCGCTTTCGGTAGAGCTCAAGGCACAGATTGCTTCTAAAGGATTAGACAGCGCAATTTATGCCTGTCAACTAAAGGCAAATCCAATAGTTGACTCGGTTTCAACAGCAGAAGGTGTTGAAATTAAACGAATAGCAAAAAGAACGCGCAACACCGAAAACAAACCAAGTAAAGAGGAAAAACACTTAATCAAGTTAATGGAACGCGCTCAAAGCGCCAACGAAAAACTAAGTCCGTTCACTTTTTTGATAGATAGTAATACAATAGCTTACTATCACCCTATTTTGATTCAACCGATGTGTTTAAACTGCCACGGAGAACCGGGAGTATCTATGCGAGAAGAAACCTACGAAACAATACTTAACGCCTACCCAATGGACAAGGCAATTGGTTACAAACTGAACGACTTAAGGGGCTTATGGGCTATTAATTTCGATAAAAACAAACTAAAATAATGGCAAGTTTTTCTGAAATAGTAAACGGCGATAAGCCGGTATTAATCGATTTTCATGCCGACTGGTGTGGACCTTGTAAAATGCTAAGTCCAATTATTCAAGAGGTGGCTAAAGATCTTTCTGGAAAAGTTCGCGTTATAAAAATTGACGTAGACAAAAACCCTGCTCTTTCGGATAAGTTTCAGATTAGAGGCGTTCCTACCATGATGTTGTTTAAAGATGGAAGTCCTGTTTGGAGGCAGTCTGGCGTTTTACAAAAAGAGCAGATAATAAACGAGATTGAATCAACTATCTAATGGCACTATGATTTAGTTCCTTTTCTCTACAAATAATACAACTGTATTGAACCTAACCTTCTGTCTGATTGTACTTAAGATTCAATGGGTGCTTAAAATGTATATTTGCACCACGGAACACACTCAATTATGGAAAAGGAAATAAAACCAGGTCCGCTATTAAGTCAGATTAACTCACCTGACGACCTAAAAAAATTCAAAGAAGAAGACCTTCCTCAAATTGCTTTTGAACTAAGAGATTACATAATCGACCTAGTATCTCAAAAAGGAGGTCACTTTGGTGCTAGCCTGGGTGTAGTAGAGCTTACCGTGGCTTTACATTATGTATTTAATACCCCTAAAGACCAATTAGTTTGGGACGTTGGCCACCAAGCATACGGACACAAAATATTAACTGGCCGAAGAGATGTTTTCCATACTAACCGTAAATACAACGGTATTTCTGGCTTTCCGAAAAGAAAAGAAAGCGAATTCGATGCGATGGGTGTTGGACACTCAAGTACATCAATTTCGGCTGCATTGGGCATGGCCGTTGCTAATCGTCACAAAGGTGAACACGATACGCAACATATTGCCGTAATTGGCGATGGAGCAATGACAGCAGGGTTGGCTTTTGAAGGGTTAAACCACGGTGGCGTAGAAAACACCAACATGATTGTTGTATTGAACGATAACTGCATGTCTATCGACCCGAATGTTGGTGCACTTAAAGAATATCTTACCGATATCAGTACTTCGCACACCTACAACAAGGTTAAAGACGAAGTGTGGAATTTATTAGGCAAGATTTCTAAGTTCGGACCCAACGCACAAGTAATTGCTGCTAGGGTAGAAAATGCGGTTAAGCATTCATTGCTTAATGAATCAAACTATTTTGAGTCGCTTCAATGGCGTTATTTTGGTCCTATTGATGGTCACGATACCATCAGAGTTAAAAAGGTTTTAGAGGATTTAAAAGATATACCAGGTCCAAAAATTTTACACTGCCTAACAAAGAAAGGTAAAGGTTATTTTGCTGCAGAAGAAGGTAGTCCGACTACGTGGCATGCACCAGGTTTGTTTAATAAAGAAACCGGTGAAATTGTAAAAGTTGTTCCCAAAAATCCTCAACCACCAAAGTTTCAAGATGTGTTTGGTCACACGATAATCGAGTTAGCCGAAAAGAACGATAAAATAATGGGTGTTACACCTGCAATGCCTTCTGGTTCTTCACTTAAATTTATGATGGAAGCAATGCCAGATAGAGCTTTTGATGTGGGAATTGCAGAACAGCATGCCGTTACTTTCTCTGCCGGAATGGCCACTCAAGGACTTGTGCCTTTCTGTAACATTTACAGTTCATTCATGCAGCGGGCATACGATTCTGTAGTGCATGATGTTGCTATCCAAGATTTACACGTAGTATTTTGTCTGGATCGAGCGGGATTAGTTGGAGCGGATGGGCCAACGCATCACGGGGCTTATGATATCCCTTACATGCGTTGTATTCCAAATATGGTTGTTTCTTCGCCAATGAACGAGGAAGAATTGCGTAACCTAATGTACACTGGGCAGTTGGAGAAAAATGCTGCTCCATGGGTAATTCGTTATCCAAGAGGTAATGGCGTTATGACCGATTGGAAAAAGCCGCTTAAAGAAATTAAAGTGGGAACTGGTCGGAAAGTAAAATCTGGTGACGATATCGCCATCTTAACTTTTGGTCCAATAGGAAACCTAGCTGTTGATGCTTGCAATACATTGGCTGAAAAAGGAATTTCCGCAGCGCATTACGATATGCGATTTGCAAAACCTATTGACGAAGTTATGCTGCACGAAGTTTTCGGCAAGTTTGATAAAATTATCACCGTTGAAGACGGATGTTTAGACGGAGGAATTGGAAGTGCCATTGTTGAGTTTATGGCAGACCATGGTTATGCAGCAAAAGTTAAACGATTAGGTATTCCAGATAGAATTGTGGAGCACGGCTCACAAGCGGAGTTATACAGAGAATGTGGTTACGACGCACAAGCTATGTTGGAAGCTGCTGAGCAACTTTTATCAAAAAAAGCGCATACTTTAGCGAGCTAAGCTAAAGCTATCGCAACTATTACAATTTACACAGACGGCGCTGCCAAAGGAAACCCCGGTAACGGAGGTTATGGCATTGTGCTATTGGCCGGAACTCATCGAAAAGAGTTATCTGGTGGTTTCAGAAAAACCACCAATAACCGCATGGAATTATTGGCGGTAATTGTTGCACTTGAAACTTTAAAAGGCGAAAACCACGATGTAACCATCTATTCTGACTCTAAATACGTAGTAAACTCTATTGAAAAAAAATGGGTTTGGGGTTGGCAGAAAAAAGGCTTCGCCAAAAAAGCTAATCCAGACTTATGGCGCAGGTTTTTACGCATCTACCCAAAGCACAACGTAAAATTAGAGTGGGTAAAAGGTCATGCCAATATACCTGAAAACGAACGCTGTGATTCCCTAGCTGTAGCAGCCGCTACTCAAGAAAACTTACCGCCAGATATCGGATACGAAAGTGCTGAACCTACCTTACTGTAAGTTTACCCCATGTTTAAATGCTTCAGAACATCCTTAGCCTGATGCCACTCTAGTCGTGGTCCAAATTGAGCCACCACTTTAGAAGATGCCAATGAAGCTAATTTACCCGCATCGGCAAAACTTCTACCATTGGTAATTCCATACAGGAACGCACCTGCAAATAAATCTCCTGCACCGTTAGTGTCAATCGCGTTCACTTTATACGGCTCAATATCAATAAACGTATCACCGTCAAAAATTATAGCACCGTTTTCTCCTTGAGTAATAACAAAGCGCTTTGCATCTCTTTTGAGTGCTTCACGTGCCTCCTCTAAATTGTCTTTGCCTGTGAAGAGCATTGCCTCTTCTTCGTTGCAAAAAAGCAGATCTACACTTGCACCCACAACTTCTTGCATTGGCTCTCTAAAGTACTTTACCATAGAAGGGTCAGAAAAAGTCAAGGCTGTTTTTACTCCGTTTTCTTCTGCAATTTTTTTGGCGTGTTTCATGGCTTCTTGACCATTTTCAGAAGTAACTAAATAACCTTCAATGTACACATACTGACTATCTTTTATGGCCTCTTCTGCAATTTCAGCTTTAGAGTAATTTGAAGTAATTCCCAAAAAGGTGTTCATAGTTCTAGAGGCGTCCTCAGACGTCATCACTAAGCATTTTCCTGTAATTCCCTCTTCTAAAGTTTGGTGATCGAGATTGGAGTGTACACCATTTGACTTTAAATCTTTGCGATAAAACTCACCCAACTCATCGTTTGCCACTTTACACGAATAGTAGCTTGAACCACCAAATTGAGCAACTGCAATTATTGAATTGGCCGCCGATCCACCGCATTGTAGGTTGCTCTTTTCCATATTAATGGCATTTGAAAGCTGCGTTTGGCGCTCTTCGTCCACTAAGGTCATTAGTCCTTTTTCAATATCGTGGTCTTCTAAAAATTGATCGTTTACTTCAGTTACTATGTCCACCAAAGCGTTTCCAATTCCAAATACGTTGTATTTTTTGCTCATGATTTTCTGATTTTGAGGCTGCAAATATACCCGACATAAAAAAGCCACTAAAAAGCGAGTGATTTTTTTTAAAAAAGATTTGCGGATTTATAAAAACAATTAGTTTTGCCGCTCTAAAATTCCTCCTTACCTGCCTGTCGGCAGACAGGGCTCAGAACTGAGCTTAACTAAGACAGACACGTAAGAATAGGTTTGAAGGTCAGATAAGACGTAAAAATCAAAAACATATTCCTCCTTAGCTCAGTTGGTTAGAGCATCTGACTGTTAATCAGAGGGTCCTTGGTTCGAGCCCAAGAGGAGGAGCTGAAAAGCAGAAAGGATTTCAACGAAAGTTGGGATCCTTTTTTTATGTTTAAATCTTCCATTAGGGTACACTTTAGGGTACACCGGCCGTTTTAGCCGCTATTTCAAGTGCAAATTAGAAAAAAAATCAATGGGATTTTGGGCTCGTTTGGAGCCTCTATTTTTAACCAAAAAGAAAACCCGAGTATACTACTACTCGAGCTTCTTCCATGCTTATTTTCCAAAAGTTGATAGCTAGAATTTGTAATTCGAACGATTAACTGATCAACATTTCAAATAAACGACATTACCACCGCAGCGTGTCTACTCCTTGTTGCACCTTCAAAATTCCAGGGCAGGTTAATAACTATTTTGGCAAGGAACTTGATGCAGCTTATCAAACAACAAAAAATGGCAAACATGAAATGGTTAATTCAAAAGCCGACAAAGGATCAAATTATAAAACGCATATTACTTCTATGGATAATTTCTATCGGATTAGTGCTGTCCAATCCAACTAAATCTGATTTCTCAGATTATGTAGAACATGAAATAGAAAAGCAAAGTGACAATGAAAACTTCATTGTCGGGGGGTTAATGAACTTATTTTCAAAGCCTACTACATTTGTAATAGAAAGTAATACACAACGTGTGGACCTATGGATACTATCTGTATATGGCACCAGTATTTTAGGTGAGGAAGCTGTCTTTATTGGGGTATGTGGTACCTTTTTCAAGGTGAGGTAAGCTTTATAGATAGTGTATTACCTAACAAGAATATAGTTTATAAAACCTACATTTTTAGGTTCATCGTTTAACAACCAATAGACTGTACAATGTCAGCTCCAACCTCACATAAACTCACCCAAACCCCCTTCATCCTTTATCAACTTCAATAGCTTTCTAAGTTTTTTATCCATTTCAATTTGGTTTTTAGCTGAGAATTGTAGGTATCCATAAACTTTATTGAAAAGCTGTTCCGCCCCCCAAACCCTAACCTCCTCCACTTGTTCTAAAAGTATGGCAACTCGCAACATCCATATTGACTTAATTCTGCCCGAGCTAAACATTAGCACCTCGCGCAGCAGCGGCCCTGGTGGTCAGCATGCCAATAAGGTAGAAACACGGGTTCAAGTAACGTTTAATGTGGAGCAATCAGCGCTGTTGTCGGAGGCAGAAAAGGCTGCCATTAAAGAAAAGTATGCCAACAAACTCACAAAAGAGGATGCACTGATGGTTGCTTGCGAGGACAAACGCTCTCAAGCGCAGAACAAGGAAATTGCCATTAAAAAATTGGTTCAGCTACTCAACAAGGCCCTCGAAAAACCGAAAAAAAGAAAACCAACCCAGCCCTCAAAAGCAGCTAAACTGGAGCGCTTGGCTTCCAAAAAGAAATTATCGGATAAAAAAAGTTTGAGAAGAAAAATTTCTGGTGACGAATAGCAATTAGCTAAACAAAGCGCTCATCCGTTTCCATCACCGTACCGCACTTATCGCAAGTGCGCAATTCCTCAGAATTGTAATACTCCTTAAACCTCGGCAGAAAATCTTGCTCAATATTCGTTAACGGAAAATAAGTTTCGTGCAGTTTGTGGTTACAGTTATCGCAAAACCAAAGCAAACCGTCTTGCATATCCGTTCCCTTTCTAACGCGCTCAATTACCAATCCAACTGTGTTGGCTGGGCGCATAGGTGAGTGCGGCGTATTAGCAGGCAGCAAAAACATTTCTCCTTCTTTAATTGATATATCAACAGCCTTGCCTTCTTGCTGAATTCTTACGTTTATGTCTCCTTCTAACTGATAAAACAATTCCTCCGACTCGTTGTAGTGATAATCTTTACGTGCGTTCGGACCGCCCACTATCATTACAATGTAATCGCCTGCTTCTTTGTATAAATTCTTATTTCCCACTGGTGGTTTAAGGATGTCTCTATTCTCCTCAATCCACTTATTCAGGTTAAAAGGTGCTTTCATAATTACGTTTTTTCGTTCCAATAAAAGTAATCAAACTGACATTCATTGACTGAACAACAAACCTAAATACAGCTCCGAATGTTATAGTGTTGAAAACTGTATTTTTGCAGCCACAAATTTTAATAAAACAAGGGGAATATATGACGCGTTTTCTATCCATTATTACACTCAGCATTTTTAGCACAGTTGCAATTGCTCAGCACCATCATCACGATTTTTCTGAGCCCGATATGATGCTGAATGAAAACCTTAAAAAAGCCCATCCAGAATTTGCTGAAGACATTACTAAAGCAGAAAATCATTTAGAAAAATTTACTGCTGATTTTATTCAACATCAGCAACACAACGCGTCAAGAGCTGCAGACTACGACTACATTATTCCAGTAGTATTCCATATTCTGCACGAGGATGGAGACGAAAACATTACCAACAAGGAAGTGTACGATGCGATGCGCATTTTAAATGAAGATTTTAAACTAGAAAACGAAGATCAAACTACTACTGTTCCTGCGTTTCAGAGCAGAATGGGCGATGCTAGAATCGAGTTTAGATTGGCTAGAAAAGATCCTAGCGGAAACCCAACAAATGGTATTGATAGAATTAGAACTTCACTTACCAATAACGCTGGAGAAGGTTCAAAACTGAACCCGTGGCCACGAGATACTTACATGAACATTTGGATTGTAAAATCTATTGGTAGCGGTGCCGCTGGATACACCTTTCTTCCGTCAGGAGCGCACAGAATGCCTACCAGAGATGGTATCATTTTATTGTACACCTACTTCTCAAGCGTTAGAACAGGTACTGCTAGAAGATCACGTGCTTTAACACACGAAGTAGGGCATTGGTTAAACTTACCTCACCCTTGGGGAAGAACCAATAACCCGGGTTTGGCAAGTAACTGTAACGATGACGACGGAGTATTTGACACGCCAAACACCGAAGGTTGGACAAGCTGTAACCTAAACGGAACTACTTGTGGTTCGCTAGATAATGTTCAGAATTTTATGGACTACTCCTATTGTGCTACTATGTTCACAAAAGGACAGGTATCTAGAATGCAGGCGGCATTAAATACATGGGTTGCACAGCGTAACAGCTTAGTATCCAAAACCAATAATGAAAAAGCCGGCGTGCTGGATTTATCTTTTGCAGATTTTGAAAGCGACAAAAGAGTAATCTGTACCAACGGAAGCATTAATTTCAGAGATATTTCTATTTATGGTGCAGATTCTTGGTCTTGGGAGTTTGAAGGAGGTACACCAGAAACCTCAACAGAACGCAACCCAACTGTTACGTATAAATTTCCGGGTAGCTACCAAGTAAAGCTTACGGTTACTAATGGCACACAAACCAAAACTAAAATTGCCAGTGCTTATGTTCAGGTTAACCGTTCGGTAGGGAATTTCTTACCAGTTTTAGAAGATTTTGAAAGCAGTACAGAAGCAATTTCTAACAACTGGGTTCCAGAAAACGAAGACAACGATAACATCTACTGGCAAATTTCTGAAGGTGGTGTTGCTCCTTCGGGCACAAAATATCTAAGCGTTAGAAATTACGACAACCTTAAAGGAATGGTAGAGTCTGTAATTAGTCCTGCCATTGATATGAGTAACATTATCAACCCACAACTAACGTTTGAAGTAGCAACAGCAGAACGCAACCCTAGTGCAGCAGATGGTATTTTTAAAGTGTATGCCAGTACCGATTGTGGTCAAACATGGGTAACTAAGTTGGCTACCAATTTAGAGGTATTAGCAAATGGTAAATCAGTTGCCGGCAGTTTTATCCCAACGAGTAAAGGAGATTGGTTTACACAAACCATCACCAAATTTGATGCTTCTGATAAAGTGGAGAATCTCTTGCTAAAATTTGAGTTGGAAAACGGTAACGGCAATAACGTTTACATAGACAATATCAACTTATACGGTACTTTCCTAATGGAGCCAGGTTTGGAGTTTCCTAGAAATGGTATGGATAGCGTTTCAACTGATATTTTCCTAGATTGGAAGGCAGTTCCTTTTGTAGATAAGTACGAGGTGCAATTGAGTACCAATGCAGGATTTAGCTCAACCATAAAATCGGAACAAATTGATTACATAAGCGAAGACCCTAACGGACACGATACACGTTTGAAAGCGGAAGCTTTATCGCCAAACACCAAGTACTTTTGGAGAGTGCGTACCATTTTTGGTTCTACCACAAGTAACTGGAGTGATGTATGGTCGTTTACAACCAGTGCTTCTGGTGTAGGGCATGAGTTTTTAGATGGTGAAGAATTTGTGAGCGGAGTTGAGCTGTCATCAACCGATCCAATTTCAGTTCGTTTATTCCCAAATCCTGCAAAGGATAGATTAAATATTCAGGTTTTAAATACGAATAAAGCCGCTTCGGTTTCTATTGTTAACCTTTACGGGGCTGAAGTATTGAACAAACAATTTGAAAACTCAAATGCGCTAAACTCTATTTCTTTAGAAGGATTTGCAAAGGGTTTTTACATGGTGAATGTGGCCGTAGAAGGAACTACTTCAACAAACAAAATTTTAATCCAATAACAATATGAATTTAGACCTTTCTGGTAAAGCCGCTCTGGTATGCGGCAGTACGCAAGGTATTGGCTTAGCTGCAGCACAAGAAATAGCCGAGATGGGAGCTTCTGTTACGCTAATTGCGCGTAATGAAGAAAAACTAAAAACTGCTGTTGCTACACTGAGTAAGCAAGGGAGTGCAAGTCATCAATATTTAGTGGCCGATTTCAACTCTCCCGACAACCTCAAAAAGGTTATTGAAGCTCATATTTCAGAAGGAAACTTGTACAATATTCTGGTAAATAACTCGGGTGGCCCTGCTGGTGGTCAAGCGATTGATGCGGAATTGGATGAATTTAGAATTGCGTTTAATCAGCACGTAGTGTGTAATCAGGTGTTGGCACAAGCGTTAACTCCAGGCATGAAACAGTTAGGCTACGGACGAATTGTAAACGTAATCTCTACTTCGGTAAAAATTCCTTTAAACGGGCTTGGGGTTTCCAATACCATTCGGGGAGCAGTTGCCAATTGGTCAAAAACGCTGGCAAATGAATTGGGTCAATTCAACATCACAGTAAACAACGTTTTACCCGGTGCTACAAATACGGTTAGATTGTCTTCTATCATTGAAAACAAAGCCAAGAAAACTGGAAACTCGGAAGATGCTATAATGGAAGCTATGAAAAATCAAGTTCCAATGAAAAGAGTTGCAGAACCCGAAGAAGTAGCTAACGCTATCGCATTTCTATGTAGCCCGGCCGCATCCTACATTAATGGCATCAACGTACCCGTTGACGGCGGAAGAACAGGAAGTCTGTAAATTAAGATACAATGAACAAAAAAAGGGGCACTCCAAATGAGTGCCCCTTTTTTGTTTGCTTAATGTTTCTTTTCTAATGCTTAATGATTAACGTAGCTGAGTGATTCGTTTGATCAACCTGTATATTCAGTAAATACAGACCTGCTGGATAATCCACCGTATTAATCTCAAACTCTCCTTCGTTCAGCTCTTCAATAGATTTTCTGTAAACTACCTTTCCGGAAGCATCCAGTAACTGAACATTCATTTCTGAAATGTGCTTTTCTTCAATTTTTAATCGAACACTTTTATCTGCTGGATTAGGATATAATACAATGCCGCTTCCTAAAGCAATTTCATCACCAGCACTCAACGCATTAATTTCAATTACAAGTTCGGTAGAATCAACACAGCCAAAACTGTTTGTTTGAATCAATACAATCTTTCCGGAGTTACCTGTTCCCCATTTTATGGCGGCAACATTATTGGCGTTAGAAAGTAAGTTTCCACCAGTTACGTTCCACGTATAGCCCGCGCCATTTTTTGGGTTTACTTGGTAGTTGTATTTTCCACCTTTAACCACGTTGGTTAATCCTTTTATGCTATCTACTTCACTGCCCGGAACAACTTCAATCTCGCGTTTTTCAGTAGCCAAACAACCGCTTGCTGTTACTTCGTATTTCAATTCGTAAAAACCTAATCCAGCTACCTTTGGATCAAAAGTATTTCCCGTTACACCCGTTCCTGAATAAATTCCTCCGCTCGGGGTAGAAGTTAAGGTTAATGGAGCATCGCTTTCGCAAATACTATTTGGAACATTCCACACCACATTTGGCGATTGCAATACGGTAACGCTTACCGTAATGGTAGTAGTGCATTTTCCGGTTTCTGCCGCTGAATAGGATATAGTATGCGTTCCCAAACCAACCACACTTGGGTCAAACTTTCCACCTGAAACGCCCAACCCGCTGTATATTCCACCAGCTGGAGTTCCACCAGTTAAAGTAATTGGAGCTGAGCTCACACATACATCGGCAATAGAGTTATGTGTTACCGTTGATTTTGGTTTCACACCAACTCTAACACTATCAATTCCTGCACATCCATTGGCATCGGTGCCCACTACTACATATTGTGCACTGGAAGAAAGCACTCCTGTTGGGTTGGCAATCGAATCGCTATTCAATCCGGTTGAAGGCAACCATTTATAGATTAATGCTCCTGTTGCAGACAACTGAAAAGTATCGCCAATACAAACGCTCAAATCGTTATTAGCAACCACTGTTGGACGTGGGAAGGCGGTTACCGTAATTGTATCCTTACTGTTACATCGTGTACCATTAGAACCCGTAAGAATATAGGTTGCGTTTTGAGTGATACTGAGTAATGGATTTCCAATGGTAGAGTCACTTAAACCCGCTCCTGGAGACCATGAATAACTACTAGCGCCGGTTGCATTAAACTGAAAAGTTCTGCCTTCGCAATTGCTAACTGTTTTTGTTACCGTTACGTTGGGAACCGAATCAACTCGAATAGACTGAACCGCATTACTTGTTCCGCAACTGCTTCTTGCTGTATATATAATTGAGTGCGTTCCTGCTCCGGCAACTGCTGGGTTAAACATACCCGCTGTTACTCCTGGCCCTGAATAAGTACCACCAGCAGGTAATCCTCCTGTTAACATAAACGCTGATGAGTCTGCACATAAGCTTCCAAACGGACTAAGTGTTGCAACTGCGCCGCTATCTACTCTTACCGATGTATTTGCCGAATCGATACAATTATCTGAATTGGTAAACACATATTTAATCGTATGATTTCCTATTCCCGCAGCACTCGGATCAAACTGACCACCAGTAACGCCTGTACCCGAATAAGTTCCTCCTGTTGGAGTACCATTGTTTAATGTTATTGGAGTTCCTCCTGTACAAAAAGGTCCAGCGGATGCTAGCGCTACACTAGGTTTGGCGTTCACCACCATATTAAAATTGGTACTATCTGAACATCCATTTGTACTCGTCACTTTGTAACCAATACTAAACGTTCCAGCACCCGATACCGAAGGGTCAAAATTCCCTGCAGACACACCAGTACCCGAATAAATACCTCCAGATGGCGTTCCGTTTGATAAGGTAATGGCAGGGCTATTATCACAAGTTGCCGCCGGAGTGGTTGCAGATACTGAAGGCGCCGCATTAATGGTAAGTGTTTGCGTTGCACTGTCTGCACAGCTTCCTTGCGTTACCTTATATTTTATAGTAAACGTTCCAGCTCCTAACATGCTTGGGTTAATTATCGAAGCTGGAGTATTATTTATGTAATATGTTCCACCTGTGGGGCTACCTCCTCGCAAGCTATCCATGCCAGAGTTTGTACATAGTATTGCGAAGCTTGATAAAGTAACGTTTGGTGCTGAGTTAACTTGAATAAAAGCACTCTTGGTTAGACTGTCAGATCCGTTTGCGTTGGTTGCTTTGAGCTTAACATTAAACGTTCCTGTAGTATTGTAGGTAATAGTTGGCGTTGATGAAGTTGAAGTGCTAGGGGTTCCTCCTGTAAACGTCCACAACAACGAAGTTGGAGAATTGGTAGAAGAGTCAGAAAATGTAACCGATTGGCCAGCACAGATTGTTGTTTTATCTGCTCCAAAGTTAACTACTGGCCTTCCTGTTGGAGGTGCGGCTGGGGTAACAAACCTTCCAGTAAAAACTCCTCTACCGTGCGTTGTAGCCATAATGAGTGAGTCGGAACTGCGGTAATGCAATTGCGTTACTCTGGTAATTGCCATGCCACGGGTAGATGAAGTCCAAACTACTGGAGACGCGGAAATATCTGTTGTGGCATACACCCCTAATTCTGTTCCAATAATGACTTCTTTTCTGTTTTTGGGGTTAAACAATGCCCATCTAACCGGCATATTAGGTAAATTACCTTCAACATTTGTCCAATTTGTTCCACCGTTTGATGTGTACCAAACCGAAGTAACGCCATAATTCGAGAAAGTGACTAGCAACTCATTTTCACTTGCTCCCACCTCAACACAAGAAATACTACCTGATGGAAAAGTTGTAGGAGTAATTTTAGTGGCGGTTGGCGAATTCCCATCGGCATTGGTTACTTTAAAAACATCACCCCCAGATCCAACAAATAACGTTGTAGTCGCCGAGGTGTGCGGACTAACTCTAATATGAGTAGCCATACTGTTCATTCCAGTAATTGTGATATTACCTGTGCTCACCGAGGTACCAGTTATATTGGTAATTCTATTGAGCTGTGTAGTTGATTTTGCAGAATACAAAATGTTTTTGTTGTCATCATAATCCGCTGGATTAATAAAGCTACCATCACTCACCCGTTGAATGGAAGAAAAGCTTGAACCACCATTAGTTGAGCGATACCAGTTATTTCTGATGTACGATGTAATTTGATAGTTAGCGTTGTCTTGATCAATAAAACAAAAAGCACCATCACCTCCCGTAACCTCAGTTCCGGATGCAATACCTGTTGAATTAATTTTAATAGAACCATTGTCTTGAGCACCTGCAAGCATATAATTTGACCCGGCTGTAGGGTGTATTGCACCTGCATAAAATTGTGTGGTGTTATATCCTGTTTCGATGTTCGTAAATGTTGGCGAATTGTTTAGCTTATCACCGGCGTTAGAAGAATAATAAACTCCTCCATCGTTTGTAAATACAACTTCGTTATTATTTCCGGGCCTTGAGATAATGTTATGCTGATCGGCATGCACTATTGGTGTTGAACCAAAACGTGTCCAAACGCTTATTCCAGACCAACTTGTTCCTCCATTTGTAGTTCTGTGAAGATCAACTCCTCCTGCAATTACAACATCTTTATCCGTAGGATGTACCCACAATATCAAATCGTACCATGCTTGCCCTCTCGTAAAATGATTCGAAGTGTTTAACAAATAACTTGGGATAGTAACGTTTGTCCAAGTAGAACCGCCATTAGTGCTTTTCTTGAACCAAGCTACATCTGAACTACCTGCAGTGTTCGGGTTTGCTGAAGCAACGGCATAAATGGTATTTGAATCACTAGGAGCACATGCCAATTCAATTCGTTGTGGCGAACCTCCTGTTGGAGTTATATCTGTCCAAGAAGTGCCATCATTTGTAGACTTATAAATTTTTCCTGAGCTAAATATTTTTCCAGAGGTGGCAAATAAATCACCATTGGCCGCCTGCTCAACATCTGCGTGAAATCCGCCTCTACGACGTGTAAAAGTTGCCCCATCATTATCCGAGGTGTAAATCCCTCCATTGGTAACAGCTATAACCCTACCTGTGGTGGATACAATAATTTTTTGTACTTGCCTAAAACTTGAATTGTTTGTAGATGATAACTGGCTCCAAGTTTGTCCAGCATTGGTAGATTGCCATATTCCAGCACCTCTTTGAGCATCTACGTTACTCCAACCCTCACCAGTTCCGCAGTAAAAAATAGTATCGGCGGTGGGGTCATAAGCTAAACTGCTTACTGCAATATTGGTCCAAAAATCATTAACTGAATTCCACTGAGATGAACTGCTTGTGATGTCATTGTTGTACCATAAGCCGCCGCCAACTCCGCCGGCCCAAACTTTTTTGTTGGTTGCATCTTTAGGGTCAAACATGATTGCCCTTGTTCTTCCTCCCACATTATTTGGACCTCGTTC
Organism: Salibacteraceae bacterium; assembly: GCA_965661115.1. Lineage (GTDB taxonomy): Bacteria > Bacteroidota > Bacteroidia > Flavobacteriales_G > Salibacteraceae > UBA6770. The sequence goes on from CBFICO010000001.1 coordinate 49,663, forward strand.
TGTCCAAGTATTGGTAGTTGAGCCGCCAGGTGCCAAGGTTTGAATGCTACTTACCCCATTGTGCAGACGCTGCAATTCTGGAATTAAAACATGTCTGGGAATTTTACCGGTTTTTGGATCATGCGTAATTAACCATTCGTATTCAAAAGCTAAATCAGGTCTATCGTATTTAGGTAAATCTTTAATCGCCTTTTTATCCATAAAAGGTCGGTTGTTATAAGGGTGATTGTTCCAAAACTCAACGTATTTTTCTTTGTTTACTACCCATTTTTCGCCTTGTTTCTCAAGGTATTCCATCTCTTGGGCATTCGTATTACTTATGAATAGCGAAAGAAAAACAACAAGTGATGTTTTGAATATACTTTTGTACGTCATAGCAATCGTATTAGAATGATTGAACAACAAATTTAAGGGAAATGCTCCCCCTCTTGATGTTAAATTAAAAAGCAGTTTATGAGTAAAATGAAATTAAGGTTTCAAATAGGGTTTACTGCGTTGTTGTTCTTGTTCTGTTCCAATTTTTTGAGAGCACAAGAATATTTCGCTATTTATAACGCTAAAGGAAAACCAGTAAAGTGTAGTGTACTAGTTGAGTCGTTCAACTTAAAGGAAATTGTGTTGTTTGGAGAACTACATAATGACAGCTCACTCCATGTATTGGAGTTAGAAATTACCAAAAAACTTGCTGAGAAAAACGACGTGGTTTTAGGTGCTGAAATGCTCGAAAGGCACGACCAAGCCATAATTGACGAATACGTGCAGGGAATAATAGACACAACAACTTTGTTTAAAGAGGCTTCGTTATGGCCCAACTTTAAAACTGATTATTTGCCGTTGGTTGATCTTGCACGCAGTCAAAAAAGAACATTTGTCGCTACAAATATTCCTCGATCGCTTGCAAAGGTTGCCGCTTTTAAAAGTGTAGAGCATTTAGATTCCATCGCAACAGATAGTATCAAAGATTTGGTGGCACCCTTCCCTTTTGAGTTACCTGAAAAAGCCAAACCATACAAAGCGTTAATCAAAAGTGATTTTGGTGCTTCGCACGGAATGGATACCAAAAAAATTGTTGCTGCGCAAGCACTCAAAGACGCAACCATGGCGGAATCGATACTTAAAAACTGGGAAAAAGGACAGCTATTTATTCACTACAATGGTGATTTTCACTCCATTCATCACGGAGGAATAGGACATTGGCTCAGAGCTTATTCAAACGAAAAACTGGATATAGGTGTAATTAGTGCGGTAGAGTCAAAAACCCTTGACTTCGATAAAGAATGGAAAAAACAAGGCGACTTTATTATAGTCGTACTAGACTCTGCTCCAAAAAGCTATTAGTTACTTCTTTACTCTAGTTGCTTTAAGAATAATTACGTCTCTCAAGGGTCGATCGTTCGCATTTTTTCGGACCGCACAAATTGAATCGATTACATTCAGGCCTTCTACTACTTCACCAAAAACAGTATAACCTCCGTCTAAATGTGGGGCACCTCCAATTGTTGTGTACGCCTCAATTTGTTGTTCGGTAAATTCTTTCCTAGCATCTGGGTCCATACGCTGCTCCAAAATTGGATCTAAACTGCGTAAAATACTATCGTACTCAACCACCATTCTAGCGCCTTGGCAATATTGTAAACGCTTCAATATTTTCTCATTTTCGGGTTCGTACAAATACTTCTGTAGCTCACCAACTTTAGTTTGATGGTAGTGATTTTCTTGAACTCGTTTTAAATCTCCTGAAGTAAAAGCTCTACCCTGCACAATGTAAAATTGGCTTCCAGAACTTCTTTTTTCTGGGTTGGCATCATCGCCTAAACGGGCAGCGGCTAAAGCTCCTCTTTTGTGAATTAACGAATCGTTTATCTCAGCTTCCAAGGTATATCCTGGCCCACCATTTCCAAGGTTTTGATTTGGCTTAGCCGTCCTTGAATCGGGGTCACCACCTTGTATCATAAACTTTGATATCACTCTATGAAACAACAAACCATCGTAAAAACCACTATCTACCAAGTTCAAAAAATTAGCCTTGTGAATTGGGGTTTGATTATAGAGTTTCAGTTTCATATCTCCATAGTTAGTTTGAAGAATAACCAGCTCTTCTTTTTTATCGCTTGATTTTTGTCCATTCAAAAAACAAGCACTTAAAACCAGTGACAACACAAACCAATAAATCCATTTCATAATTCCAAGGGTTTTGGCGATAAAAGCCTAGTAAATTTCGGTATTGATAATTCCTATATTTGCGAGAGTAAAATTAGAATTCTATGTCAGAATTTTCGAAAAAGATTGCTTCAAACCTTGGATTGGTTGCTGCGTTGGTTTTAATGGTTGCATTAGGTGCTCAATCTTGTAAAAAAGCAGTTACGCCGCCAAAAGCTGAAATCACTATTTTGGACAGTACCGGAACTGCGGTTGCAGACGCTAAGGTGATTTTGTATTGCGTTCAGCGCCCAGATGTTGCAGTAGAATGTAATGTTGCAGATACCGAAACAACCGATGGTGTGGGTAAAGTGAACTTTGAGTTTGAAAACCCTGCTGTATTAAGAGTAGCGGTAGAAAAATACAATACAACAGAAAGAGATACAGGTTCGGGTATCGATTTCGGAACTGTTATCGTGGGCGATACATTATGCGCCGAAGGATTTATCACTTTAGCTGAAAACGAGGTAACAGAAGAAACATTTGTGTTGGGCAAATGCGAGGATAACTAATCCTGCTTCTAAATTTTTTCTAGATAATTTATTGCTGCTTCTTTAAGCAAAACTTGTTGGTCCTTACTTTCTAGTTTGGGTAATTTTTTGGTTCGTTTATAATGCGGCCATTTATCTACATCGTACCCCTCAAATTCGTAAAATCCGTAGTCGCTCAGTAACCTGCAAACCGCTACGTGCAATACTTCTAATTTTTGTCTTTTGTTGATTTTGTGTTTAACAAATCCTAATTCTTGCAATCCGATAATAAATAGTACGGCTTGTAAATCCAATTCATCACCAAAATCTGCAGCCAATTTCACAACGGCATTTTTCCAACGTAATTCAAGTTCTTCCACAAAGCAAAGCTAGATGGTTTTTAACCCTAGCACCTTTAAAAGATGATTTTTAGAATTGGCTATTGCCGAGTGCTTCAGATACTTTTGATAACGTGAATATGCTCGATATAATAATTGCCGTTCCTCTTTTATATGGCATCTATAAAGGATTTACAAGGGGCCTAATTATAGAAATAGCTAGTTTGGTTGGACTCATTCTGGGTATTTATGGTGGTGTACATTTTTCACACAAAACAGCAGCAATTTTAGGTGACCACATAAACTTAGCCGGCAATGCCATGCAGCTCACCTCATTCATTGTTACTTTTTTTGTAATTCTTACGGGGGTTTACTTCTTAGCCAAAATGATAGAAAAAGTTGTGAATCTAGTGGCTATGAAATTCATTAACAAGCTTGGTGGAGCAGCTTTTGGGTTGCTAAAAATGGGATTAATTTTAAGTGTGTTCTTAATTGTTGTTGAGGCGCTAGATAGCAGATGGAGTTTTATCCCCACAGAATTAAAAACAACCTCTCAATTGTACAAACCAACCGCAGCAATTGCACCAATGGTGGTACCCGTATTTAAAGATGCTGAGTGGTTTAATCAGTTTGAAGTGAACCCGGATAGTTTAGCAAGCGAAGCCGATTTTCCGCCTTTTCAGCCCTGAACCAAATTACTGGCTTTCAATAGCTGCAACTCCTGGCAGTTCTTTACCTTCAATAAGCTCAAGCAACGCTCCGCCGCCGGTAGATACATACGAAACGTGATTTTTTAGCTCGTATTTATTTATAGCTGCCACAGAATCGCCACCACCTACCAAGGAATAAGCTCCGTATTCTGTTGCTGAAACTACCGCATATGCCACCTTCTTTGTTCCCGCTTGAAAATTGTCCAACTCAAAAACACCCATTGGGCCATTCCATAAAATGGTTTTAGATTCTCGGATACAAGTTGCGTAATGCTCGGTTGCTTCTGGACCTATATCAAGCCCCATCCAACCCGACTCTATTTCGCTAGAATTCACGTTTTTTTTATTGGCGTCGTTACTAAATGCATCTGCCACAACAGAATCTTGCGGAATAAGAATACGAACGCCTTTTTCTTCTGCCACTTCCAAAATTGCTTTTGCTTCAGAAACGTAATCTTCTTCTATTAATGAGTTGCCCACTTCTCCACCCATGGCTTTAACAAAGGTGTACGACATTCCACCGCCAATAATTAGGTTGTCGAGCTTATCCATTAAGTTTTGAATGATGGATATTTTACTAGAAACCTTTGCGCCACCAATAATCATTGTGAAAGGCTTAGCTGCACTTTGCATCACATTCTGAACACTCTCTAACTCTTTTTGCATCAATAACCCAAAGCAGGCATTTCCTTTAAAGTTATTTACAATTACAGCAGTACTTGCGTGAGCACGATGAGCAGTTCCAAAGGCATCATTCACGTAAATATCTCCGTGAGCAGATAGTTTTTTCGCAAATGCTTCGTCTCCACTTTTTTCTTCGTTGTAAAATCTAAGGTTATCCAATAAAACCACATTACCGGGCTGAAGGCCGGCGGTTACAGAAAACGCATTATCACCAATACAATCGCCAGCAAAAATCACGCTTCTTCCTAAAAGATCTTCCAGTTTGTAAACTATATTCTCTAAAGTAAATGCTGCATCATAACCACCTTTCGGGCGACCTATATGAGACATTAATACTACTGAACCACCATTATCTAAAATGTGATTAACAGTAGGCAAAGCCGCCTGAATTCGTGTAGTATCCGTTACTCGCTTATCGTGGTTTAATGGAACATTAAAGTCAACTCGAATTAATGCTCTTTTGCCTTCGAAAGAAAAATCGTTTAGTGTTTTCATTATTGAATTGTGTGCGTAAGTTAAGCAAAGATAATTTCGGAATTTAATCACGAGGTATATAGTTCTCTAAAATTGGCTTTTTCTACTTTTGGGCTTCATGAATTTTGAGGAAGTTTACGGAAATCAAAAGGTAAAAGACCATTTTTTAGATGCGCTAAGAAATAGTCGTATTCCTCATGCACAGCTGTTTTGCGGACCAGAAGGAAGTGGAACTTTACCCATGGCTTTAGCCTACATTAAAACCATAATCCAGTACATAAAAAATGGCAAATGGAATGAAGATGTGGATAATACGGGCGATATAAAAATAGATAAACTCGTTCATCCCGATATACATTTCTCTTTTCCTGTAAACAAAACTGAATCAGTAAAAGGCGACAAATTACGCAGCGACGATTTTATTGATTTATGGCGCGAGGCGGTTCAAGAAATGCCCTACATGAGTTTAAATGCATGGTATAATCATATTGGTTTACTTAATGCTCAAGGCAATATTTCTGTACACGAAAGCTCAAACATCATGAAAAAGTTGAGCTTAAAACCTTTTGAGAGCGAGTATAAGTTCATGGTAATTTGGCAAGCTGAACGGATACATCAATCCGCCGCCAACAAATTGCTAAAATTAATTGAGGAGCCACCAGAAAAAACGGTATTTATACTAATTGCGCAGAGCACAGAAAACATTCTTCCAACCATATTATCTAGATGTCAATTGGTTCAGTTTTCTAGCATAGACAAAACTTCAATGCAAGAAGCTCTTTCCAAAAATCAGGAATTGTCGAGTGCTCAAATATCCAACATTGTGCAACTGAGTGAAGGCAATCTCAATAAGGCTTATGAGCTGATAAACCACGACAAACAACTTGAGTTTAATCAAGAAAATTTTGCAGAATGGATGCGTATGTGTTTTAAAAAAGACATGGCTAGTATCTATAAGTGGATTGATAAAATCAGTCGCGAAAACCGAGAACACCTCAAGCTCTTTTTTGATTACGGGTTACATGTTTTTAGAGAAAGTTTAATCATGAATTTTGGCGGACCCGAACTTCAATTAATTGAGGAATCGGAAAATGGGTTTGTAAAAAAATTCTCTCGTTATGTAACTTCAACTAACTGCCAAGAGTTTGTAGAAGCCTTTGAAACCGCTAGACATGACATTGGCAGAAACTGCAATCCTAAAATTGTAATGATGGATGTTTCACTGATAGTGTTAACCAATATTCATCCTAAAAAATAGCTTCAAAACGCTGCTGGTTTTATAATAACTTTGTGGCAATTGTAGAACCCAAGTTGCTTTTTGTTTTTTATAAAAAGCACTCAATATATATTTAAACATGGCATGTGGAAGTTGTTCTGGAGTAGCATGCGGCATCGCATCAGGAGGTGTACCAGCAGGTTGCGGCAACAACGGGCACTGTAAATCAGGTGGTTGCGGAAAACTCGATGTATTCGATTGGCTGGCAGGTATGGAATCAACAGCCATAAACTCAGCTCCTTTAGCCGAAGTTCGTTTTAAAAATACTAGAAAAGAATACTACCGATACGGAACAAGTATTTCTCCATCTGTTGGCGACCCAGTAGTTGTTGAGGCATCGCACGGAACAGATGTTGGTACTGTTACCCTTACAGGCGAATTGGTGCGTGTTCAACTTCAAAAAAAGAACCCAAAAGCCAACATAAATAGTCTTAGCAGAGTAATTAGGTTAGCCAAACAAGAGGATATAGACCTTTGGCAAAATGCCCAGAAAAAAGAAGACGAAACTATGGTTGCCGCCAGAAAAATGGCAACTGAGTTAAAACTCGATATGAAAATTTCTGATGTAGAATATCAAGGCGATGGCACAAAGGCAATTTTCTATTATACCTCAGAAGGTCGTGTAGATTTTAGAGAGCTTATCAAAAAATTTGCTGGCACATTTAAGGTGCGCGTAGAAATGAAACAAATTGGTGCTCGCCAAGAGGCCGGTCGTGTTGGAGGAATAGGAAGCTGCGGTAGAGAACTGTGCTGTTCTACATGGCTTACCGACTTCAGATCAGTTTCTACATCTGCTGCCAGATATCAACAATTGGCAATCAATCCGATTAAGCTAGCGGGTCAGTGTGGTAAATTAAAATGCTGCTTAAATTATGAGTTAGACTCATATTTAGATGCACTTAAAGAGTTTCCGGAAGGAGATATAAAGCTGAAAACCAAAAGGGATATCGCCTTCCTTAAAAAAACAGACATTTTCAAAAAAATTCTCTGGTTTAACTCTAAGGAGGAGCCAACAGTTTTCCATCCATTAAAATTGGATACTGTAAAGAAAATTCTGGAAATGAATAAAAAGAATCAGTTTCCAGAAAGCTTAAAGCAATTTGCTTTTGATATTATCCCGATTGAAGAAAATTTACCCGATTACGAAAATGTGGTTGGACAAGATGACTTAAATAGATTCAATAAAGACAACAAAAAACGCAATAATCGAAATCGTAATAAACGAAAGGAAAAGCCTCAAAATCAAGGCAATAAACCACGGAATAAAAACAATAACCAGCAAGGGCAAAACAAAAAAAATCAGCAGCCTAAAAACTCAAACAATAACAACCCTAACAGAAATAATAGAAACAGAAAAAAACAACAATCAAATAATAAATCTAAAAACTCATAGATGAAGAGAGGATTGTTCTTGCTGGTTAGTTTGGTGCTTTTTGCGGGCTGTGATTTTTCAAGAGTCTTTGAAGCGAATACACCCATTGAAAATGCAAAGTGGAAACAAACGCAAGCAGTTTCTTTTAATTTCGAATTAGAAAGCGTAGCTCAAGCCTATCACTTGTATTTTAACCTAAGAAACAATCAAACCTTTAAATACAGCAATCTATATGTGCTATCGGAACTAAAAACACCGTCTGGTAGCTTAGAGAAAGATACGCTTGAGTTTATCCTTGCCGACAGAAATGGAAAGTGGTTAGGTAAAACAGGAGGTGCACTAGTAACCCACCAAATTATGTTTCAACGCAATGTTGTTTTCCCTGATACCGGAACCTACAGCATTTCATTTTCTCAAATCATGAGAGATATAGCCCTAGCAGGAGTTACCGACGTTGGTTTTCGCCTTGAAAAATCAGAGTAAGCTTAAAGTTTTACCAGCGTTTTATTGATATCTCCAGTTGCATTTACAACTTTGTAAACTCCGTAGTCTATATCTGAAATATCGAGTTTCGACTCCCCTGAAGGAAGTTCAAAGGTTTTAACTGTTTCACCCGATAAACTTATCAGTTGTATTGTTTCAGGCTCTTCTAACACCATCCATGCTGCGTTCTGAGCAGGGTTTGGGAACAACTTTACTACGCTTGAAGTTGCTTCAACAACACTTGTTGTAGTGGTGTCTCCACCTTTTTCATTTACTTCTAAAGTACCTTGATAAATTTTATCGCCAGTTGTATTCGACATTCCGTCTGATGCATTTCCAGCTGCATAAAAGTTCACTTTTCCTGTGCCTGCGCTTGGTGCAGTCCATTTAAATGCCCATTCTTTTTTATCTGTGCCTGCAGTAGTCGTTGGTTTATGACTCATATACTTTGTTGCTACTATATTGGTTCCTGATCCGGCAGTTAAATCTCCTAACTCTGTACCATCAGTTTTTTGTGCGGAAAAAGAAAACCCAAATTTTGAAACACCCGTTTGGGCTAAAGTAACGGTTACATTATACTCTGTTCCTGGAGTGTAACCCTCGGCAGGAATATCGGTTGTAATCATGTTGTTATACGCAGTAGCTCCTCCACCATGACAACCGCCATTTGTTCCGCAAGTTTTACCATCTGCTGGAGAGCCTGTGTAACCACCAGGTGCTGAACTACTTGAGTTGGATGCTAATCCGAAAATGGTGGCACTACCAACGGCAGTTAATAAAGTGAGTCGGATGTATCTAAAAGAGGTTTTCATAGGATTATATTTTGAGTGTTTGAGAGAAAGACGTTTAAAACCAATAAATGGTTTGACAGAATTTAACTTTCTCTATAAATCAGCTCCAAAACTACTTCGCCTACTACACCTAAAGTTGTCTTGTCTATTACATTTAGGTTATCTGAATGTCGGTGGTGAAAATCACCAAAGTCACTTTTGTAAGGATCGTAATGTATGATATCAATGCTAGGGATATTCGCTAATTTATTTACATACAGATGATCATCGGTTATACCACCTCTAGCCTCTGTTTGAATAAAATAATCGCCATATCCAAGCTTATTTGCTAAATACCAAACTTTATTAACCAACTGTGGATTAAATTGCATGGAAACTCCTTCCTTGGGGAAAACCGCATTCTTTGCGCCTACCATGTCTAATAAAACGCCATATTTCGGTTTAACATAACTACTTGACAGGTTATTTGCCCAGTATTGAGAACCTAAACACCAGGTATCACCGTTTTGCCCTCCCATCATAGAAGACGGTTGCCCATAATCTTCAGCATCAAACAGTATTATATCGATGCCAATATTTGGCTTTAGTTCCGATTGATCGATTGCCCTTGCCAACTCCATTAAAACTCCAACACCCGAGGCTCCATCGTTTGCACCATCTATGGCCGCGCTTTTTCTTGAATCATCTCTGTCGGCAAAAGGGCGAGTATCCCAATGCGCCATAAGTAGAATGCGCTTTTTATTTGCTGTATCGAATCTGGCAATAACGTTTTTAACCGCTATATTTTTACCATTAAAAGTAGTAGCCTCTCCCAACTGCAACTCGGTTTGCCATCGTTGATTGTTGAAGTATTCTACAAAATAATTTGCAGCTTGTTTATGCGCATTAGAACCGGGAACTCTGGGGCCAAATTCAACTTGCTTTTTTATATAATGATATGCTGAATCTGAATTAAATGATGGTTTTTCTACCGGCGTAAACTTAGCTACCTCAACAGGCTTTGCTTTTGATTTTCTTTTATTGGTGTCTTCAGCACATCCAAAAAAAATTGCAACAACCAGAACCCAAATAACTTTCTTGAACATGCTTACACTCTACCTTTTAGGTTTTCAAGCATATTTGATACTAGACCATCGAGGTTGTAATTTTCCTTCCAGCCCCAATGTGCTCTGGCTTCGCTGTCGTTAATTGATTTTGGCCAAGTGGCAGCAATTTCCTGCCTAAAATCTGGGTTGTATTCTGTATTAAAATTTGGCAAGTGCTTTTGAATGGCCTCAGTTAATTGAGCTGGTGTAAAATTCATTGCAGCAATGTTGTAGCAGGTTCGCAATTTTACTTGCTCTGCAGGTGCTTCCATTATTTCTCTTGTTGCTCTAACCGCGTCTTCCATGTGCATCATAGGTAACTCCGCATCTGGTTTCAGAAAACAATTGAAAGTCTCTCCTCTTTGAGCGCTGTAAAAAATATCTACTGCGTAATCGGTGGTTCCACCACCTGGTAAACTTTTCCAACCAATAAGGCCAGGGTATCGAACACCACGTACATCAACACCGTGCTTTTCGTGGTAGTATTTGTTCCACATTTCACCCGCTAATTTGCCCATACCATATACTGTATTCGGCTCAATTATAGTTTGTTGCGGTGTATTATTCTTTGGTGTAGTTGGTCCAAAAACAGCAATTGAACTCGGCCAAAATATCTTTTTGATTAATCCCTCTTTAGCCAGGTTTAGCACGTTAAACTGACCTTCAATAGTTAAATCCCAACCAAATCTGGGATGCTTTTCGGCAGTTGCAGAAAGCAAAGCTGCAAGGTTATATACCTGAGTAATATTCTCTCTTTTTACTAGGCTGGATAATGCTTCTTTATCTAACACATCAAGCTTTTCATATCTACCCTCAATTGCAGCCTCGTCTTTAACATCGGTTGCAATTACATTGTCCTCGCCATAACTACCCTTAAGGCATTGAAAAAGCTCTTGACCAACTTGTCCAAGAGATCCAATTATAAGTACTTTGTCTGCCATCTCATTCTTTGAATGGAGCAAAAATATCTAATTAGCGGTCGGTACTTTGGTAATGGATTTTAAATCTTGCTAGCTGAGTTTTATTCCAAAAGATTTCTAGTAGTAATATAGAAAAGACAAACTCAATAACGGGTTCATACTTAACTGGAAGCATTTCGGTAGCTGACAATTATCATTTTAGACCAATGCCAGCCAAATTAAATTTGGCGCTTAAATATTACAATATGCCATTCTATCATAAACTGGGGAAGTTTCCTGCAAAGCGACACACTGTTTTTAAAAAAGATAACGGTGAGCTTTACTATGAGGAACTTTTTGGAACCATTGGTTTCGACGGTATGTCAACCTTGATGTATCACACGCAGCGCTCTACAATGGTTAAAAACATTGGAAAATCAGTTGACCTTACTCCACAAGCAGCTATTCCAAAAAACATTCAGTCGTACAGATTTAGAGGGTTCCAGGTAAAACCAGTTCAGGACCAAATTGAGTCTAGAAACCCGGTGTTATTCAATGCTGATTGCACCATTCACTTAGCTGCACCTACTAATAAAAACGAAGACTATTTCTATAAAAACAGCGATGCTGACGAAGTAATTTTCATTCACAAAGGTTCGGGTAAGTTAAGAACCATGCTCGGAAATATTGATTTCGAATATGGGGATTACCTCGTTATTCCAAGAGGTATGATTTACAAAATGGACTTCGATTCAGAGGATAACCGATTGTTTATTGTTGAATCTCATCGCCCAATTTATACCCCGAAAAAGTATAGAAACTGGTTTGGTCAACACCTAGAACATTCGCCATTTTGCGAAAGAGATTTGCGCCCACCAAGTGAATTAGAAACTTACGATGAACTGGGCGACTTTTTAGTAAAAGTGAAAAAAGAAGGGGTTTTATACGATATGACTTACGCAGCTCATCCATTTAGTGTTGTTGGTTGGGATGGTTATAATTTCCCGTACGCTTTTTCTATTCATGAGTTTGAACCAATTACTGGACGAGTTCACTTGCCTCCTCCTATCCATCAAACATTTGAAACAGATGCCTTTGTAATCTGCTCATTTGTTCCTCGATTGTACGATTATCATCCAGGGGCAATTCCAGCACCATATCACCATAGTAACATAGACTCTGACGAAGTACTTTATTATGTTGACGGTGACTTTATGAGTAGAAATGACATCGATGCAGGACACATAAGCCTTCACCCAGCTGGTATTCCACACGGACCACATCCTGGAGCTGTAGAGAGAAGTATTGGTAAGAAAGAAACCGAAGAATTAGCAGTAATGGTCGATACATTTAAGCCATTGCAAATCACAAAAGAAGCAATGGAAATTGCCGATAAGGAGTATTTTAAATCATGGCTTTAGGCAATTGGATAATTTGTGAGTTTGACAATTAGATAATTATAAATGAGCACTTCGAATCCAATATTAAGTTTAACAATCTCGTTTGCGGTGCAAATAGTTGAATATTGTGAGGCACTTGGTTAACCAGGCAAATCTGTAATTCAGTTTAATCCTATCCAAATTGCAACAGTTTAATATCACAAAACACAGAAATAAAAAAAGTACTAACGAAAATTATACGTTCTTCAAAGAAAAAATTACAAAAGGGTTCGCAGACAAGCGAGCCATTTTCAAATTATCAAATTGAAGAATTATCAAATTAATAAGCATGAGTAAAGAAGTAAAATCAGTAGACTACGGTCTCGAGAAAATATTTGAAGGAGCGCAGGACTTTTTACCGCTTCTAGGAACTGATTATTTAGAGTTTTATGTAGGCAACGCGAAACAATCAGCACACTTTTATAAAACGGCTTTTGGTTTCCAGTCACTAGCTTACAAAGGATTAGAAACCGGGTCAACAGATTCTGTGAGCTATGTGCTTGTTCAAGATAAAATACGCTTGGTTCTTACTACACCTTTAAATAGTAAATCACCTATCAACGACCATATAGTTAAGCATGGCGATGGTGTAAAAGTTATAGCCCTTTGGGTAGATGACGCCAGAAAAGCATACGAAGAAACTACATCAAGAGGTGCAAAAGCATACATGGAGCCAACATTGGAAACTGATGAACATGGTGAAATTGTAAGGGCTGGTATTTATACCTATGGCGAAACAGTGCACATGTTTGTAGAGCGAAAAAACTACAAGGGTACTTTCATGCCTGGCTTCGTTGAGTGGAAATCGGATTATAACCCTGCACCACTTGGTCTAAAATACATCGACCATATGGTAGGTAATGTTGGTTGGAACCAAATGAATACTTGGGTAAAATGGTATGAAGACGTAATGGGCTTTGAAAACTTCTTATCCTTTGACGATAAACAAATTCATACAGAGTATTCTGCTCTTATGAGTAAAGTAATGTCAAACGGAAACGGAAGAATTAAATTCCCAATCAATGAGCCTGCCAAAGCAGCTAAAAAATCTCAAATTGAGGAATACCTTGACTTTTATGAGGGTTCTGGGGTTCAGCATATTGCTGTAGCTACAGACGATATTATTGAAACGGTAAGTCAACTAAGAGCACGTGGCGTTGAGTTTTTACCACCACCACCACAAGCATACTACGATGCTATTCCAGAAAGATTGGGCGAGCATAGAGATATGATGAAAGAAGACATTAGTGAACTTCAAAAGCTATCTATTTTGGTAGATGCCGACGAAGAAGGCTACTTGCTTCAAATATTTACAAAACCAGTTGAAGATAGACCTACCCTTTTCTTTGAGATTATTCAAAGAATGGGAGCTAGAGGGTTTGGAGCCGGTAACTTTAAAGCATTGTTCGAATCGATAGAAAGAGAACAAGAAAACAGAGGTACGCTGTAGCTTAAAATATACATGAGCTACTAAAACAATTAAGACTCCCAATATTTGGGGGTGTTTTTTTGATTTATTGCAAGCTTATACGCAAAATGAACCTTTCGGCCACTTGCCTTTAATTACATTTGCGCATCCAAAAAAATTAAGACATGAGAGAGATTTATAAAAGCCAAAGCAGCGCCAATAGCGGAGAAAATCAAATACTAATTTGTAACTCTGTAGAGGAGCTTACCACCTTGTCTGCTCAAGAAGAAACTTTTGTAAAAAATCAGCTTGAAAATGACAATAATTCTGTGTACTTAAATCGATTGGACAGCCATGTGTTTATCTATAAAATTGAGGTAAATAATGACCACCATAAAACTCTTGAAAAAGCCAGAATAGCAGCACACGGCATAAACAAAAAAATAAATAGCCTTAAGCAATCAGACGTTACAATTGTAGGTAATGGAAACAGCGATGTTTTGTATGCATTCTCCGAAGGATTTGGTTTAAGCAACTACCAATTTCTAAAGTATTTTTCTGATGCTGATAAAAGAAAAAACAGCATTGAAAACATAAACATAGTTGGCTTGAGCGAAGACGAAATGATTAACTTAAATGCAACTACTTCGTCAACCTGTATTGCTCGTGATTTTGTGAATGAGCCTTTATCTTACCTAACTGCGGAGCAATATGCTCACGATATGATGGATCTTGGTGAAGAATTAGGTTTTAAAGTTGAAGTGTTCAATAAATCAAAAATCCAAGCCCTAAAAATGGGTGGGTTGTTAGCCGTTAATTTAGGCTCGCCAAACCCGCCAACTTTTTCTATCCTCGAATGGAAACCAGAAAATGCAAAAAACACCAAACCCTATGTTTTGGTAGGTAAAGGAGTAGTTTATGATACGGGGGGCGTGAGTCTAAAATCAACTCCCATGTCAATGGATTATATGAAGTGTGATATGGGCGGTTCTGCAGCAGTAGTTGGTGCTATTGCGGCTATTGCTCAGGCAAAATTACCGGTACACATTATTGGTTTAATACCAGCTACAGAAAACCGCCCAGGAGGTAATGCTTACGTTCCGGGTGATGTAATTGAAATGCACAACGGAATGAAAGTAGAGGTATTAAACACCGATGCTGAAGGCCGTATGATAATGGCTGATGCACTTTCTTATGCAAGAAACTACAATCCCGAATTGGTTATGGACTTAGCCACTTTAACTGGCGCAGCTGCTAGAGCAATTGGTGACCAAGCGATGATTTCTATGGGTAATGCCCCACAAGAGATTCACGACGTGCTTATTGAATCAGGGCAAAAAACATACGAACGATTTGCTCAATTCCCTTTTTGGGATGAATATAAAGATCAGCTAAAATCGCGGGTTGCAGACATTAAAAATTTAGGCGAAGCTGAAGCAGGAATGATTACAGCTGGTAAGTTCTTAGAGTATTTTACACTCGACCCAGAAACTAAAGAAGGTTACCCATACATTCACATAGATATAGCCGGTCCTGCGTTTACACACTCAGAAAAAAATTATCGCGGGCTTGAAGGAACAGGCGTTGGAGTACGTTCTTTATTTGAGTTTTTTAAATCTGTTTCTGCTTAACTAAATGAGCGCAAAAAAGAAAATAAAATCGGGAAAGAAAATCCGCGTAGGAGTTTCTATCGGAGACTACAACGGAATTGGCCTTGAGGTAATTATAAAAACCTTTGCTGATGCCCGCATGATGGACATATGCAATCCTATTGTGTATGGAAATCAAAACTTAATCAAGTCGTATAAAAAAACACTCAACGTAAGCGACTTTAGCTTCTTTACCATTGAAGATGCTGCAAATGCTAACCCCAAAAGAGCCAACTTGGTTGAGGTTTGGAATGATGATTCGGAAATCGAATTTGGAGAATCTACCGCTGATGCAGGTAAAAAATCTTTCCTCTCTCTTCAAGCTGCCACCAAAGATTTAGCCTCTAATAAAATTGATGTTTTGGTGACTGCACCAATCAACAAAAACAACATTCAATCAGAAGAATTTTCGTTTCCAGGTCACACAGAATACCTAGCCAATTATGCAAATGAAGAGTATCCCCTCATGATTTTAACCCACGGAGATTTAAGGGTTGGAACTGTTACGGGTCATGTTGCGCTAAAAGATGTTGCGAGTCAGATTACTGAAGATATTCTGCTACGAAAAATAGAAACGCTACACAAATCATTACAACTAGATTTTAGCATTACCCATCCAAAAATTGCTGTTTTAGGGCTAAATCCGCATTCTGGGGACAACGGCACTATTGGTTCTGAAGAAAAAGAAATCATAATACCTGCGCTAAAAAAAGCAGAAAAAAAAGGCATTCGCGTACTTGGGCCTTTTGCTGCAGATGGGTTTTTTGGGTCGCCTGGATATAAAAACTTTGATGGAGTTTTGGCTATGTACCACGATCAAGGCCTAACACCATTCAAAACCATCTCTTTTGATGAAGGAGTCAACTTTACAGCGGGCCTACCTATTGTAAGAACCTCACCAGATCATGGAACAGCTTATGACATCGCAGGTGAAGGAATTGCTTCGGCAAGTTCGTTCAGAAATGCGGTTTTTGCCGCGGTTGATATTTTTAAAAGCAGAAAACAGAACAAAATCTTATCAGAAAACGCATTAGACAAGGTTTAACCTGCTGACTTTTAATTATTTTCTTTCCTTATTGCTAATAGTTATTTTGTTACATTTGCCGCCTCATTTTTGAAAGGGTTCTATGAAAGATTTTGAACTGAAATTTTCAGGCCTAGCTTTAGGCAAGCACCAATTCAAATTTGAAACGAATAAAACGTTCTTTGAGAATTTTCAAGATAGAGGGTTAGAAGGTGAAATTATTCATGATGGAGCCATTTCTTTTTTGGTCGATTTAGACAAAAAAGAGAACCTACTTGTTTTTGATATCAGTTTTACTGGAGTTGTGACGGTAACGTGCGATTTATGCTTAGACGATTTAAGGAAAAAAGTAAATGGCAGCCACAGAATTTTAGGAAAATTTGGTGACGAAGACCAGTGGCGCGAAGAAGATGTAATCATGATTCCACCAAAAGAACACAAGGTTCAAATGGAGGATATCTTTTTCGAACTTGTCATATTATCCTTGCCCAGTAAACTGGTGCATGAAGAAGGGGATTGTGACCCAGAAATGTTGAAAAAACTTAACGAATATAATTTAGGAGGAGAAGTTGAAACTAAAGAAGAAACAGACCCTCGTTGGAACGCATTAAAAGACTTGTTTAAAGATAAAAATTAGAAATAATGGCACATCCTAAACGTAAGCAGAGTAAAACAAGAAGAGACAAAAGACGTACTCACTACAAAACTACTGCTCCTACCGTAGCTACATGTCCTACTACTGGTCAGCCGCACTTATATCACAGAGCGCACTGGTTTGAAGGAAAACTTTATTACAAAGGAAAAGTTGTCTTAGAGAAAGAAGAGGCTGCAGTTTAAGTAATTAATTTAATTTAGCGTCAAAGCTAAATTCTGCATGCGCTTAGGCCTAGACACCTTTGGTGGTGATTTTGCACCCGATTCAACAATTCTTGGAGCTATTGAAGCCAAAAAAGAATTGCCAAACGATGTAACCATCGTTTTGATTGGAGACGAAACCACTGCCCGTAATAAGATAAAAGAACAGCAAGAAGACCCGGAGATGTTCGAATACGTTCACACGACTGAACGTATAGAAATGGGTGAACATCCTGCTAAAGCATTTAAAAGTAAAACCAAGTCTTCTATAAGTCTTGGGTTTCACTATTTAAAAACGGGTGAAATAAATGCTTACGCCAGTGCTGGAAACTCAGGTGCTATGATGGTTGGATCCATGTTCACCATTCAAGCGGTTCCTGGAGTTATTCGCCCTTCGGTTACTTCCGCAATCCCCTGCCCCGATGGAAGTATGAATATTTTATTAGATGTTGGTATCAACGCGGACTGCAAACCTGACGTGCTTTATCAGTTTGGTGTTCTTGGGTCAATCTATGCTAAAGAAGTTTTTGGCATCAGCAACCCAAAAGTAGGGCTACTTTCTATTGGCGAAGAGGAAGAAAAAGGGACTATGCAAGTTCAGGCTGCCCATCAGCTTATGAAAGACTCTAGAGACTTCGATTTCTTTGGAAATGTTGAAGGAAGAGACCTTTTCAGCGACAATATTGATGTGATTGTTACTGATGGTTTTACAGGAAACGTTATGCTGAAAGAAGCCGAGGCATTTTATGCCATGATTAAGAAAAGAGGCATAAACGATGACTTTTTCAATAGATTGAATTACGAAATTTATGGCGGTACACCTGTGCTTGGTGTTAATGGAAATGTTATTATTGGCCACGGAATTTCAAGCGCAAGAGCAATTAAGAATATGATTGTTCATTCGTTGGATGTTTCAAAGGCAGATCTATCAGAAAAAATTAAAAACGCATTTCAATAATGTCGGATATAAAAGCAGCAATAACAGCAGTTTCTGGATATGTTCCCGAAACAAAAATGACCAACAAAGACCTTGAAAAAATAGTAGAAACCACCGATGAATGGATAACCACCAGAACCGGAATTAAAGAAAGAAGAATTTTAAAAGAGCCTGGTACGGGTGCTTCCGATATTGCAGCTCCTGCTGTACTTGAACTTTGTAAAAAACGCGGAATTTCTCCTGAGGAGATTGACCTGCTAATTGTTGGAACTGTTACCGCAGATTACAACTTTCCCAGTTGCGCAAATATTGTTGCAGATAAAATTGGCGCAAAAAACGCATGGAGCTTTGATGTAAATGCAGCTTGCTCAGGTTTTATTTACGCATTGAGTACAGGAACGCAGTTCATAGAAACTGGCAAGTACAAAAAAGTTGTGGTTGTTGGAGTTGACAAAATGTCTTCCATTTTAAACTACGAAGACCGAACCACCTGTATCATTTTTGGTGATGGCGGCGGAGCTGTTTTACTTGAGCCAAATTCCGAAGGTTTAGGAGTAATAGACTTTCAACTGCACTCAGATGGATCAGGTGTTCAACACTTGCATCAACCTGCTGGAGGGTCAGTTAAACCCGCTTCTGCAGAAACGGTGGCTAACAACGAACACTCCGTTTATCAAGAAGGTAAACAAGTGTTCAAGTTTGCTGTAACCAATATGGCGGATGTGTCAGAAGAAGTGATGCTCAGAAATGGATTAAGCGGTGATACCCTTGATTGGCTAGTGCCGCATCAAGCCAACTTACGCATTATTGATGCAACTGCAAACCGCCTAAATCTTCCATCCGAAAAGGTTATGATTAACATTGAAAAGTACGGAAATACTACAGCTGGTACCATTCCATTGTGCCTATGGGAATGGGAACCAAAACTTAAAAAAGGAGATAACATCATTCTCTCTGCTTTTGGAGGTGGATTTACCTGGGGAGCAGTTTATTTAAAATGGGCATATAATAGTTAGTGAAATTTATCTTTGTACAACAAGAAAATTTGAGATATGAAAATCGAAGAAATTCAAGGGCTAATAAAATTTGTTTCTAAGTCCGGCGTAAGCGAAGTAGAACTAGAAATGGATGACGTTAAATTAGTTATCAAAACGGAGCCTAAAGAGAAGGCTGGTTCAAAAGCACCTCAAGTAATTCAAGCAGCAATTCCAGCTGCACCTGCTCCAGTTGCTCCTGCACCTGCAGCTCCTGCTCCAGCAGCGGCTCCAGCACCTGCTCCGGCAGCTCCAAAAGCAGAAGAATCAAACAACTACATTGAGATTAAATCTCCAATGATTGGTACTTTCTACCGTTCATCTTCTCCAGATAAACCAGTATTTAAAAATGTTGGTGACGAAGTGAAACCAGGAGATGTACTTTGCATCATTGAAGCAATGAAACTTTTTAACGAAATTGAAGCAGAGGTTTCGGGTAAAATTGTAAAAGTCTTAGTGGACGACGCAAACCCAGTTGAGTACGATCAGCCTTTATTTTTAATTGACCCTAGTTAAGTCAAATCCTTAATAAGCTAGTTTATGGCAAGGAAAATAAAATCAAAGCTTTTTAAAAAGATTCTCATTGCCAACCGCGGTGAAATTGCCCTGCGAGTTATTAGAACTTGTAAAGAAATGGGTATCAAAACGGTTGCAGTGTACTCATTGGCTGATAAAGACAGTTTGCCTGTTCGTTTTGCGGACGAGGCCGTTTGTATTGGACCAGCGGTGAGTACAGAGTCTTACTTGAAAATTCCAAATATTATTGCTGCGGCAGAGATTACCAATGCTGATGCAATTCACCCTGGTTACGGATTTTTATCAGAGAATGCTAAGTTCTCTAAAATATGCGAAGAGCACGGTATTAAGTTCATTGGTGCTGGTCCGGAAATGATTGAGGGAATGGGCGACAAAGCAAACGCTAAAAGCACAATGATTGCTGCAGGTGTTCCATGTGTTCCTGGTTCTGAGGGCTTACTAAAAGACGGCAAACATGCGGTTGAAATGGCCAAGGAAATAGGCGTACCGGTAATGATGAAAGCTACTGCAGGTGGTGGTGGAAAAGGTATGCGTGTAGTTTGGAAAGAAGAAGATGTTGAAGATGCCTTGGCTGCAATTCAGCGTGAAGCGGCTGCAGCTTTTGGTAACGATGGTGTTTATATGGAGAAATTCATTGAAGAGCCACGTCATATTGAAATCCAAATAGCGGGTGACCAATACGGAAACGCATGCCACATGAGCGAGCGTGACTGCTCTATTCAACGAAGACATCAGAAATTAGTAGAGGAAACTCCTTCTCCATTCATGACGCCTGCTTTGCGTAAAAAAATGGGTGAAGCAGCTATTAATGCTGCTAAAGCCGTAAATTACGAAGGTGTTGGTACGGTTGAGTTCTTAGTGGATAAGCACCGTAACTTCTACTTTATGGAAATGAATACTCGTATCCAAGTAGAACACACCATTACTGAAGAGGTTATTGGATGGGATTTAATTAAAGAGCAAATCCTCATTGCTGCGGGTGAACCGATTTCGGGAAAAAATTATACTCCTAAAATGCATGCTATTCAGTGTAGAATAAACGCTGAAGATCCCGATAAAAATTGGATGCCATCTCCAGGCAGAATTACCGAATACCACGAGCCAGGAGGTATTGGAATTAGATTAGACACGCACGTTTATGCCGGATATACTATTCCTCCTAATTACGACAGTATGGTTTCTAAGCTTATCACTGTTGCACAATCTAGAGAAGAGGCAATTCAAAAAATGCAGCGTGCTTTAGATGAGTATATTGTTGAAGGTGTAAAAACTACTATTCCTTTTCATCAAAAATTGATGAGAAACGAGCAGTTCCAAGAAGGTAACTTTACTACCAAATTTTTGGAAGAATGGGATTACACAAAATAGCTTTCTAAGATTATTTAAAAAGCCGATTTGCTCAGCATTTCGGCTTTTTTTATGCAGTATTTTAGCATATTGTAGGCTTACTCGTCATTCCTTGCTTGACAAGGAATCTAGAATAGTTTTTAGATTCCTGTTTTACCTCCAAAGTCGGTGAGCGCTGCGCTTATGGTTCACAGGAATGACGTGATCATTTTCTTGACAAGATTATTAACCTTAATATTCTACAGCACTTTTGTTTTATGCCTAAAAGATTATGTAATCGCTTGGATTAATTGGTGTTCCGTTGTGCCACAGCTCCAAGTGTAGGTGAGGTCCAGAGCTTAACTCACCACTATTACCAACAATAGCAATTGCCTCACCCGCTTTAACTTTTTCACCTACCTTTTTTAGCAACATAGAATTATGCTTATACACAGACACGAGGTTGTATTTGTGTTGAACAAAAATTACATGCCCTTCATCCGAAGTCCAAGTTGCCAATGCCACTGTGCCTTCCAATACCGATTTTACTGGAGCATCAGACTCATTGGTAACTACATCCACTCCATAATGTTGTATGGTTGGATCAAACGATGATGAAAGCACCCCCTCTACTGGAGTAAAAAACAAAATATTTCGTAACCCTCCGTCCTTACCATCACTGCTTTGAAAGCTCAAGTTAAAACGTTCTTCCTCCTCAACACCTGCTCTTAGGACGCTGTCTTCGTAACTTGTTGCTGTTTCTATTTGGCTCGATACCGCCTGTTGATTGATATCTGTAGTTGAATCATCTTCAACCACCCCACCTGATAAAATAATTTTTAAGCTGTTAAGATATCGAACATTGTTATTTAATGCAGTTTCTAGGCTATCTACACGTAATGCAGTAGAGGTTGCCATTCGTTTTGTTCTGATATCTGCATAGCCTGGTATAAATTCTCTTAACGGCGTGAAAGCAATGGCCACAATTATTAAAACAGTGAATAATATAAGCGACAATCCGCCCCAAGCAAAAACGTTAAGCGGCGACAGAATAAGCGAAAACTGCTCCTCAAAAGTGTCCACATTCATTATCACAAGCCTTGACTTGTGTTTAATTTTTGAAATAACCTTCTTCTTAGGTTTCGTTCCCTGTTGAGTGTTCTTTTCTTTTTTCATTTAAGACAGAAACAAATATCCACTTTCTGCAGCATTATATTTGATTGTATTGAATCAATATTAGGCATCAAAATAAAATATTTTTGCCAATTCAAAGTTCTACTCACCCCAAAGCGCGAACAGGCTTGAGAAATCGATTATTTGCTTATACAATTTTATTGGCTTCATTGCTTTTGATACAAAGCTGTTCGCAAAAAAAGAACACCTTTCTCAATAGGTTTTTTCATAACACCAATGCTAGGTGGAATGGCTATTTCAACGCCATGGAAGCCTACAAAAAGGGAAAGGAAAAAATCAAAACTGGCCATAAAGAGAATTACCGCAAGCTGTTACCACTCTATTTGTATGGCGATGAATCTATGGCCTCTACCGTACAAGGAGATATGGATATTGTGATAAAGAAATGCTCTAGGGTTATTGAGTATCACAGTATGGATATAAAAGGCAAAGAACGTGTAAAATGGATTGACGATTGCTGGATGCTCATAGGCAAGGCATATTTCTACGAACAGAACTACCAAGAATGCAAGCCCATTTTTAAGTATGTAACTAAGAAGTATAAGGGCGAGCAGAAATATGATGCTACATTATGGATGATTAAATCGCATATCCGAACAGAGAACTACGATGCTGCTGATGCGTTGATTAGAACCCTAGTAAACGATAATAAAGTTCCAGAAGAAATTATGCCTGATGTTAAGGCAACTATTGCTGAATATTATCTTTCTCAGGGTGAAAATGCTAAGGCAATGCTTCAGTTAGAAGAGGCTGTTCTTATTCAAAAAGATAAAGAAACTGCTACCAGATGGATGTTTATTCTGGCCCAATTATACGCTGAACAAGGAGAATCGATTAGGGCAAATAACATGTACCAAGAGGTTGCAGATAGACATCCAGAATACGAAATGGAATTTTGGGCGCAAATGAATCGAGCACTTTCCTACACCGCTGATGATGGTAGTAGCTACGATATTAAAAAAGTGCTACTAAAAATGCTTCGAGATGATAAGAATATTGAGTATCGAGATAAACTGTACTACGCCCTGAGTAAAATTTATTATCAAGAGGGAAGTGAAGACAGACAAATAACAGCCCTTAAACTTTCAGCAGAATCAAGTGTAGATGACAATTATCAAAAAGCCCAATCGTTTTTAGAACTTGCAGAAATTCACTTCAGACGTCCAGAATATATCCCAGCTCAGGCATATTACGATAGCACCGTTCAGTACCTTACTCCAGATTTTCCGAATAGCGAAGAAATAAAAGCTATAAAAAACAGCCTGACTGAACTAGTAGAGCAAATTATTACCATTGAAAGAGAGGATAGCTTGCAAGCCTTAGCAGCTCTGCCAGAGGCCGAATTGGAGGGGTTTATAGAAGATGTTATTGAGCAACGAATTGCGGAGGAAGAAGCAAGAAGAAGAGCATTAGAAAATCAATCCAGTTTTGACGACGGTTCCACGTTTCAGAATGAAATTAGTAACGAGAAAGGCGCTTGGTATTTCTACAACGAGAAAACTATTGCGCTCGGAAAAAAAGAATTTGCTGGTACATGGGGCAATCGCCAAAATGAAGATAACTGGCGCAGGAGCGATAAATCTAGCATTAGCATGGACGACCTTGATGCATTTAACGAAAATGCTGTAGATAGTGTGCTTTCTGGAATAGCAGATAAAGCAACCTATATGAAGGACATTCCATTTAGCGATGAAGCGAAAGCAAAATCGAATAGTCAAATTATTGAAGCATATTACAACCTTGGAATTATCTACAAAGAAAAAATGGATGACCCTCCAAGAGCCATAGGTGCGTTCAGAAATCTTTTAGCTCGATACGATACTTCCAAATACCAGCTTAACTGTCTTTATCAGTTGTATAGATTGTACTTGAGTGAGTCGCGCATGGATTCCGCTGCATTTTATAAAAGCTATATCCTGGGCAAATATCCTAACTCCGATTACGCTAAAATTATAAACGACCCAGATTATGTTAAAGACATGAATTCACAGAAAAAAGAAGCATTACAAGCCTATAAAAAAGCTTACTATTACTACAACAGAGGGTTTTATACTGCTTGCATTTCAGAGTGTGATAAAACCATTTCTGATTTGCCAAAGAATCATCTTATCACAAAGTTTAAATACCTAAAAGCACTCAGTGCAAATGCCAACGATAAGCAGGAGTTAATTAATAGCATCGAAGCTTTTAAAAAAGCCAATCCCGGAACCGAAGAGGCAAAAGACGCAGAAGCGAGAATAAAGATTTTAAAAACTGAGAAAAAAGCTGAACCAAACGATTTACCACCTCCAGATTACAAATTTGATAAAGAAAGTCGTCATTTAGCACTTATGTTAATACCGGTTGAAGGAACCAACATTGAACAGATTAAGGAGCGAATTTCTAATTACAATAAAGCCTATCACGCTGGTTCTAACTTAAGTGTGAGTGCTGTTTTGCTAAACAATCAAACGCACATGGTGTCTATCAAACAGTTTTCTAATTCCAAAAAAGCAATAAACTATTACCGAGATTTTTCGAGAAACCGCACCAGCTTAAGAAAAATAAATGAAATGGAAAACGATTTCTTTATTATTAGCTACATCAATTACGCTATTTTCTTTCAGGATAAGAGGGTGGAATCGTACATGGAATTTGCCTCAAAGAACTATGAACTTTAAATTGTTGATAATTTTTATTTTTGTAGTCTAATTAAAACAGATGTTTAAAAGTTCAAACTCAATGGCGAAGCAAAGTGATTTAGAAGGTGCTAGAAACCACATTTCAGCAGGAACAACCATCAATGGCGATATAGAAACCACTGGAGATATTCGTTTGGATGGTAAACTTATCGGAACCATTACAAGCAAAGGAAAAGTTGTAATTGGTGAAGGTGGTAAAATTGAAGGTGAAGTGGTTTGTGCTAATGCAAATATTTCGGGTTCAATTAAAGGTAAAATTTCGGTTGAAGAATTGCTTTCATTACAGGCTACAGCTAACATAAACGGAGATATTTTAACGTCGAAACTTTCTATAGAACCAGGTGCCAACTTCACGGGTTCTTGTAGGATGGGAGCTACCATAAAAGACATTAAACAAAACAAAACCGCCCAAGAAAAAACAGCTTAATAAAGACATTCAACGAACTGAAAAGCAGGCTACTTAGCCTGCTTTTTTTGTTGGGTTAAAATTTTTAAATTTATGCTGTCTTTAAAACTGCATATCTATGGAAATCCTACACAACGCTCTAAAAGCACCTTTTTTCTTTGTTTTAGAAACCGCCACCCAAAATGAATTTATGTACATCGTTGTTGCGCTTTTAGCAGCATTTGGTATTCTCGGTCAATGGGTTTTGTACTACAAATGTGACTTACCTGGAGTAGCTTCAATTGTTCCAGTTTGGAACGTAATTGTATTCTTAAAAATAATGGGTAGGCCAACATGGCAAGCAATTTTATTCATGATTCCCCCTCCAATTATTGCTTACATAGTTTACACAGGAAACATGTCCATGGGGGCTAATGTAGCCTTGGTTAGCATGCTGGCTGTGTTTTTGATTTTTACTGTAACCCTTTACATTGAACTTTGTAAATGCTTTGGTAAAACTTCATTTGTATCCTACATTTTAGTACTAATCTTCAACGGCTTTTACGTTATGTACTTAGGCATGTCTGGAGATACTGAATACAAAGGACCCTTATACGGCAAAAGCGCAAAACAAACGCCGGAAACGGCCTAGTTTTCAAACAAAGCTTTCAGTTCTGTTGCTTCGCTGGCAGGCATTTTTCCTGCTAAGATTAAACTCAGTTGCCTTCTTCTTAAGGCGCCGTCATAACGCTGTTGTTCTTCTTCTGTTTCAGGATTAAGCTCTGGCACTTCAATAGACATTCCGTTCTGATCAACCGCTACAAACGTGTAAATAGCCTCATTACACTTTATTCTTTTTCCTGTTAGTCGATGTTCAACAAAAACGTCAATAAACACTTCCATAGAAGATTTAAATGCTCTTGACACTTTAGCTTCAATGGTTACAATATCTCCTAGAGCAATTGGGTGATTAAAAGCTACGTTATTAACTGCAGCCGTCACTACAACTCTTCCGCAATGCCTATGAGCTGAAATTGCTGATGTAATATCCATCCAATTTAACAATTGCCCACCCATTAAGTTTCCCAACACATTTGTATCGTTAGGTAAAACTATTTTACTTGAAATTGCTTTTGACTCTGACGCTTTTTTTGATACCATATCTAATGATTTGTGCAAAGTTAACTATCGCATATTCGCTAAAGAGAATAACCGTCATATTCGGGTTATTTTTACCAAAATTTTAGGTTATGTATTTCCTTTATGCTAAGGCACTTCACCTCATTTTTATAGTCACTTGGTTTGCGGGTTTGTTTTACATCGTACGGTTATTTATTTACCATACCGAAGCACAAGAAAAAGAAGAGCTAGAAAAAAAAGTATTGAGTAACCAATTCAAAATCATGGAAAAAAGACTGTGGTTTGGTATTACATGGCCGTCGTCAATTCTAGTTTTAATAACGGCGCTTTACATGCTTTACACCAACCCAGCCTATCTTTCTATGCCTTTTATGCACCTTAAACTCAGCTTTGTGCTTGGGTTGTACCTCTACCATTTGTACAACCACCGCCTGTTTAATCAAATGCAAAAAGACACGTTTAAACTAAGTTCTACACGCCTCAGATTGTTCAATGAATTGGCAACCGTGTTTTTAGTTGCAATCGTTTTTATCATCATTCTTAGAGACCAAATAAGTTGGGTTTGGGGGTTGATTGGCATTTTTGCTTTTGCTTCAATTTTATGGGGAGCGATTTCTGCTTACAAGAAAATGCGCACCAAAAACGAGTAGCAGCCAACGTTTTACTACAATTTTTCGTCTATTACTAAGCGCGTATGAAACTAGTTTACACTCTGTTATGTTTTTTGCTGGGATTCGGAGGTTTAAATGCTCAAGAATCCAATAGTGAAAATGGCCCATACTCAAGGTTTATGGGAGCTTCGAGAGGAGCTGAGGCAAAAATTAGCGGCACTATTCAAGCAAATGGGGTTGGCTCAGATTCAGTTTGGGTGTCAGTTTTCAGAGAGTCAAGTCCAAACAAATTGCAATTCGTTAAAGCCACTCAAACCGAAAATGGAACTGGAAGTTTTACCATAGAAAACATAGATGAAGGCACGTACTACCTTTCTGCGGAACCAATGATTTATTCCCTTCGTCAACAATTTGCCTTGACCTATTATGGAGATTCTGCAGTTTGGTCGCTTTCAAAAGCAATATACATTCAAGGTAATGTTACAGGTAAAAACATCCACCTTACCCCAATTCGAAGTACCGGAGGAATTGAAAATTTAGAGGGCGAAATTATGTTCAGCGAAAACGTGCCTGGATACAATTTCGGCGACCCGGTTGTAAATCACAACATTTTGGTTTACAACAAAAACAACGAACTATTAGCTATTGAAAAATCAGATGGTTCGGGTAAATTTCATTTTAGCAATTTACCAAATGAAGAGCTCAGGTTTATTGCTAATACTCCTGGAAAAACTTCAAAAAGTATTCAGCTTAATCCAGCAAACGAGAATAATCAACTCAAATTTTGGGTAAGTGCAACCGACTCTTACGGTGAAAACGTAGCGCTGTCTACTGTAGAAATCGAATCAAAAAACACCTATACCTACCCTAATCCAGCTCACCAAAAGCTATTTATTCAAAATCAAAATGAATTTCATAAGGTGTTGATATACAGCTTATCTGGGCAGTTAATTACATCTCAAAACATAACTATTGGTTTAAATTCTATAGATATTTCCAATATTCAGCCCGGTACTTACGTATTGGTTTTAGTAGGAAAATCGGAACTAGAAACTAAACCAATTGTAATTGAATAAATGAAGACAATTTCGTGTTAGTCAAGCGATTATATTTGTAGGAACGCGTTTTTAAAAATTGGAAATAAGTAAAGAAATACTCGACGGCTGTAAAGCCAACAAACGAAAAGCGCAATTTTTGCTTTACAAGCAGTGCTACAACATTTTGTTAAGTGTTTGTTTACGCTATGAATCTAATAAAGAAGATGCTGAATTTCTGCTCAACCAAGGTTTCTTAAAAATTGTAACCAAAATAGAATCCTTTAAAGGAAATCGACCATTTGAAGCTTGGATTCGCAGAATTATGATCAACACCATAATTGACGATTACAGAAAACACAACAAAGACCGAAACATTATCCAATTTAAGGATATACTCAACGACGGCACCGAAAACGAATGGGTAGAGTACAACGCTGCGGATTTGAATTTTGAAGCAGAAGAACTACTAAGTTTTATCGAAAAACTCCCTGCTGAAAGTAAAAAGGTTTTTGTGTTGTATGCTATTGATGGCTATGCGCACAAAGAAATTGCAGAAATGTTAGATATTTCTGATGGAACATCAAAGTGGCATGTGTCGTTTGCAAGAAAAAAACTGAGAGAATTAATTGCACAATCTATTGAGCAAGAAGCAAATAGAGCGGGTAATATATGAGAGAAGAAAGTAATATAGATAAACTGTTTAGAGAAGGGCTTAGCGTTGCTCAACCTCATGCATTTAATGAAGCTGCGTGGGATAATATGAGTGCTATGCTAGATCAAAAACAAAGCTTTAGCTGGCAACGAGTTGGTAAGCTTGCTTCTGCTGCTATGTTTTTAAGTACCTTATTTATTGCCAGCAATCAATTACCAGTTGAAACAGAAACCTCTTTGATTGTTCAAAATCAAACGGAATCTGCAATTAACGCTATTATTGAAGGGGCTTCAATTGAAAACCGCGCTCAAACAGAGAATGCTCAAGCTAGTCTTACAAGTTCAGCAAAAGAACAAGCAGCTACCGATAGAAATGGGTCTGATTTATTAGCGGAATCGTTTACGCCTAAACCTGCTTCGCAAATTTCTGTTTCGGTTAAGGAAGAGTCAACTGAAAACACAGAGGATGTTGAATCATTTAAATCTGAAACTGCGTCTTCCGAGATTGCATTTACTTCAAATGCAATTAATAAACTTGAACCAGCACCGGCTGATTTAGGAGGTGTTCTCGGAACAACTACCGACGGGTTAGCGCTTAACGATGATTATGCTGGATTTGACCCCGTTGACCCAGAGAGTTTACCCAAAAATAAACGTCAATCCATTGGTTTTTATGGTGGATTTACACTTGAAAATGGATTGGCCTCGACAACTGATATGGGTATTCACAATTTACTGTATGTAGGTGGATTAACATATAGCTTTGAACTTTCGGAAAACATCAGCTTAAACACTAGAATTGGGTATAGAAGTAAGTCGGGCAAAGGAATTGAATTAAGCAGAACTCAGACAACATATGGTTTCGGAAAATCGACATCTACCCAAACATTAGCGCTAAACCGTTTGCATTATGCAGAAATGCCTTTAGAAGTTAATTACAACTTAAAGGGAAAACACAACATACTAGTTGGTGCAAGTACAAGTTATTTAGTTGCAGTAAATAGTCAGCTAGAAGAAACTAAAACCGAATCACTTAAAGAATCTCAAAGTACTACTACCTCTAGCTGGGACTATCAAGAAGGGTTGCAGAATATTGACCTCAACCTAAGAGTTGGATACGATTATAACTTATCTAACAATTTGAAGATTGGTGGACAAGTTCAATATGGTTTAACCGATATAACAAGCAATCAGGTTTACGAAGTACAAGACAACAGCAACAATATGGAGGTACGTGTTACGCTTAAATACAACCCATTCAAATTCTAATGAAAAAATGGTTGTACATATTGTCCGCTTTTGTAGTGTTTGCTTCGTGTAAAAAAGAAGAGCTTCAGCCTAATATTGACGATACTCCTGAGTTTTTTGTTAATGGTGAGATTGACGGTAAAGAACTAAAATTAGTTGCCGGCGATAACGATTATTACATGTTCAGCAGCCATTCTACAAACGACAACAATGTTCAGCAGTTTATTGGTGAATTAAAAACTGAAAACTGCGAAACTGGTTGCCCAGAATCGCTTGAGATTATCTACACCAATGAACAAGGTCCAGCAGAACAAATTGCAAGTGAGCCGCTACTAAAAACTGGTTTTAAATCTTTTACTAACCCCAATGCTGGCAACGAAATAGAAGTTTCGTTTAACCCAGAAGAATCGTATACCAGTAAAGCTGTAAAAGTAGAGTATACTTGGGAATTTGGTGATGGAACCATTAGCCACGAAAAAAACCCCAAGCACGTTTTTACTGGCAACGAAGAGTTTTATGAAGTGAACCTAAAAGTGAAAACTTCAAAGGGTTGCGAGAGTGAAATCAAAAACAGAGTTTATACGGAATCTAAAGCGGAAACAGATTTTGTAATCACACAAACGCAACAATCCTTGGCGTTTAAGCCAGAGGTGAAAGAAGTTACCCCTCAAAACTATTTGTGGGAGTTTGAAAGTGGCAACACTGCTAGTACTCCATACGTGGATTATCAGTCGGACCCGAAAAAAGGAATTGAGCAAGTTTGCCTTACAGTTACGGACGAAAACGGGAATAAATCTCAGCGTTGCAAGAACCTAATTCTTAAGCAGGAATATGCTTTCTGTGCAGCAAATTACGCTTATAAAAGTGGTAAAAGAGAAGATCCAAATGGAGATTTACAGTTGGGCACTGTTTACCTAAAATATACGGACGCAACGGGAACTGTATTTTACTCAAAACCAACTAATAAAGAGGCGTTTGAGTTAACCTCAATTGAAGATTACGACCTAAACGAAAACGGTGAACCAACCAAAAAAATCAGCTTTGCAGCTAATACTGAACTGGTTTCTGCAGAAGGTGAAAAAATTACCGTTTCCAACCTTACCGGCTCCGTTGCGATAGCCTATCCCGGCAAATAGCCACTGGCTTTTCTTATTCTTGCTAAAACTCCCTTAGCTATAAATCTAGCTTTTTCTGCACCTTCTAACAATACTTTATCGAGCTCATTTTTGTTCTCCATAAAATAATTGTAACGCTCGCGCTGAGTAGAGTATTTCTCTATAATCAACTCAAAAATATCCCGCTTTACATGACCGTACCCATAACCTCCTGCCGTGTATTTGTTGCTCATTTCTTCGGTTTGCTCGTAAGTAGCAAGCAGCTTGTAAATAGCAAATGCATTACAATCATCTGGATCTTTTGGGTCCTCTAGTGGTGTTGAATCCGTAACAATAGAGTTGACCTGTTTTTTTAACTGCTTTTCGGGCAAGAAGATGTTTATGATGTTATCTCTAGACTTGCTCATTTTGTTACCGTCTCTACCTGGAATAAGCATCGTGTCTTTCTGAACCATATCCTTTGGCAATACAAAAGTTTCACCCATTTGGTGGTTAAACCTGCTGGCTACATCTCTGGTAATTTCTAAGTGTTGCAATTGATCTTTACCCACTGGAACGTATTCTGCATCGTATAAAAGAATATCGGCAGCCATTAGCATAGGGTATGTAAACAAACCCGCATTAACATCTTGTAATCTGTCGGCTTTGTCTTTAAACGAATGGGCAAGTGTTAATCGTTGAAAAGGAAAATAACAACTTAAATACCAAGAGAGTTCTGCAGTTTCTGGTACATCACTCTGGCGGTAGAAAACCGTTTTATCGGTATCTAAACCAAAAGCTAACCACGTTGCGGCAACACTGTAAGTGTTTTCTAATAATGTTTTTGCATCCTTAATCTGGGTAAGCGAATGCATGTCTGCAATAAACAAAAACGAATCGTTTTTTGGATCGTTCGCCATTTCTATAGCAGGTGAAATTGCGCCTAATATATTTCCCAAATGTGGGGTGCCTGTGCTTTGTATGCCTGTAAGTACTCTTGCCATTTATTTATTCTTGGAAGCTGCAAATGTAGAGAAGGCTTGTAAGTATACAATGAATAGTAAACTATTACTCTAGTAAAAGCACGACCACTTGATTAAAACTATTTTTGCTTTCTATGTTTTTAGAAATCATAAAGCGCCCTTTTATTATACTGTGGAAGTTGTACTTCTTCATTTGGTTTCTGATTTCACTCATTCTGGTTTACCCAATTTTCTTATTCCTTTTTGGAAAGAAAAAACGATTCAAAACCGCGTTTAGACTCAAAAAATTTTGGTCTTGGTTTCTTTCGCTAATAACCGGGGTTGTCTTGATCAGGAAAGGAAAAAAGAACTTTCCAAAACCGCCATACGTAGTAGTAAGTAACCACAGCAGCTACTTCGATATAATTTTAATTTACCCTTTGGTCCCAGATTATTTTACCATTATCGGAAAGGCCGAAATAATGTCGTGGCCATTATTTAATATTTTCTTTACCAAAGGAATGAATATACCCGTTGACAGAAGAAGTAGAACCGACGGCCACCGAGCTTATACCCGCTCGGTTGAGGAATTAAAAAAAGGCAATTGTATGGTGCTTTTTCCTGAAGGAACTATTCCGGATAACGTTCCAAAACTAAAACGCTTTAAGAATGGAGCATTTAAGCTTGCTATTGAGCAGCAAGTGCCTATTGTTCCCGTAACATTTACCAAAAACTATAAGCGGTTGGAAAATGGTGGCTTCTTAAAAGCTCCAGCCACACCAGGACTTGCTCCAGCAATTATTCATAAGCCAATAGAAACTAAGGGCATGACCGAAGAGGATGTTGTAAATTTGCGCGAGCAAGTTTTTGAGATTATAAACAGCGCTTTACCTAAGACATGAACATAGACGATAAATTAATTGATAAAGTAGCGGGCCTTGCTAAACTAGAATTTGAAGGCGAGGAAAAAGAGAACATCAAAAAAGACCTATCTCGGATGTTAGATTTTGTAGAAAACCTACAAGCGGCAGATACTAACGGCATTGAACCTTTAATTTACATTACTGAAGAAAAAGGAAGACTACGCAAAGACGAGAGCGCAGTAACCATTAGCAAAGCCGACGCACTCAAAAACGCTCCACAAAAAGACAGCTTCTACTTTAAAGTACCTAAGGTGCTAAAGAAGTAGGGATGGCCTTTGTGTTCGTCATTCCGTAAGATTACTTGAGTTGATTTTTTATAAAAAAATCAAAACGAAAGTTCTATACGGAATCTCTATACCCGAAATAGCTTCGCTGAGCTCCTCCTTCGGTTCCGTATAGAAGTGTCACAACGAATTTCTTTCTGAAATTCTGTTCCACAATTCTTACAGAATGACTAGACGAAGTTGGCTTTGAAACGGGAATTCCTTAATATTCATAAACCAAGGCCTCGCCAAATCTATGCACGCGAATTACCACTTTTCCG
>CBFICO010000001.1:83132-99687 GCA_965661115.1 Salibacteraceae bacterium
ACGTCATCTGAAACAGATTGTAGTTTACTGATATCGAAACTGAATTCTTTTTCTGCTTCTTGCGCAACATCACAGGGCTTTCCTTTTGCTTTAAGTACCAAATCTACCTGTGGAGGCAAACTCTTTTTTACGCGTCCATTGTGCACTAAATCAAACCCAGCATCACCACAATTAGCGTACTTAACCCGCACATTAAGGCAATCACCTTTTAAGTAAAGTTTAGAAACTCTAATGTTCTCATCAACATCTACTTGCACATCTGGCGTAACTACCAACAATTGCTCACAACCCGTTTCAGTTTCGGTAGATTTCGATCCGTTTTTGCACCCAACTAAAAAAGCCAATGCTATTATACCAATTACAATTCTCATTCTACCACTAGTTTTTTATTAATAATTCTATTCCCTTCGGTTTGGAGCTGTACCAAGTAAATTCCTTTATTCCAAGTTGCTGTAGAAAAAGTAATTTCTTCATTTACAGCAACCACTTTATCCAAAATTAAAGCACCTGTGCTAGATAAAACTTTGAGCATTGTAACCTGCACACCAGTTGATTCTAGCACTACTTTATCTTTTGTTGGATTGGGATATAACGAAACTTGCTCATTCCAGTATTCTGAAACCTCATTAACAGTTAACGGTTGTTCGCTACATGGCCAATCAATTCCATCTAACATAGGCGTATGGTTGCTGCCGTCTAAATGCGGGTAAAGGCTAGATTCTGCATTGCCCAACCAACCCCAACCAAGGGTCATTTTTCCAAAGTAATCCGGAAAATCTGGACTTACTCCTTTGTCTTGGTCTTCTTTACAGGCCGAAGCACCTCCGGTTAATACGCCAACTACTCTTCCACTATTGTTAAACAATGCTGACCCACTACTTCCTGGTTCTGAAACTCCTTTTCCATTATCCGTGTTTGCCCAATAAACCTCCCAGTGGGTATCTTCCATAATGCTTTTATCCCATTCCGATTCAATTGTAGCTGTATTGTAAGTAGATATCTTTTTGATATCGCCCGATGGATGGTGAATCATAATTCCACTTGGGCTTGCTACATCGGTATGTTCCCAGCCCGCAAAATGAGGGTTATAAAACTCTTCAATAGTATTATCAAGCTTTACCAGTAACATATCTGGCCCGCCACTTCCGCGTCTTTTGGAGTGCGCCAATCGCTTACAACCGGTGTATGAACCCAAGCTTACATCACGCTCTCTTGGGTCTTTACAATCGGGTCCTTCGTAATTAAAATAAAACTGCCAATCTTTAAAGTTTTCTTCGGTTGCTTCCGAGGTTTCTAATACTTGACAATGATCGGCTGTTAGTACATAAGGCGTACAATCTTGCTGAGTGTTATTCATTATGGTACCTGTACACCAACCTAAAAAATCGCCTGCTCTAACCTGAATTCGAACCACCGAGTTTTGTTGCTTACGCCAATTATCTCCTTCAGAGCAGTTTACATTTACTTGACAATTTTCTGAGTCGCCAAAATCTCTAGAACCAAATACATTTTCCTTCTTTGTTAAATTGCCAAAATTGTAGCCTAACTCAGTTACTCTTAATCTAGGTTTAAGTTGAGACGAGCGGAAATATACCACCGTTATCTTAATCTTGTCGCCATTAATTTGTGAAGGCAACAATCGCTCGTTATCTACATCTTGCTCACTAAACGGGCCGTAAATTTCACTTCCAGAGTGATTGCTAACGTATAATTTGGAACCGATGGGCAAAAACACGTCATCTAAAAAGACGGTTAGTCCTTTAGCATTTTCAGATTGCAACTCAATACTTTGATGCTGTAGATAATCGTCAATTACTTTTTCTGCAGAACCAACAAGCTCAGCGCTTACTGGAATTACTTTACCGAAAGGAACTGTTTTTTTATGAGCTAAAGCACTTTCTTGAATCCTCAACATTTCAACTGCTGAAGGAGCATCAATGGAAATAATTTCTTTTGAGTTTACCTCAATATCTTTAACATACTGTGGCGCATCTGGCTTTAAAATTTGTGCGCTTAACCAAGTAGGCAGCAACAGAATTACAAGTAGTTTAATCTTCATTGAAAGGGAATTTTCAGTAAAAGTACTCACAATAATGCAAGATCATTTGCTAAAATTATATTTGCAAAAACACTTATTATGGAAGGAAAAATAAACTCAGAAAACGCACCTAAAGCAGTTGGCGCATATCCACACGCACGTAAAGTTGGAAACTTATTATTCCTTTCAGGTGTTGGGCCAAGAGTAGCAAAGTCAAATGAAAACGACAGCTCCGTACCTGGTTTAAAACTAGACCACAACGGCAACTTTGAAAAATTTGATTTTGAAGCTCAGGTTCACAGCGTTTTTGCTAATGTAAAAGCAGTACTAGAATCGTCTGGGTCAAGTTGGGACAACCTAGTGGACGTAACTGTTTTCTTAGTAGATATGAAGCGTGATTTTAAAACCTTCAACAGAATTTACGCTGAGTATTTCAAAGAAAATCAACCGTGCAGAACTACCGTTGCTATCAATAGTTTACCTACACCAATTGCCATTGAGCTCAAGTGTATAGCTAAGGTTTAAAAATCGGTTATCCTCAAATATTAAAGGTTGTAAAGCCTTTACTCCCTTTTATGTAAAGCCTGACTTCAGTTCTGTTTGGCTTCAACTACTTTTGAGATGTGGGCGCAAAAACACGTTTATATCTAATTTGTCAGGTGATAGGATGGGGTACCTATATTTTATTGGCATACTTTCTAAACAACCTGAGTGGCGTACCAGTATCAACTCCACTAACGCTCACCCTTACCGCTGCTTTCTTTTTAGGAATTGGTATCAGTCACTTATACAGAGAAATAATCATAAGAAATGATTGGCTAAAACTTAATATTCCTAGAATGATTCCAAGGTTTATTCTTGGTTCACTCGCCATGGCCGTCCTGTTTCAATTAGCGTACAGCGGTGTTACCTACCTTACCTTTTCTGGGCAAAAAAACATCAACCTAGGAGTAGTTTTTCAAGAGCTTTCTGGTTGGATGATTCTCTTTACACTATGGTCGCTGATTTATTTCTTATATCACTTCTTTAAGAACTACAAGGCCGAAGAAATCAAAAACCTAAAGTGGGAAGCCGCCCGAAACGAAATTGAATTGAACAAACTAAAATCTCAGTTAAATCCACATTTTATCTTCAACTCCATGAATAGTATTCGTGCGTTAGTTGATGAAAATCCCAAAGTTGCCAAGCAAGCCATCACACAGCTTTCTAATATCCTGCGTAGCAATTTGCTGATGGGTAAACAGCGATTAATTGCATTTGGAGATGAACTAAAACTCGTAAAAGATTACTTAGCAATAGAAGGTTACCGATACGAGGAGCGGCTTAAAGTTGAGTTTGATATTGGGCCAAAAACCAACAATCACCTAGTGCCTCCATTAATGGTTCAAACATTAGTAGAAAACGGAATAAAGCACGGTATTTCTCAATTACCAAAAGGTGGTTTACTGTCTATATCGGCAAAAATGAAAGAAGGAGTTCTGATAATTAACATTGAAAACTCGGGGCAGTATCTACTAGAAAAAGAAAGTGACATGGGCTTTGGAATAGATAATACCAAAGAACGCCTGCGGCTTTTGTACGGAAGTGAGGCTTCATTTGAAATAAAAAACAATACGGCAGAATCGGTACTATGCACCTTGCAAGTGCCTCAAAACAAATAGCTTATGAAAATTAAAACCATTGTAGTTGACGACGAGAGATTGGGAAGAAAAGAACTCCTTTCTTTAATTGAACAGCACTCTAACTTGGAAGTTATTGCCGATTACGGAAATCCCGATGAAGCTATTGCAGGCATTCAGGAATTAAAACCCGATTTGCTTTTTCTCGACATCCAAATGCCTGGCAAAAACGGATTCGATTTATTAGAAGAACTGGAAACTGTACCACATGTAATTTTTGTTACAGCCTATGATGAGTTTGCTATTCAAGCTTTTGAGGTAAACGCTATGGACTATGTGCTTAAGCCTGTTGAGGAAGATCGTTTTGCAGGAGCTGTAAAAAAAGCTATAGAAGTAATTGAAGGAGAAAAAAAGCAAACTGCTACGAACGCCGAAGACGCGTTAACGGGTGACGATCAAGTTTTTATAAAAGATGGTGAGCGTTGCTGGTTTGTGCATTTGCGTGATGTAGAAAAATTTGAAAGCGTTGGTAATTACGTAAAAGTGTTCTTCAACGGTAACAAACCACTAATTCTAAAATCGCTAAATAACCTCGACAAACAATTGAGCGAAAAAGAGTTTTTTAGGGCAAATCGAAAGTTTATAATCAACCTAAAATGGATAAAGAAAATTGAACCATGGTTTAACGGTGGTATGCAAGTAGAACTAACAACTGGCGATAAAATTGAAATATCCAGAAGACAAGCTTCTAAGCTTAAAGAGATGATGAGCTTGTAAGTGAATGCCTAATATTGGTGGGTGAAAGCGTCATACGTTACCGTATTTCTGTCCATCATCTTGTTGGTGGTAATTACTTCTAACTTAAACTGGTACAAGAATTCTTGGAAAGATTTTCAGGAAGCTGATGCCAAAGGTTATTACGCATATTTACCTGCCGTTGTTGTTTATCAAGACCTCAACTTTGGATTTTTCGATAGTATAGAAAAAGAAAAATATTATCTCGGCATGGAGCCCTATGATTACCGAAAAGAATACAACGGTAAGTACATCAATAAATACTATGCAGGGACTGCTTTGGTATGCAGCCCCTTTTTTTTAATCACTCGTTGGCTTAGCCCCTTCTTTGTGTTCGATCAAGATGGTTACTCGTATTTGTACATGGTATTTATGACGCTTGCTGCGGTATTTTGGTGTGCAATTGGTTTGCTTTTCTTGCGGAATCTGGTGTATCGGAGAGGAACATTGTAGCCGTTTTAATTTCTTTCGTGTTTGGATCTAACCTGTTCTATTATAGGGTGGGCGAGCTGAGCATGTCCCATGTATATTCTTTTGCGTTTGTTGCTGGCTTTTTACTTTTTGCCAAACGGCGTATAAAAAAGCTGAGCACATCTAACCTTTTACTAGCAAGCCTTTTTCTTGGGATAATAATTCTCATCCGCCCAGTAAATGGGATAATTGTATTGTTTCTACCTTTTTTAGCCGAGAGTCAAGTTGAGTTTTATAGTTGGGTAAAGGCTATTCTAAAGCGTTTGAAACTGTTTTTTATGAGGAGATATAACCACTTTGCTCATCATTAGTATTCAACTAATTATTTATAAAGTTCAATGTGGCGATTTCTTTGTGTATTCCTACCAAGGAGAAGGGTTTAACTTCACAGACCCTCAAATTTTTAATTTCTTATTCAGCTATCAAAAAGGGCTATTTGTATATACACCCATTTTTCTTTTACCGCTGCTTGGGTTATACACTTTGTTCAAGTTGAGCCGCTATCATTTTTTCGCTTTTGTTGTGCCAATGTCCATTGTGATTTACGTGCTTTCATCCTGGTGGTGTTGGTTTTATGGCGGAAGTTTTTCTTCAAGAGTAATGGTTGTTGAGTTTATACCCTTGTTTGCTTTGCTGTTGGGAATTGCATTGCAGCATTTTAAAAAGCCATACCGAAACACGCTTTTGGCGAGTATGTTGGTTGTTTTGTTCGTTTGCCAAATTCAAATATTTCAATACCGCTATTACGAAATCCATTGGGCGCACATGAACAAAGAAAAATATTGGGAAGTGTTTTTAAGAGTGGATAAACTCATCCAAAGGGTAAATGGGTAACACCCAAACAAAAAAGGCCACATTGCTGTGACCTTTTACTGTAGCGAGAGAGAGATTTGAACTCTCGACCTCCGGGTTATGAATCCGACGCTCTAACCAACTGAGCTACCTCGCCATTTTTCGGGCTGCAAATATATATTTTTTCATAGCTCTTCATAAACACCTTTACGCAATAAAAAAGCGAATTAGCTTATTTTCGCTGCTGTGAATCTGTCGCTCAAAAACAAAGCTTATTATCCGTTTTATCTGATATACCTGTTATTTTTGATACTAGGTGGAGTTTTCCTCCTTTCCGTTACTCGCGAAGAGTCACATCTTATTCTAAATCAATTTTTCTTTCCTCCCTTTCACTGCTTCTTTCAAAACATTACCCATGCAGGCGATGGTTTGGCTCCGGTATTAATTGTTGCGGTAGCGCTTTTTATCAGCTATAAATCTGCACTACAAATTGGCTTTGCCTCCATGTTCGCTGGAGGTAGTACACAGCTGCTCAAAAACCTTGTTTTCGACGATGTAGATAGACCATCGTGGTTCTTTAAACACTTTAGCGAAAACAGCATCCAACTCATTGAAGGGCTACACATGAACATTCACAACAGTTTTCCATCAGGGCATACTACCTCTGCTTTCGCAGTTTGTGTTTCAATTATCCTTTTAGCAAAAAAGAAGCATTACAGCCTCATTTTTGGTTTATTGGCACTAGTTGCTGGGTACTCAAGGGTGTATTTATCGCAGCACTTTTTTGTGGACATTTACTTTGGTTCACTCATGGGTACAATTTGGGCAACGGGTATTTTTCTGTTGCTGCAAAAAATTGAAAAACCTTGGTTCAACAAAAGCCTTTTGAGACGATGAACTGGTTGCAAAAACTCTCTACCGCTCAATCGATAGGACTTATTGCTTGTAGTTCGCTAGTAGTTTTTGCCAGCTTTAATGGCCAAAGCCACTTATTTGACTGGGACGAAATAAACTTTGCCGAAGCTGCTCGTGAAATGATAACCACTGGGAATTACTCTGTGGTTCAAATCAATTATGAGCCTTTTTGGGAAAAACCACCCTTGTTTTTTTGGATGCAAGTGCTAGCTATGAAGCTTTTTGGTATAAACGAGTTTGCAGCTAGGTTTCCAAATGCAATAGCAGGAGTTTTTACTTCCATTTTTCTCTTTTTGATTGGGAAAAAACACTTTGGCCAACAATTCGGTTGGTTGTGGGCAATGGCTCATGGTACCTCGCTATTGCCATTATTGTACTTTAAAAGCGGCATTATCGATCCTTGGTTTAACCTGTTCATTTTTGGAGGGATGTACTTTACTTGGAGAACCCTATTTGAAGGTAAAAACCTAAAATGGGCGCTTTTTGCAGGTGCCTCTATTGGCCTTGGAATAATGACAAAGGGGCCGGTTGCTCTTCTGGTACTCTTAATGGTTTACGGCGTCTATTTTTTATGGGTGCGGTTTAAAGGTTTTCCAAAAATGAAAGAGCTGGGGCTATTTTTACTTAGCTTGTTAAGCATTGGCGGCCTCTGGTTTTTTATAGAATGGATAAACGGACGCGGATACATAATTCAAGATTTTATTAATTACCAAATCCGCTTATTGGAAACACAAGATGCTGGTCACGGTGGGCCTTTTTATTACCACTTTGTAGTTCTACTTTTTGGTTGCTTTCCAATGTCCGTATTAGCTTTTGGAGGGTTTAAGAACAGTGAAAAAGAAAGCAAGCTAGTTGATTTTCACCGAATACAGTTATTGCTGTTTTTGTGTGTCTTGATTTTATTTTCGTTGGTTAACACCAAAATAATCCACTACTCTAGTTTGTGCTATTTCCCATTGAGCTACTTCGCGGCAGTTTATCTCAATAAAGCAGTTTTAAAACAACAAGGTTTTTCCATATTTCAAAAGGCTGCTTTGGGGCTAGTAGGAACTGTTTTAAGCTTGGCTTTTATTGCCTTGCCATATTTGGGAAATAATACTGAAATCCTAAGAAATGCAGACTGGATTAAAGACGATTTTGCCAAGGCCAACTTTATGGCCGAAAACATATGGTCGGAAGTAGATTATCTGCTTCCTGTAATTTTTGTTGGCGCAATAGTTGGCTTTTTATTGCTGAAAGGTACTAGACGATTTCAGGTGCTATTGTTTGGTAGCCTTGTTTCTTTTTTGATAATTATCGTGAGCTTTGTGCCCAAAATTGAAGCCTACACCCAGCGAGCAGCTATTGAGTTTTACAAATCTAAACAGCAAGAAGATTGCTATGTAACTCCGGTAAGATACAAGAGCTATGCTCACTTATTTTACAGTCAAAAACCGCCTCAGCAAAATAAAAACCACTCTAATAGCGATTGGCTATTAAATGGAGAAACCGACAAACCTGTATATTGCGTGCTCAAAATCACATCTGCTCAAGACTTTAAAGAAAAAAATACCCATTTTAAGTTATTGTATGAGCGGAATGGTTTTGCTTTTTTTGAAAAAACAACGGCACCCACTTCTAAACAATAGAACACAATGTAGGTCTTAAAATATCATTATGAAATCCTCAAAACTTTTACTTGGTTTACTTGCAGTGGCTACACTTGCATGCACATCAAACAAACAAGACAACGCTAAACAAGGTATGATTACAGCAAAAGACAGCAAAGGAAACGCCTACCAATACGTTGAAAACGACCCGATGAAGGTGAGGATCTACACCTTAGATAATGGGTTAAAACTATATTTAAGTCAAAATAAAAACGAGCCAACTTTTATGTCGTTTATCACGGTAAAAGCGGGCAGCTCTTATGACCCATCTGACAATACTGGCCTAGCACATTATTTAGAGCATCTCATGTTTAAAGGCACTCCCAAGTTGGGAACTGTTGATTGGGAAAAAGAGAAGGTACTACTCGAGCAAATCGAAGAATTGTACGAAGACCATAAAAAGGAGCAAAGCGATGAAGGCAAAAAAGCCATCTACAAAAAAATAGATAGTCTGTCTTTTGAAGCCGCAAAATTTGCCTCTCCAAACGAATACGACAAAGCCATAAGCGAGATTGGCGGAAAGTTTACCAACGCATTTACCAGCACAGAAGTAACGGCGTACATGAATACCATTCCGGCAAACGAAATGGAAAAGTGGGTAATGCTTGAGCGCGAACGTTTCGGAAACCTTACACTGCGCCTATTTCACACAGAATTAGAAACGGTTTACGAAGAGTTTAATCGCGGACAAGATTCCGACGGAAGAAAAGTGTACGCTGCCCTAAATAAAAGCTTGTATGCGGGTCACCCATACGGAGATCAAACCACAATAGGGGAAGCTGAGCACCTGAAAAATCCTTCCATGAAAAACATTAGAGCCTACAAAGAGAAATACTATGTTCCAAATAATATGGCGGTTTGTTTGAGTGGAGATTTGGACTTTGAAACCACCATTGAGCTCTTCAAAAAACATTGGGGCGATTTAAAGCCTTCTCCAGAATTAAAGCACCCATCTTTTGATAAGCTAGACCCAATTGCAGCACCTATTAAAGTTGATGTTTACGGGCCTGATAAAGAATTTATGACACTTGCT
Organism: Salibacteraceae bacterium; assembly: GCA_965661115.1. GTDB lineage: Bacteria > Bacteroidota > Bacteroidia > Flavobacteriales_G > Salibacteraceae > UBA6770. The sequence continues at coordinate 92,445 of CBFICO010000001.1, forward strand.
TTTCGTTTGGATGGTAAAAAATCGAGCGATGCAGATTATGGCGAGCTAATGGCCAATTTACTGAGCAACGGTAAGGCTGGTTTAATCGATTTGAACCTGGTTCAGCAACAAAAAGTATTGGATGCAAGTGCGTATGCTAGTTTTAACAACGAATATGGAAGTTTAAGCATTAGAACTACCTTGCGTGAGGGCCAAACGATGGAAGAGGCCGAAACTTTGCTTTTGGGCGAGTTAGAAAAAGTAAAAAATGGTGAGTTTGATGATGAAACGTTTAACGCCATTGTAAACAACCTGCGCAAATACGAGATAATGAGCAACGAGGGTAATTGGAGAACCTATAAGCTGCTCGATGCTTTTGCCAGCGATATTCCTTGGGACCAGCAAGTGAATAGATTAAACAGATTAGACACCATTTCTAAAGAAGGTTTAATTGCCTTTGCTCAAAAAAAATTAAACAACAACTACGTATGTGTACGCAAGCGTGTTGGCAAGGACACCAACATTGTAAAAGTTGAAAAACCCGAGATTACACCTATTGAAATGAACACCGATACTGTTTCAAATTATTTGGCAGAGTTTAAACAAAAAGAATCTCCAAGTTTGGAACCTGTTTTTGTAGATTTTGAAAAGGATATTCAGCACGATGTATTAAACGGAAATACCACTTTCGACTACATAAAAAATGAAGACAGTGAGCTATTTCAACTCACGTACATCCTAGAAATGGGTACCAATCACGATAAATTGGCAACATTGGCTTTTGGGTATTTGCCATATTTAGGAACCTCAAAATATAGTCCTGCGGAATTTCAACAAGAGCTGTACAAACACGGATTGGATTTCGACGTTTACCCAAGCACAGAAAGAACTTACGTGTATATTGGCGGACTTAAAAAATCTACCGAAAAAGGTATAGAATTATTAGAGCACATTTTGGCAGATGCTCAACCAAATGCAGAGGCCTACCAAAACTTTGCTAAAGGTGAACTCAAAAAGCGCGAAGACAGCAAACTGGAAAAATGGAAAATACAGTATCGCGTTATGCCAGCATTCGCAAAATATGGAAAGCTTAACCCTTACACTAATGTTATTCCAGAAGAAGAATTATTGGCGTTAGACCCAGCAGTTTTAACGGAGAAAATAAAGGGTGTAACCAATATGGAACACAAGGTGTTTTACTACGGAAACGATGAGCAGTCGGCCATAAAAACGTTGGTTGAAAAATATCATCCTAAAGTAGAAAGCCCAAAACCTATTCCTGAGTCAATCCCTTTAGTGGAGCAAGCTACAGAGGAGAGCAAAATCTATTTTGTACACCGCGATCAAGTACAGACCGACCTCTTATTTATGAGCAAACAACAACAGTTTGATGTAAACATTTTACCTGTTGCGGAATGGTTCAACTCTTATTATGGTAGTGGATTGAGTTCTGTTTTCTTTCAAGAAATCCGTGAAGCAAAAGGCTTGGCTTACACTGCATATTGCCGTTACGATACGCCCAGCAAAGCAGATAATGCGCATTACTTTAGAGGTTACATTGGCACTCAACCCGATAAACTAGAAGACGCTCTTTCTTCTGCTATGAACTTGCTTACGGAAATGCCGGTAATTGAAAACCAAATAGAAGCGTCTAGAACAAACATTCTTAAGAAGATTGCATCAGACAGAAAAGTGAAAGATCAGAAGTATTTCTATTACCTATCTAACCTGCAAAAGGGTTTGAATTATGACAATAGAAAAGACGTGTATGAATACCTGCAAAAAGGTGAAGTTGATCAGCTAAAAACCTTTTTTACCAACAACATTAAAGGCAACAACTATACTTTTATGGTAATGGGTAACCGCAACGATATCGATATGAAAACACTAGAGAAATACGGAAAGATTACCGAAATTTCTTTAGAAGATTTGTTTGGGTATTAGGGTTGATTTAATGAAAGATGTTTTGTTTTCGATACAATTCTTCTTCGATTTTCATTGAAGAAGAATCACTCAAACTGACAACATTTTTTGGTAATCACTAACTTAATACAGCAATACACAACTTTTTATATATATTGCGCCACAGTTACCCAAGAGGTAAATAATTGAACAAGAGATGGCTAAAGAAAAAATAGAGCTAGAATTCGCAGTCCGTTCGGCACCCGGAATTTTGTACAATCGATTGGTTACGCCAGGTGGATTGGCTGAATGGTTTGCAGATAACGTTAAGCTAAACGACGAGATATACACCTTTGTTTGGGAAGGAGTTGAAGAAGATGCTAAAATGTTGGGTAAACGCGATCATGAGTTTATCCGCTTTCATTGGTTAGATGACGATGAAGATGATTCATATTTTGAATTTAGAATTAAAATTGACGAGTTAACGGGTGATGTGGCCTTATTGGTTATTGACCATGTTGACGATGATGAAGTTGAAGAAAGTAAACAACTTTGGGAAAAACAGATTGGAAAACTAAAAATGATTCTCGGTTCTTAATTTCTAGAATAGATATAATTCAAAAACCTTTTTTCGAATACTCGGGAAAAGGTTTTTTAGTTTTTAGCTCGCTCCAATTAGCACACAATACTTTGCTACTATATTAGTTTTACCTCCGAAATCTACAGCTTGAAAAAACTACACATACTCATATTTAAAACGTTCACTGGCCCTTTCATCAGCACGTTTTTCATCACCCTTTTTATATTGGTGATGCAGTTTTTGTGGGTTTACATTGACGAAATGGTTGGTAAAGGCCTATCGCTTGGTATAATAAGCGAACTGTTGTTTTATGCCTCTGCCAGTTTAGTGCCTTTGGCGTTGCCTCTAGCGGTGCTGCTATCCTCCATCATGACCTTTGGGAACCTAGGTGAGCAATATGAGTTAGTTGCCCTTAAAAGCGCCGGAATGAGCTTACAGCGCATTATGTTTCCGCTAATCGTTTTTATGGTGGTGCTAAGTGCCGGAGCATTTGTTTTCTCCAATTCTATTTGGCCACATTCCAACAAAAAATTCGCGTCTATTCTGTACGATATCCGCAAGAAAAAACCTGCCTTAGATATAAAAGACAATGTGTATTACAAAGACATTGAAGGTTTTGTAATTCGCGTAAAAAACCGAAACGAAGAAACCGAATTATTAGAAGATGTATTCATTTACGATCACACCGAAAAGAAAGGAAACCGCAAAATAATTAGAGCCGAAACGGGCAGAATGGATATGACTCCAGACCAACTAGGACTGAGTTTTAAACTCAATAACGGTTACCTCTACACCGACATGGAAGGCGCTAAGTTTCCGTTACATAGGCAAAAATTTGAAGAAAAAACCATCACCTTCGATTTGTCTGGATTTAAACTGCAACGCAGCGACGAAGAGATGTTTGCCAACAATTTTAGAATGATGAATTTTGGCCAGATTGTAAATCAGATTGATACGGTTCAAATGCGTTACGATATGCGCATTCAAGATTTCTCGCACCGCATGAATCAAGATGTTTTTACGCTAAAAGATACCGTTGCGCTGAGCGGTGAAGGGCTTGATAGTTTGCGCGCCATTGAACTCGATTGGTTTGGTAAGATGTCTAAATCTGAAAAACTGAAATACTTGAATTTAGCACTCAATTTGTCAAGAGCAGCTAACTCCTACTCTACTGGTTTTACCAACGACGTAAAGCACAGACAGCGATACATAAGAGGGCATTACATAGAATTGCACCGTAAGTTTACTTTATCTATAGCCTGTTTAATTCTGTTTTTTATTGGCGCGCCCTTGGGAGCCATTATCCGAAAAGGTGGATTGGGAATGCCAGTGGTTATTTCCATTCTGTTTTTCTTACTGTTTCACATAACCTCGTTGTCGGGTGAAAAAATGGCAAAAGCGGGCGACATTCCTGTGTGGTCGGGTATGTGGTTATCGAGTTTTGTGCTAACACCAATTGGCGTTTTTCTGACTTATAAAGCCACAACCGATTCGGTTATTTTAGACTCAGAATTCTACACCCGAATATTAAAACGCTTCAGGTTTTTAATGTTTTGGAAAAAGAAAGAAGATGGCGCAAAAGCCTAAATTACTTTTCCTGCTCTCTAGAGTGCCTTATCCTTTAGACAAAGGAGATAAGCTGCGTGCATTTCACCAGCTAAAAGAATTACATAAAACCTACTCCGTAATTCTGTGCTGCTTAAGCACCAAATCGGTAGATGAAGGCACCAAAAACCTACTGAAACAACATTGCTCAGAATTGCACATTCTTAAACTCAGTTATTTCGGAATTCTGTGGCGACTGTTTTGGGCATTGTTTTCAAAAAAACCCTTTCAGGTGGCCTTTTTCTATTCTAAACGCGTGCAAAAAGAACTGGATAAAATCATTGAAAAACAACTGCCAAAGCGCTTCTATTGCCAACTTATTCGCGTAACCGAATACGCTAAAAAATACTCCATATTTTTAAAGACTTTGGATTACATGGACGCCTTGAGCATAGGTATGGAAAGACGTGCCGAACGTGCACCATTTTACCTTAAACCCATAATTGCATCTGAAGCCAAGCGGTTGAAGAACTACGAAAAAGAGATGTTCCAGTTTTTTGAGAAAAAACTAATTATAAGTCAAGCCGACAAAGAGCACCTAACCCACCGAAACGCCAAAGAAATTGAGGTAATACCCAACGGCATTGATACCGATTTTTTTAAAAGTGCAGGTCGCCAAAAAAAGAAAGACATTTTGTTTACGGGTAACATGAGTTACTTACCCAATGTAGAGTCTGCTCAGTATTTGGTAAAGCAGATTTTACCCTTGCTTACTGAAAATATTTCGGTACAGATTTGCGGGAAATCGCCCAATTTTAAGGTGAAGGCATTAGCCACTAAAAACGTAGAGGTAACAGGCTGGGTGGAGGACATTAGAGAGGCCTACGAAGAAGCCAAAATATTTGTAGCACCACTAATGCTGGGCTCTGGGTTACAAAACAAATTACTAGAAGCTATGGCCATGGGTGTGCCTTGCATCACCACTCCGCTAGCCAACAACGCTTTAGGTGCAAAACCAGAAGACGAAATTTTAATTGCCAAAGACGAAAACGAATTTCAACAGCAAATTGAACGATTGCTTAACGACCAAAAACTCTATAAAAAACTATCAGAAAAAGGGTTGGTTTTCGTGACTAATAACTACAATTGGCAAGCTTGTAATAAAGAATTAGTTGGGATTATTGAACGGTGATTACTCCTTCACAAATTTATGTTCCTGCACACCACTTTCTCCATTTACCTCAACCACGTATACCCCAGCCTTCACCACACTGATGTCAATAATATTGGAGTTAAACTCGACTTGCTGTGTTTTTACAATTTGCCCGTTTAGGTTAAGCAAAACAATACTTGCTTTTTGTTTATGAAAGAGCAGCACGTTTATTTTATCGTTTGCTTCCCAACCACAAACGGCTAATCCAAAAGTGGTATTGGCAATGTCGAGTATTTCTTCATTGTAATCCCCACCATAACCTTGCTCAAATACTTGTCCGCGTTCGGGCATTATACCGCCCAAAACCTCGGGCTCAGGAAATTGGTTCTGCGCTAACAAAACGTTGCTAAGCTGTAAAATTAAAATTGAAAATAGAGTTGGTAGTTGGTATGGAAATTTCATAATGTTTTGATTTTAAAGGCTTAAAGGTAGTTAATATTGAAAGAATTAAACTTTAATCTTATTTCCCAATCCACTCCACCACCTTATCCACATCCATTAATTCCATGCAGTAAAAGTGCTTTTTGGGGCACTTTTTAAAACCCAATTTAGAGCACGGTCGGCAGCGTAAATCTTCTACTTGCATAAGGGTGGATAATTCTGGGTTTTTAGGCATATAAGGATACATGCCAAACTCGGGTATAGTATTGCCCCAAAAAGACAAAATAGGCTTATTAAACGCCGCTGCAATGTGCATTAAACCGGTATCGTTGCTCAACACTTTATCTGCTTGCTGCACCAAAGTAGCCGATTGGTTTAAACTGAACTTGTCACAAGCGTTGAACACCCGTTCACCAATTTTGGAAGCAATTTCAGTTCCTGCTTTTTTATCCTCAGGCCCGCCAAGCAAGACCACTGGTTTATTTACGCGCCGCAAGGTTTCTATTACCTTTTGTGTGGGAAAAATTTTAGTAAAATAAGAACCCCCAATCACCCAAGCAGCGTAACCTTTTTGGTGTACCTCAGGTAGCGCTGTAAGTTGAACTTTGTCTTTTTCTGGAATAAAATAATCCAGTCCTTTGTTGTCGTTTTTAACCCCAAATTCCACCAGCGTTTCCAAGTAACGATCTACAATATGTAAATCGGGCAATTTGCCTATTTGCTTAAAGTTTACCGCTTGCCATTTCTCAATATTGAGTTTTTTAAAGCTAAAGTTTGGTGCATCAATGGCTCGTTTAATTTTTGCTGAACGTAGATTGTTGTGCAGGTCTATGACATGGGTATAGCACTCCGCTTTTAACTCAGCAAGCAAAGGTTTAAGCTTATCCTTTAGTACGTGAACTTTATCTAGGTATGGATTAGCCTCCACAATAGACGCAAAGCTCTTTTTGGTAACAAAATGCACCTCAGCTCCATCAATCTGCTCCTTCGCCATTCGAATAACGGGCGTGGTGAGCACGATATCTCCGATAGAACTAAACCGTATTATGAGGATTTTGGGCATTTAGAGTTTTAAATGTTTAATTATGAATTTTGAATTACCTCAATGAGTTTCGGCAAGAGTTAAAGCTCCTCTTTTCTTACAATGGTACTTGATGCCTGATCGGTGCACAATATAAGCATATCCGCAATATTTACATGAGCTGGCCTAGATAAAACAAACTCAATCGTTTCTGCAACGTCAAAAGCTGTTAGTGGTGTATAGCCTTGATATACTTTTTCGGCAGCGGCTTTATCTCCATGAAAACGCACTTCTGAGAACTCCGTTTCAACCAATCCTGGATCAATGCAACTTACTTTAATTCCATAAGGGTTTAAGTCTTTTCTGATACCCTCAGTTGCAGCCTTTACCGCAGATTTACTGGCACAATACACCGCACCGTTGGGGTAAGTTTCTCTACCTGCCAAGGATGCTATATTTATAATGTGCCCCAATTTACGCTCCACCATTTGAGGAGATATTGCTCGGGTTACGTACAACAACCCCTTCACGTTAATGTCCATCATATTGTCCCAATCCTCAATAAACCCTGTATGTATTGGGTCTCTACCATAGGCGTTTCCGGCGTTGTTTATTAGTACAT
>CBFICO010000002.1:0-77963 GCA_965661115.1 Salibacteraceae bacterium
GTCATGTTGTTTATGAAATCGTTTTTGATTTCAGATACTTTTTTCTGCTTGAGTATGGTTCTGATGCTGTAATAGAATGCTACTAAGATTAAAATGATGATCAGCAAACTTGAAAAGAGCAAGTAAGAAATTGAACTAAAAATGTATTTCAATCGCTTTGGAAAAAACACTTTCAAGGTCGCTTTTTGATTTAAAATGTCTTTAGGGAAAAGACCAATTTCAAAAGATTGCAGTTCTTCAGTTAAAGTGGTGTCGGCAAAGTTTCCAGTTTTTAAATCTTGGTTATGATCGTACACTCCAAAATAATAGGGAAGCTTTATACCTTCTTCTAATAAGAATTTTCGCAGTAGTTTATCTACACGCACATTATCTACTCTATCTTCAATACGTTCTGACAAGTCAACCTCCATTAAACTTCGAACTATATCGCTTACCAATACCGTTTTATTTACGAGTTGTTTTCGTACAGCCGTATCAAGGTTTACTTTTAAATCGCTCGAATAATAACTTTCTCCTTCGTTTCCATCGGAGTGATATTTTAGGTTGTCTTCTGAGTTTTCAATGTCAGCTCTATGCTGCCCTGCAGTAATGTAATCGGTAACAGTTTTTTTACCTCCTTGCTCTTCAACAACGCGAACCTCAATCCCAGCATCCTTTTTTTCTAATTCTTTAAAAAGAAGGTATTTGTAAGCCGAATCTTGCATCAAATTCGGGTTGTTGGTGGTGTCGTCAGCGGTAAACAAAAAACGCCCTTGCTGGTGAGTTTTTATTTTTTTGAGTGCCTCTTCTTGTTCTAAAACATCTACAACATTTGAGAGCGCTTTATGTACCAGGCGGTCAAATTCTTCATGACTGATAGAAATAGCACGGTTAATCCAAAAAAGTTGAATACTGATGAGGGCAATTATGGAAAACACAATCCCGCTTATCAGCCAATTTATTAATCGATTATTCAATGTGAAATGCTTTAGTCTGCAAAAGTAATTTTGTGCGTAATGTTAAAATATTGCTTAACCTAATTTAACCTGACCCACAATTAGCTCAATTATAACTCGCTAGTTATTAACCTGATAGAAGCTGGTAAAAAGCGACTCTAAACAAGAATTAAAACAAGTTGCTAGCCTGTATTGCCGATTAAAAGTTGCTGTTGTTTCGTTTGCCTAAAGTGCATAGTTTTGAAGGTTTGAATAACTAATAGAAAGTTTATGAAATATTCATTACTGAAAGCATATAAATCAGTTCTAATTCTTGGGCTTGGACTTATCGGGATCATTACAAGTTCAAACGTCAATGCACAAACCAAAATTAACCTTATTGGTAACGATACTATCTGCAATGGGGATAGTTTAAAGGCTTTTGCAACCTCTACAAGGCTTAGCGGGGTGCGTTATTCATGGTCAGATACTACCAGTTTTGCTACTATACACGACACAATTACAAATGATACAGCATGGCTAAAACCTCCAGGAGATCAATTCACAACTACCCCGGTAACTCATGTTTACAGAGTAATCGGAGATTCTTCAGGAGTAATGGATACTGCTTATCAAGTAATTACTATATACCCTTTACCAACAACCAGATTGTCTGTTTCTGAAGATACTGTTTGCGTTGGAGATACCATTACCCTTAAGGGATCAGGTACGGTTGTAAATGGAATTGGCTTAGATTTTAAGTACTACAGAGGTAGCAATATAATCGGTTCTGGCGATTCTGCCTTCGCAATTGTTTCAGCAGATGACAGCCTTTGGGTATCAGGAACAAACGTGAACGGTTGTTCTTCCACGGCTGGAGTAAAAATTTTTACAAAAGCGCTACCAACAGTTGCATTTGGTATGCAATCAAATGGATATCCTTCTGATCAGTTTTTTGCATGTGCTGGTCAAAACTTTACTCTAGAGGCAACTTCGGGTCATGCTTCATACACTTGGTCAAGTAATGCTCAAATTGTTTCAGGTCAAGGTACCAACACCGTTGTGGGAAATACATCAAGCTCTGTACTATACAATGTTTCTGTTGTTGGTACTAATGGTTGTACAACCAATGCAAGCAGATTGGTAAGAACTACTGTACAGCCAGGCTCATTTGTAACTTTAAACCTTCAAGAAGGAAATCTAGACACTGTACTATGTGGTGGTGAGTCTAGAACAGGAATTGCAGCACGATGCGATTATTACACCTGGTCACCGGCTTCAGCTGTGGTTGGTGGAAATGTGAATGCTGCTACTGTAACATTACGTCCAGCGGCTTCAACAACGGTTAGTGTTGAAGGTGCTTTCGGTGGTTGTGTAACAACAGCTTCTATTGATTTAATTGTTAGTCCTGTTCCGACCTTGTCATTAGTTAGCCAAACTAGTTCGGCAGCTAATCCACTTTGTTTGGGTGAGGCTGATAGCATTGAGATCAGTTCAACTTCAAACATGATTCAATGGAACACCATAAGATCTGCAAGCAAGAAAAAAGCGTTTACATATCCACGTACAACTACATTTAAAATAATTGCTTCGAACTCTGTAGGTTGTGCAAGAGAAATTACCGTTACTTCTCATGTGGATACTACTTGTGGTAAGTTAAGCACAAACGAGATTTATGAAACTAATTTGAATGCGTTTTATAATGCAGATTCAAAGCAATTTGTTTTAAATACCTCAAATGAAGTAGTAAATGCGCAAGTTGCTGTATACGACTTAAGTGGAAATACAGTATTTAATACTCAAATAGAGCTTGAGCAAAATAATACGTTAGAGTTTGATTTATCTGGATTAAGCTCTGGAGCTTATTTGTTTAGAGTCTCAAACGACAGGCTCAACTATCACAAGAAATTTATTAAACAATAAAACAACTTAAAGCCGAAGTAATTCGGCTTTTTTCTAATCAAAAAACTAAACATGAAATCATACGTTGAAGCATTCCCGAATCACGTTCGCGATGCCATTGAAATTGCTAAATCTTATGCTTGGGCTGATAAAAATGCTGCGTTTAAAAACGTTGTAGTAAGTGGCCTTGGAGGTTCAGGAATTGGTGGAACCATCGTTTCTCAAACTATTGCGTCACATTGTAATATTCCTGTTGTTGTAAATAAAGACTATAGCGTTCCTAACTTTATTAATTCTGATACACTTTTTGTTGCTTCATCGTATTCCGGAAACACAGAAGAGACTTTAGAAGCACTAGAAAAAGCTGAGGAAAAAGGAGCTACAGTAGCTGCGTTAACGTCGTCGGGTAAATTGCTTGAAATAGCTAAAGCAAAAGGGTATAAGTACATTAAAATGCCAGAGGATTTTCCTCCGAGAGCGGCATTTGGTTATTCATGTACGCTGTTGTTTCATTTAATGTGGAATTATGGATTAGTTGAAGATGCTTTAATTGAAGGGCTAGGTATTGTGCCTCAAATGATTGATGACCAAATAGACGACATAAAAAAACAGGGGAAAGATTTAGCAGAAAAGTTGTACAAGAAGATTCCTGTAATATATACCGATGCTCGATTAGAAGGAGCTGCAATTCGTTTTAAGCAGCAGATTAATGAAAACTCAAAAATGTTGGCTTGGACAAACCCTATTCCCGAAATGAACCACAACGAGTTAGTTGGATGGGCGGAACAGCACCCTGAATTGGCACCGGTTTTTATGCGTACTAAAAACGACTATTTCCGTACTGCAGAAAGAATGGAGTTTAGCAAAGTACTAATGAACGCTAAAGGTGTTAATTGTGTGGAGCTTTGGGCAAATTACGATTCAGATGTAATGAATACCTATTTCTTGGTTTCTGTTACCGATTGGGCTTCGGTATACTTGGCCGAGCTTAAAGGAATTGATGCCGTTGAAGTTGATGTAATCACGGAACTAAAAAACAAGCTAGCAAATATCTAGTGCTTGGAAAAAGTAACGCTTGAACGACTTGGTCTTGTTGATTACCAAAAAGCTTGGGATTATCAAGAACAGTTGTGCAAAAGCAATGTAGATATTAAGTTGGCTCAGCGTAAGCATGCTGACTTTTCAAAATATACCTTTCATCGGTTAATCACCTGCGAACACCCATTAGTATACACCTTAGGTAAAAGTGGCGATGAGTCTAATTTACTGGCTGAGCAAGATACGCTTAGAGAGCTTGGAATTACTTATCATAAAATAAACCGTGGAGGCGATATTACCCATCACGGTCCAGGTCAGTTAGTTGTTTATCCAATTTTTGACTTGGAAAAATTCTTTACTGACATTCATAAATACCTTAGGTACTTGGAAGAAGCGGTAATCCTAACATTGAAGGAATACGGAATTAGTGCTGGACGATATGAAGGTTTTACAGGCGTATGGCTCGATGCAGAAACACCCCAGAAAGCTCGGAAAATTTGCGCAATGGGAATTCGCTGTTCTCGTTGGATAACTATGCACGGTTTGGCTTTAAACATTAATAACGACCTATCTTTTTTCAATAACATAGTACCTTGTGGTATTTCGGATAAACAGGTTACTTCAATAGAAAAAGAATTAGGGAAAAAAATTGAACTGGCTGAGGTAGAAACGAAACTCGTAAGTCATTTGGCTAAGCTGTTTAAATTTGAGTTAATCCATTAATTATGAAAGTATTAAAGCGAATAGGGATTGTAATTGGAGTGCTGATAGCATGTCACATACTACTGTTGCTGACCAACAACATTCATTTGTACAACACCCTTCAAAATACCGTTTTTAAAGGAAGATTGGGCCCAGCAATTAACGAGTATGCTGCTTTTGAAAATAGGGAAGTAAAAGCTGGACAACATCAACCGTGGAAAATTGCTTCGAACTACAATCAGAAGCAAATATCAGAGGAGACATTAAAAGAATTTGATGACTTAAAAACGGTTGCCTATATGGTAATTCAGCATGACCAAATTGTTTTTGAGCAATATTGGGACGGATACTCGGATAGCAGTTGGAGTAATTCATTTTCTATGGCAAAAAGCATTTTAAATATTGCAATTGGTTCGCTGCTTAGAGAAGGGAAAATTAATTCTATCGATGATAAAGTATCGGAATATTTGCCAAAACTTGATGTTTCTGCCTATCCTAATTTAAGTATTCGGCATCTGCTGCAAATGAGTACGGGCATTAATTTCGATGAAAATTATATCAACCCTTTTGCGTACCCTGCAAAGGCCAACTATGGGAATGATTTGGTTAAACTGACCTATTCGTATAAAGTTACCGAGGAGCCAGGTAAAAGGTTTGAGTATAGATCAGGAAACAGTCAGTTGTTGAGTTTTTTGATAGCTGAGGTAAGCGGTATGCCCACATCGGAGTACGTATCTGAATGCTTATGGAAAAAAGTAGGTGCAAAGCACACTGCATTGTGGACATTAGATAAGAAAGATGGCTCAGAAAAAGGTTTCTGTTGTTTTAACTCAAATGCTAGAGACTTTGCCAGAATTGGTAAACTCTACCTTAATAATGGAATATGGAACGGAGATACAATTGTGCCCCCAGCTTATGTTAGTAAGTCTACTTCACCAGCACCAATTATGGATGCTGATGGAAACCCAACAAAACGATACGGGCTGCATTGGTGGTTGCACTCGTTTAACAAGAAGCCACTTTATTTTGCACGAGGCATTTTGGGGCAATACATTGCTGTGGTACCGAGTGATAATCTTATTGTTGTGCGATTAGGCCATAAAAGACTTAAACCAAGTGGTGTTCAAAATCCTCCAGATTTAGATATATATCTTAAAGAAGCTTACCGAATTATAGCTCAGAATTAGACGTAAGGGCTGGTAAGTAAGAAATAGCAGCTCGGTGTACGGTTTTATCAATTTCATGCAAAATAGGGTAGAATGCCTCATCCCCAAAAATGTTTCGTCCAATTCCAGCTCGAACCCTAACAGAAATTATTTCTCTGGAAGTGGCGTACTGCGCCTCGTCTAACGTAAACCCTCTTTTTGAAAGAAATTCTAGGAAGGCTTTTTCAACCTTGCCTTCAAAGCGAAAACCTTTTACAAAGTTCTCAGCGTTGCCGTATTCAGCTAATTCTTCTCGGTGTGTATCGGAATAAGTAAAGGCAAACTGGTAAAAAGAACCTGAGTAAAATATGCGCGATAGAAATATGCTTGTACCCACAGTGTCAATTGGCATAAAGATATCTGGAGTAATTCCACCTCCCCGAAAAACGGTTCTACCAGATTGAGTTTTAAAAACAGTACTATCCTCAATTATTAGACTGTCCTTAGTTTCCATTTCGCCATTTTCGTATCGCTCCATTACCTCTTCATGGTACGCCTCTAAGCCGTTATTATACGGTTTTTGTATACATCTTCCCGAAGGGGTGTAATAGCGTGCAATAGTTAATCTTGTTGCACTTCCATCCGCCCAGTTAGATTGCTCTTGTACCAAACCTTTTCCGAATGACCGACGGCCCAAAATGATCCCTCTATCGTTGTCTTGTATTGCTCCTGCAACTATTTCACTAGCGGATGCTGAGGTTTCATCAATAAGTACCGCTAAATCAATATTCTTAAGTTCACTAGAACTTGTTGCTAAATAGTTTTGTCTTGATCTAGCACGGCCTTCAGTGTAAACAATTAGCTTATCCTTCTCTAAAAATTGATCGACCATATTTATGGCTGCGTCCATAAATCCACCGCCATTACCTCGTAAATCGAGCACCATTTTTTGCATACCTTGGTTTAGCAGTTTTCTGTAGATAGTTTGAAATTCATTAAATGTTTCTCGAGAAAAACGACTTACTTTAACGTAGCCCACGCTATCGTTTATCATATAGCCAACATCTATCGAGTAAATCGGGATTTTCCCTCTTGTGATGGTAAAACTGAGTAAATCATTTTCACCATTTCTTAAAACAACAATACCCACTTTGGTTCCGCCTTCACCTTTTAAAAGGCGCATTACGTCTGAGTTTTTGACTCCATTACCTGCAATTAATTCTCCGTCAACATTTATTATTCTATCTCCAGCAGCAACGCCAACTTGCTCACTTGGCCCACCAGAAATTGGGGTAATAATGACTACCGTATCCTTTTGAATACTAAACTGAACTCCAATACCTTCAAAACTACCCTCCAGCGGTTCGTTCATTGCTTGTAATTCGGCAGCGGTAATGTAGTATGAGTGAGGATCTAATTTTTGAAGTAAGTTTTCGATGGTTTCATCTACCAGTTTTTCCCTATCAGTGCTATCAACGTATTCATTTTCAATGTAATCGAGTATTTGGTTGAGTTTAGATTGTTTACTGATTTGAAATGTAGGAAGGCTTCCATTTTTTTGGTTTGGAAAAAACGAACCAAAAAAATATCCTGCTGCAAACATCACCGCAAGTACAAGTGGCCAGAGCGAATTACTAATGAATCCTTTTTTCATAATTTAATGCTGGCGAAAGTAGCAAATATAAGTGCGTTGGCATTTTTAAAAACCTTTAAAACCAGTATTACTATCCACCAATGATACCGTTGATTTCAACAAAAGTTCAAACATGGGTTTTATTAAGTTCAGACTAAATAATATAGGCCGTCATTCTCGTGCAGGCGGGAATCTATTAACTTAATTCTAAGATGAATTGATACAATGGTTTGATTATTTTTTATTCAAAGTAGTCATTTCCTGTTTTTTGGGATAGAGAGCCGATAATAAGCCTCCGCTATCTGCTTGTTATTTATACTTTTGCATCCGCTTTTTTTTTAAACGTAAAATCCGAGCACTATGGGAATAAAATTGTCCGAATTTAAGTTTGATTTACCTCAAGATTTAATTGCGCAACAACCTGCTAAAAACAGAGATGAGTCGCGTTTAATGGTTGTACACCGCGATACCGGTGAAATTGAGCACAAAGAATTTAAGGATATTCTCAATTATTTTGAAGAAGGAGACATTCAGGTAATGAACGATACCAAAGTGTTTCCGGCCCGTATGTACGGCAATAAAGAGAAGACCGGAGCGGTTATAGAGGTGTTCTTACTCAGAGAATTAAATAAAGAAAGCCGACTTTGGGATGTGTTGGTTGATCCTGCTCGTAAAATCAGAATTGGAAACAAATTATATTTTGGAGAAGACGATGAACTAGTTGCTGAGGTTATTGATAACACTACATCTAGAGGAAGAACACTAAGATTTTTATTCGACGGACCTTATGAAGAGTTTAAAGAAACCTTGTATTCACTTGGGGAAACTCCACTTCCAAATTACGTAGCAAGACCAGTTGAGCCAGAAGATGAAGAGCGTTTTCAAACAGTAGTTGCAAAGCACGAAGGTGCAGTAGCTGCTCCAACAGCTGGTTTGCATTACAGCAAACAATTAATGAAGCGCTTTGAGATTTTAGGTGTTGATTTTCCTATGATGACTTTGCATACTGGTTTAGGTACGTTTAGACCTGTAGGTGTTGAGGATTTAACCAAGCACAAAATGGATTCTGAGGAAATGATTATCAATCAGGAATGTGCTGACAGAGTTAATCTTGCTAAAGCGGAAAAGAAAAAAGTGTGTGCCGTTGGCACTACTGTGCTAAGAGCTATGGAAGGTTCTGTTTCTACTCTTGGAGAACTAAAGCCTTACGAAGGATGGAGCAATAAATTCATTTTTCCTCCATACGATTTTAAAGTTGCCAACTGTTTGGTAACCAATTTTCACGAGCCTGAGTCAACGTTGCTTATGATGGTTTGTGCTTTTGGTGGTTATGATTTAATGATGAAAGCCTATAAAGTTGCCATTGAAGAGAAGTATCGATTTATGGCTTATGGTGATGCCATGCTGATTTTATAAGCTGAAAATCAATAGGATATTAAGAAAAAAGGAGATATTTATAGCTCCTTTTTTTATTGGTGGTTATTCGACTTAGATGGAAAACAAAAGATTTGCAATAATTGTGGCAGGGGGCATTGGTTCTCGAATGAAAGCTAAATTACCTAAGCAGTTTTTAACGTTGGGAGCAAATACTATTCTTGAAACCACCATTACTAAATTTCTAAAAAACGACCAACAGCTCAAGGTGTTGGTAGTGATACCAGAGGCACACCAAAAATTATGGAACGAATTATCCGATAACATTACTCAAAATAAACGAGTTCAATTTTGCTTTGGAGGTAATACCAGATACCATTCGGTAACTAATGGTTTAAAAGAACTGAAGGCAGAGCCAAATGACTTGGTTGCTATTCACGATGCAGTTCGGCCGCTACTTTCTAACGATTTGATTGAGCGCTGCTTTATGGAAGCAGAAAAAGTTGGAAATGCTATCCCATGTACCAAGGTGGTAGAAACGTTGCGTGAACTAAATGAATCGGATTCGACATGGGTAAACCGATCGAATTATAGAGCAATTCAAACCCCTCAAACATTTCAATTTAAGGTGCTAAAAGATGCGTATAGTCAGCCATTTAGTGAGCTTTTTACGGATGACGCCAGTGTGGTTGAGTCACTAGGAACAAGGGTGAATTTGATAGCTGGAGAGCGCAATAATATTAAGATAACCACGCAAGAAGATTTAGCTCTTGCTCAATTGTTGATACAACAATGATTTCAGGTAAAACAGATATTAGAACCTTCGACTTAGAGCAGCTTCAAGCGCACTTGGATACCTACGGTTGGCCAAAATTTAGAGCAAAACAGATTTATCATTGGCTCTGGAAAAAGCACGTGCGTTTTTTTAAGGAGATGAAGAACCTGCCCAATGCAATTATTGAATCGTTAGAGAATGATTTTGAGATTTTACCCATATCGGTTAAGGATGAGCAAATAAGCAATGACGGAACTATAAAATCTGCTTTTCAGACCGCTGACAAAAGAGTGGTAGAAGGTGTTTTAATCCCAACCGAAAAGCGAATGACGGCCTGTATTTCATCTCAAATAGGGTGTAGTTTAAGCTGTAGCTTCTGCGCAACCGGTAAACTAAAGCGACTAAGAAATCTTACCGCCTCGGAAATTGTTGATCAGGTAGTTGAGATTAACCAACAAGCAACAAGTAATTACGATAAGCAGCTATCTAACATAGTGCTTATGGGTATGGGCGAACCGCTATTGAATTACAAAGAAGTTATGCGGGGCATAGAAATGATTACAAGCGAAGCTGGGTTAGGAATGTCACCCAAACGCATCACTTTATCTACTGCTGGTATTTCAAAAATGATTCGTAAGATGGGTGACGATGGAGCTAAGATTAACCTTGCGCTTTCTTTGCACGCAGCCAACGATAAAAAGCGCAGCGAGATAATGCCCATAAACGACCAGAATAATTTGGACGAATTAGCTGATGCCTTGAATTACTATTACTCCAAAACCAAGCAAACAGTAACCTTTGAGTACATAATTTTTAAGGATTTTAATGATAGCTTAAACGATGCCAGAGACCTAGCAAGGTTCTGTAAAAAAGTTCCTTCCAAAGTGAATATTATAGAATACAACTCCACCGATGACGAATTATTTGCTAAATCTCCAGAAGAGCGAGTTGATGCTTTTGTGGATTTTCTGACCAAACAGAAAATCGTAGCCAAAGTGCGCAGAAGTAGAGGTAAAGACATAGATGCAGCTTGCGGTCAGTTGGCCAATAAAAACAAGGCGGTTTTGAAATAGTTTATCAGTTTGCCCCAATGCTTTACCTACTTACTGATAAACTTGAATTTCCCGATGTTTCCACCGCAGATTTTGACGGTTGGTTGGCAAAAGGAGGAGACCTTTCGGTAGAGCGATTATCTCTTGCGTACTCCAAAGGAATTTTCCCGTGGTTTAATGAAGGAGAGGCTATTCAGTGGTGGGCGCCCGACCCTAGGTTTGTAATTTTTCCCGAGGAGCTGAAAGTCTCTAAAAGCATGAAACAATTGTTTAAGAAAAATGCTTTTCAGGTAACGGTTAATAATTGTTTTAATGCCGTAATTACTAATTGCGCTAAAGCCAAACGAAAAGACCAACCCGGCACGTGGATTACCCAACAAATGATTGAAGCGTACATAAACCTACACCATGCTGGAAAGGCACTTTCGGTAGAAGTTTGGAAAAATAACGAATTGGTTGGTGGCCTCTATGGTGTGGTTGTAGGGAATGGTGTTTTTAGCGGTGAAAGTATGTTTGCCAAGGTGAGCAACGCCAGTAAATACGGGTTTATACATTTTGTACAGAGCCGCAATTATGAGCTAATTGATTGTCAGACGCACAGCAATCATTTAGAAAGCTTGGGAGGTCGGTTTATTTCTCGAGTGGAATTCGGTGAATTTTTGACTTCGGACTAAAAAACACATTCATTAACTTATATCCTTCAATTATCGCAACTTTAGCTATCAACAAATTGTATTAACTAATACTTTTGAACCTCATTGAATACTGTTGTCTGTAGTTGAAGAAATAAAGGAACCCATAAAAGACGAGATGCTCGTCTTCGAAGACCGTTTTCGATCTTCCATGAAAAGTACCGTTCCGCTTCTAGATAAAATCACGCATTACATTATCAAACGAAAAGGGAAGCAAATGCGCCCGATGTTTGTGTTTTTGTCTGCCAAACTTTTTGGACAACTAAGCGATTCCTCTTACCACGCGGCTTCTTTAATCGAATTATTACACACTGCAACTTTGGTGCACGACGATGTGGTTGACGATGCCCATAAACGTCGCGGATTTTTCTCGCTTAATGCACTCTGGAAAAATAAAATTGCAGTTTTAGTAGGTGATTATTTGCTTTCGCAAGGCTTACTCTTAGCTATTGATAATGGCGAGTTTAAAATGCTTCAAATTGTTTCAAGAGCTGTAAAAGAAATGAGCGAGGGAGAGCTTTTGCAAATGGAAAAAGCCCGCACGCTTAACATGGATGAGTCTGTTTATTACGATATCATCCGAGGAAAAACGGCTACCCTTATTGCTGCGTGTTGTGCTGCCGGAGCAGCTTCAGTTTCTAAAGATGAAAAGCAGATTGAGGCCATGCACGAGTTTGGTATAAACGTAGGAATTGCTTTTCAGATAAAAGACGATTTATTTGACTACGGATACGGTCAAGATATTGGTAAACCAACCGGAATCGATATTAAAGAAAAGAAAACAACTCTGCCGTTAATTTACGCCTTGAACAAAGTGGGCTGGTTAAAGAAAAGGCAGTTGATTAACATCGTAAAAAACCACAACACCAATCGCAAAAAGGTGGATGAATTATTTGCTTTTGTAAAAGAACAAGGCGGCATTGATTACGCCGAAAAAGTAATGTTAGATTACACCCAAAAAGCGAAAGACATACTTATGACCATGCCAGAAAATAACGCTCGTGCTAGCTTGCTTCGATTGGTAGATTATACCATTACTCGTAAAAAGTAATATTACTTAAACGCCGGAATTCCAGTAACGTCGGCACCAGTAATTAAAAGGTGGATGTCATGTGTGCCTTCGTAGGTAATTACCGACTCTAAATTTGCCATGTGACGCATGCATGGATATTCGCCTGTAATACCCATACCACCGTGAATTTGACGAGCTTCTCTAGCAATGTTAATTGCCATTTCTACGTTGTTTCTTTTAGCCATAGAAATTTGTGCAGTTGTGGCTCTGCCTTCGTTACGCAGCTGAGCCAATCTGAAAGTAAGCATTTGTGCTTTGGTGATTTCGGTAATCATTTCAGCTAATTTTTTCTGAGTCAACTGAAAGGCCCCGATTGGCTTGTCAAACTGAATACGTTCTTGGCTGTATCTTAAAGCTGAATCGTAACAATCCAATGCAGCTCCAATAGCTCCCCAAGCAATTCCGTAACGAGCAGAATCTAAACACGATAGTGGTGCCCCTAAACCAGATTTACCAGGTAATAAGTTCTCTTTTGGCACTTTTACATTATCAAAAATAAGCTCACCAGTTGCCGACGCTCTCAGTGAGTGTTTTCCATGCATTTCTGGAGTAGTAAAACCTTCCATTCCGCGTTCAACTACTAACCCGTGAATTCTACCCGATTCGTCTTTTGCCCATACTACGGCAACTTCCGCAAATGGTGCATTCGAAATCCACATTTTAGCACCATTCAATAGGTAATGATCGCCTTCATCCGTAAAGTTTGAAATCATTCCCGAAGGGTTAGATCCATAATCCGGTTCAGTTAACCCAAAGCAACCCAACCATTCGCCAGCAGCTAACTTCGGTAAGTACTTTTTACGTTGTTCTTCGGTACCATATTTCCAAATTGGGTACATTACCAAAGAGCTTTGCACCGATGCCGTTGAACGTACTCCAGAATCAACTCTTTCCAGTTCTTGCATCAATAAACCGTATGAGATTTGGTCTAAACCAGCACCTCCATACTCTTCTGGAATGTATGGCCCAAAAGCTCCGATTGAACCTAAGCCTGGAACAATTTGTTTTGGGAATTCACTCTTTTCATAGTACTCTTCTATTATTGGAGAAACCTCTTGTTTTAACCAATCTCTTGCTGCCGAGCGAATCATCTTTTGCTCTTCAGTTAAGAATTCATCCATTAAGTAGTAGTCGTGTGCTTGAAAACGGTCTGTGCTCATAATGTTAATCTTGAATAATTAGCCCGCAAAAGTATTATATTGGTGTGCTTATAAACTAAACAAATGCATAAAGCAAAATTCTTAACAGCGATATTCTGCTGTTCTGCTCTAATTTTAGTACAATCGTGCAGAAAAGAGGTTTTTGATACTATAATTCCACCAGAGATTACAACTCCATTAGATACTGCAAAACAGGATGATTGTAATGGAATTGACTACGAATCAGGAGCTAAAGCCATAATTGAATCTAAATGCACTAGTTGCCATCAGGCAGGAGGAAGTGGACCTGGAGACTACAATAAAGTTGACGTTTTAAAAGCAAACTTGCAAAAAATTAAACAGGCAGCGGTAACAATTGATAGAATGCCTCCTTCTGGTCCTCTAACTGAAGAAGAAAAAGAAACCTTGCGCTTGTGGATTGATTGCGGCGGTGCTTTCCCGAGTGATAATAATCGATCAGAGGAACTCACATACGAAAAGGACATCAAATCATTGGTTGAATCAAAATGTACGGCTTGTCATCAATCCGGTGGCAGTGGACCTGGTGATTTTACCAAAACAGAGCCTGTTAAAACTGTAGTTAATAATGGGAAATTTAAAAACCGAGTGATAACTCAAAAAAATATGCCGCCAGCAGGTTCGCCTCAATTTACTTCAGATGAACTAGACAAAATTGAACGATGGCTAAATGATGGTGCCAAATTTGAATAAACAGTAATTATGAAAACAATACTATCACTAGCTGCACTTTTTATTGTGTTTGGTTCGCAGCTTGCAGCACAAGATATTTATACAGTAGACTCAACTTATGTCAAGTTTTTTTCTGAAGCTCCTTTAGAGAATATTGAAGCGGAAAATCACTCTTCAAGAGCATTGGTCAATACGGCAAATAAACAAGTAGCCTTCATCATTCCAATAACCAGTTTTGAGTTTGATAGAGAGTTGATGAAAGAGCACTTTAACGAGAACTATATGGAGTCGCATAAGTATAAGTCTGGTTCATTTAAGGGGAGCATTGTTTCGGATGTGGATTGGAAAAAACCTGGGACTTATGCTGCAACAGTAAAAGGCAAGCTAAATATTCATGGAGTAGAACAAGAGAGAGAGCTAAAAGGGACAATAATTGTCGGAAAAAAAGGATTTCGCATCACCAGTAAGTTTAAAGTGAAATTGGAAGATCACGATATTGAAATACCAACCATAGTATTTCAAAATATTGCCGAGGTAATTGATGTTTCGGTTGATTTTCGATTTGTTCCTTAAAAGTAATTTTCATGAAAAGATTTATAACCCTATTCTTCGTTTTCAGCCTTTCAGTTTTTGGTTTTGCGCAAGACGATTTGATGGATATGCTGGAAGAAGAAGCGCCAGAAGAAAATAATCGTGTTGCTCCTACTTGGAAAACCATGAAATTGGTCAATTTGCATTCAACAGCTATGGTAAAGAAGAACGGATTAGATTTTCGAGTAACCCATAGATTTGGATCGATTGGGGCAAAGAGTGGTGGAGGTGTGCACAACCTTTATGGGTTAGATATCTCGGATGATATTAGAATATCTTTTGATTACGGAATCACCGAAGACTTGCAAGTTGGTATTGGCAGAAGCAAGTTTGCTGAGCTCATTGACGGAAACATCAAATACAAAATACTGGCTCAAAAAGAGAAAAAAGTTCCGCTTACCTTGGTGGTTTTGGGTAACATGGCTATTACCCCCCAAAAAGCAATAGATGCTCGTTACGACAACTGGCAAAACAGACTATCGTATTTTACGCAACTGCTTGTGGCAAGGCGGTTTGGAGATAGACTTTCAGTAGAATTAGCGCCAGGATTTTTATACCGAAATATGGTGTTGGCAAGTACAGATGGAGTTGGAAACAACCTGACTGATGAAAACGCAAATCTAGCCATAGGTATTGGTGGAAGATATATGTTTACAAAACGTATGGGGCTAATATTAGATTATACCTACATCCTATCTGAATATAGGGATAATTACAAACCAACCACTTATTACGACCCATTTGGTGTTGGGTTTGAAATTGAAACTGGAGGTCATGTTTTTCACATAACGCTTACAAATGCTGCCGGTATTGTGGAGAACAATTACATAGCCAATACCACTGCAAATTGGTTGGATGGTGGAATGAAATTAGGCTTTAATATTTCACGGGTCTTCCAGTTTTAGAACAGATTAGCGCATTAAATTTGCCCGAGTTTAATGCCCGATTCAAGCAATTCCATATTCGATAGTACTGTCATTATTCTTTCACAAGAAAAAGTGATTGAGCAGACGTCATCAATCAATATAATTAGCTCCAATTCAAAACAATATGAACAGCAAGAAAAAACTGCTTTTTCTCCGCCATGGGAAATTGGAGTAGTACTCTTTTCTGTGGTTTTGCTAGCAATTCTTAAAAGGGTTTACGCCAAAAAAATGAGCCAGTACGCTAATGCATTTATAAGTAATCGGTTTATTGGGCAACTAACTCGAGAAGAACGCAGCAGCGAAAGCATGAGTGTTATCCTTTTAGAGACCATGTATTTTATCATTATCAGTGTGTTTGTATGCTCCTTGTACTCGTACTTAAACCCTACGTTCATTCTTAGGGGTTTTAATGGTTTTGCGCTCTTTTTATTGGTCTTAGTTGCGCTTCATTTGTTAAAGGTAATTGCAAATAATTTAATTGGCTGGTTGCTCGATATCAATACAATTATTAGAGATTTTCAGTTTTTAAATTTTTTGGGTCATGCAGCTACAGCAACGGCATTATCGCCAATTGTAATTTTAGTGTTGTTTAGCCATATAAATACTCAGTTTTTATTGCTTTCAGGAGTAGCTATAATAGTTGGTTTGTATTTCTATAGAATGGTTCGATTAACCGTGCGTTTCTGGTGGGACAAAAGTTTACCTCCAAAGTATTTTATTTTATACATTTGCGCGCTCGAAATTTTACCTGTTTTGGTGCTGGCAAAATTTGCTTACAAAACGTTGTAAAATAGTGAGTTAAGAGCGAAACAAGTTTACGAGGAACAGTATAAAATAGGCGGTAAATTGAAAGATTTAAAAGTAAAAACCATTCTGGTTTCACAACCAAAGCCCGAAAACGACAAGTCTCCTTATTTTGATTTAGCAGACAAACTGAAACTAAAAGTAGATTTCAGGTCTTTCATTCACGTGGAAGGCGTTCCAGTTTTGGAGTTTAGAAAGCAAAAAATTAACTTACTAGATTTTGGTGGAGTTATTTTCACCAGCCGTAATGCGGTAGATCATTACTTCCGAATGGCTGAAGAAATGCGCATTACAATTCCAGATTCAATGAAGTATTTCTGTACTTCAGAGTCAACAGCATATTACTTGCAGAAGTATGTAGTCTACAGAAAACGCAAAATTTTCCACGGAAAACTTAAGTTGGCCGATTTAATGCCTTTATTGAAGAAACACGCCGACGAAAAATTCCTTTTGCCTACTTCAGATATCCTAAAACCTACAGTTCCTGAAACATTAGAAAAAGCAGGAGTAAACTACGAAAGAGGAATTTTTTACCGTACAGTTTGTAGCGACCTGAGCGATTTAGCTGATGTTTACTATGATATCTTGGTGTTCTTTAGCCCCTCTGGAATTAAATCACTTTTCCAGAATTTCCCAGACTTTAAACAAAACAATACCCGTATTGCGTGTTTTGGTCCAACCACAAAGTTGGCTGCTGAGGAAATGGGTCTTAACGTAAATATTCCAGCACCAACCCCAAGTGCACCAAGCATGACAATGGCTATTGAAGCATACGTGAAAGAAAACAACAAGAAGTAATTAAGAATAATCTTCAGATATAGTAAAAGGGTGAATTTTTCACCCTTTTTTTGTGCTCTTATGCGTCAGAGCTTTGGAAAAGAATACAAGCTGAAATCGAAAAAGCAAATCGACTTGCTGTTTAGTAAAGGCAAACGGATGCATCAACCTGTTGTTTCTTTGATTTATTTGAGGGTTGAAGATGAATCACCTGAACCGATTTCCAAACCAAAAATTATGGTATCCGTTCCTAAGCGTTTATTCAAAAAAGCAGTGGACCGTAATTTGCTCAAACGACGAATGCGAGAAGCAATAAGACTATTCATTAATTCAGAATATAACTTTGAATCCACCTCTCATCATTACTATATGGCTTTGATGTATAAGGATACCCGAATAAGAGATTTTAACGACATACAGGCTTCAATAGACCTACTTTTACGGAAGCTTGAAACAAAACATAACGCCTTATGATTTGGACAAAAACAAAAAAGAAACTGCTAGCATTAACGCTTCTAATTAGCTCGTTTGGAATTGTTGCATACGATTCTGTAAGCGATAATTATTTCGAAATTTCGAAGAACTTAGACATTTTCGTTAACCTGTATAAGCAACTCAATATTTTCTATGTTGATGAAACCAATCCAGGAGAGTTAATGAAAACTGGCATCGATGCTATGCTAGAATCTTTAGACCCCTACACAGTTTACATCCCGGAAAGCGATATAGAAGATTATCGATTTATGACCACAGGGCAATACGGTGGAATTGGATCTTTAATCCGAAAAAAAGGCGAATGCGTTGTGGTTGCGGAACCTTATGAGGGTTTTCCGGCTCACCAAGCGGGATTAATTGCTGGTGATGTTATTCTTACCATCGATGGTCATGATGTAAAAGGTAAAAACACTAATGAAATTTCTAAGCTATTGAAAGGCCAAGCAAATACTGATGTTACTTTAACTATTGATAGATATGGCGAACAGTTAGAGAAACAATTAACTCGTGAGAATATTAAGATAAAAGATGTGCCGTATTATGGTGTTTTGGAAGACGGTGTTGGGTACATTAAACTTACAAGCTGTACCGAAACAGCGAGCAAAGAAGTAATCTCCGCTTTTAAAGAGTTAAAGGAAAAAAACAATATTCAAAAATTGGTTTTTGACCTTAGAGGCAATGGCGGAGGACTATTAAATGAAGCCGTAAATATTGTAAACATTTTTGTGCCAAGAGGTACCGAGGTAGTGTACACCAAAGGAAAAATGAAAGAATGGCAGCAAAGTTACAAGGCGCTAAACACCCCAATTGATACTGAAATTCCGTTGGTCGTTTTAGTTGATGAAGGTTCTGCGTCTGCATCAGAAATTGTTAGTGGAGCACTACAAGATTTAGATAGAGCAGTTGTAATTGGTGAGCGCACATTCGGTAAAGGATTAGTTCAGCAAGTAAAGCCTTTAACCTACAACTCTCAGTTTAAGGTTACCGTTGCTAAGTATTACATTCCGAGTGGTAGATGTATTCAAAAGCTCGATTATTCAAACAAAACTGATGGTAAAGCAACGGCAGTAGCTGACTCGTTAAGAAAACAGTTTTACACAGAGGCAGGTCGCCCAGTAAAAGACGGAAAAGGAGTTTTACCAGATATTGAAGTAGAATTGCCTGAAGCAGCAGACGTAACGGCTTCGCTTCTGGGCAAGAATCACATTTTTGATTATGCTTCGGACTTTAGAAGAGCCAACGAAACCATTTCGAATGCCAAAGATTTTAAATTGACTGAGGAGCAATACAGCGATTTTGTAAAATTCTTAGACGGTAAAGATTACGATTATACCACCCGTACCGAAATTGTTTTAGAAAAGCTAAAAACGGCTTCAGAAGAAGATAAATACTACGATAGAATAAGCGAGGATTATCAAAAATTGGTTGATCAAATAAAAGGTAACAAGGACAAAGACCTACAATTACACAAAGAAGAAATTGCTCAAATCCTTGAAAACGAAATTGTATCGAGGTACTATTATCAAAGCGGTAGAATTGAGCACAGTTTAAAAAACGACCCCAGAGTAAATGAGGCGGTTAAGGTGATAAACACAACTGAAAAGTACAAACAGATTCTATCTGCTTCTATAGATAAAAAGAACTAAGCTTTTTTTGATACTCATTCAATAATTGTTTTTCATTTGCGTTAACCGTAGCGCAGATGCTTGCTCAAATAGTTAATTCCAGAAACATTTTTTTACTCGGTCTTATGGGCGTGTTATTTGGCATGCCAATAACTGGGGTGGTGGTGAGTTTGGGACAAATGTTGCTGGCGGCACATTGGTTGCTAACTGCAAACTTTAAAACCAAATGGGATAGGATAAAAACCAATAAAGCTGTTTTAGCGCTATGGGCATTTTATGGGTTACACGTAATTGGTCTTATCCATTCTCAAGATGTTGGTCACGCGCTAGACGACCTTCGAATTAAGCTTCCGCTGTTGTTACTTCCGCTTTATTTGGTGAGCCAGCCAGTTCTTAAGCGATTTGAATTCAATATTCTAATGGCGATGTTTTGCCTTGGAGCAGCTATATCTGGAGGCATAGCACTGTATCAATTGAATTTGAACGCAGACGTCTTAAACTACGACGTGCGCAGCGCTACAGTGTTAGTTCCACACATTCGTTATTCACTCATGTTGGATATCTGCATTGTTTGGTTACTGACAATATTATTGGACTCCTCTCATCGTTCGTTAAAGTACCTTCTTGTAATTCCGGTTGCACTATTTTTTTATATCCTCTTCAAAATTCAGGCAATTACCGGATTAGTAATCTTGCCAATTGCATTACTAATTGGCTTTGGTTTTAAGCAAGGTTTAAGCCCAATACTAAAGAATTATCGCAAGATAATTTTGTTGTGCACGTTAATCATTATCGGCTACTTCTCAGTTGAGTCTTATGTATTATCAAAACCTTTTTTAAACTACAAAGTGCCTGATTATACCAAATTAGAAATGTATGCTAAAAGCGGTAAACCGTATTTGCATCAGCCTGAGAACATGATGATAGAAAACGGGAACCCCGTCTGGTTTTACATTGTAGATGAAGAGGCAAAAGAGCAATGGAATAAACGCAGTAAATATGATTTTAATGGCTTAGGCAAAACAAATCAAGCTATCAGAGCAACCTTGTATCGTTACCTTACCTCAAAAGGAATAAGGAAAGATTCGGCTGGAGTAAAATCATTATCGAATGCTGAAATACAGCTGATTGAAAATGGAGAAACAAACGCTAAATATGCTCATGAAAATTCGATTGAAAAACGGTTGTATGAAACTATTTGGGAGCTGAATAATTATTTCAGAAATGCCGGGAGTTATGATGGGCATTCGGTAGCACAGCGCTTTGAGTTTTGGAAAGTTGGAATGAGCTGTTTTGCAGATTCTCCTTTAATAGGGCATGGAACAGGAGATATATTTCTTGTGATGAACGATAAATACGAAGAGTTGGGTTCAAACTTGTCGGAAAATCGCAGGTATAAACCACATAATCAATACATTACATCAGGAGTGACTTTGGGACTGCTTGGGACTTTATTGTTGGTTTTTTGTTTTGTATTGGTATTACCCATGGCACGTGATAATATATTGAGTCTAGCTTTTTTGGTGATAATTTGCCTTTCTATGCTAACCGAAGACACTATCGAAGGACAGATTGGAGCAACTTTGTTTTCGGTTTTTTATGCTTTATTCTTTTGCCAGAATAAGGATCAATAATCTTATAACTTCTCCCAAAAGGCATCGAGAACTCGCTTTGGAGAAATTAGCTCTAACGTCTTATCGTCTTTAATTTTCAAGTTTGTATCAATTGGCCCATCATAGGTTAGAGCAATAGCTTTTGAGCCAATAGGAGCCCATCTACCCGGATGTATAGGTCTTAAGGTTGAATATATTCCTATGGCAATTTTTTCCAATGCGGCGGCAAGATGCAACGGACCAGTACTTGCCGCAATTAAACCATCACAGTGGTCAATAAACACTATTAATTCCGCTAAAGTCATTTTTCCTGTTAGGTCAACCAATTCGTCGTTAAATGCAAAAACATCTCTGATTAGCTTTCCTTCTGCTTCCGTGCCTGTTACGAACACTTTCGCACCTTTTTCAGCGGCCTTTTTTGCAAATTCACCGAAGTTTTTTAAACCCCATTCTCTTGCACTTCCTTGCGATTTTGGGTGGATAATTATTTTCGGTTTAGTAGTTTTTAAAAGCGTTTTAATGTTATCAGGTAGAGCCCTTTCTTTGGGTGAAAATCCGTAAAAAGTATTGATTTCTTGTAGGCTGAATGTTGTTGAAGCAATTAGATTTTCAAGTAATTTAATGTTCAGTTGAGCCTCATGCAAATCACTTTTTCTGCGACTAAACTGTGGCCTTATGTTGCAATAAACCCAATGAAACCACCTCCTGCTTACACCAATTCTTTTTGGGATATTAGCGGAGGCAGCAATTCGAGCTAGTTTCAAATTAGGCAATGCAAAAACGATACAATCAGCTTGTATGCTTTTAAGGGTTTGTACGCCGTTCTTATCCGTCGTTAGGTCGTCCCAATTCACGAACTCATCAACAAATTTGCAGCACGCAATTACATCCTTGGTATAGCTTTTTCCAATAAAAACTAGGGTAGCTTTCGGATATTGCTTTTTTAAAATGCCAGCCATAGGTAAAGTGAGCATAACGTCACCAATACTATCGATACGGGCGATGATTATTTTATTCATTCCCTTTTTTGTTTTTGCAAAACACGCAGTTTAGCGTATTTCAAAAAAGTAGCGTGAGCAGAAATCATACATACCGAAAAACCTGCAAAACCATCTAAAAATCCTTTTTGAAAAATGTAACCTCCAATAAACTTCAACCAAGGGTTAATCAGGAGCTTTACCCATGTAGCTTTTTTACCTTGATCATGGTATTGCTTGGCTAAGATATCAGTAAAATAATCCACCTGTTTTAGGTGCTCACTTATAGTGTAATAGGTATAATGCAGAATATCACCTTTGAGGTGTTTTACAGAATACCCCTCGTGCATTTTGTACTCATCATGCGGATTTGTGCCTCCCCAAGCTCCTTTAGTGCTATCCCATAATCGAAGTTTGGTGTCTGGGTACCAGCCGCTGTGTCTTATCCATTTTCCACACCAGGTTGATAATCGATTCATTGAATACCCATCAGCTTCCCAATTTTCCTTCACTTTTTTAATCGAATTAACCAATTCTGCATCTAAAGCTTCATCGGCATCCAGCGATAAAACGTGTGGAAATTTGGCTTGAGTAATTGCCCAGTTTTTCTGTTCTATATGACCATCAAATTTATGCTCAACAAAACGGACCCCATGTTTTAGCGCTATTTCTTTGGTTTTATCGGTTGAATAAGAATCAACCACAACAATGTCATCGGCAACTTCTTTCACCGAAGACAAACATCGATCTAGATTCTTCTCTTCGTTAAAAGTGATGATTACAACAGAAATTGAAGTCAAACCGAATGAATTTAGATAGACAAATATGTGAAATAAATTAGTTTTTTGACTTTTATTAAACCTTATGTATCGCCGAAGTAGTGTGCAGAAAGTATTAAGTTTGCTAGCTTAAATCTTAAGGGATTTCATGGATAATTTTACATATGTAGGTAACGGTGATGTTAATGCCGTAGAAGACCTTTACAATCAGTACCGAAACGACCCCGAATCTGTCGATTTTGGTTGGAAGAAGTTTTTTGAAGGCTTCGAATTTTCAAGAGCAAATTTTGAGTCTGGAGGTTCAATTCCAGAGAACGTGCAGAAGGAGTTTAAGGTGCTTCAGCTGATAAACGATTACCGTTCTCGTGGACATTTGTTTACTAAAACGAACCCGGTAAGAACCAGAAGACAGTATGCGCCAACTCTTGATATTGAGCATTATGGCTTAACCAAAAATGACCTAAACACCACTTTTGATGCCGCTACAGATTTAGGATTAAAACCTTCCTCGTTAAATGAAATTATTGAACACCTTGAGGCTACCTATTGTGCTTCTATTGGAGTTGAATACACCTACATTCGTCAACCAGAGGTGGTTTCTTGGATAAAAGATAAGATTGAGTCCAATAAAAACACGCCAAGCTTTAATCAAGACGAAAAACTTGAAATCCTCAAAAAACTAAACGAAGCCGTAGGATTTGAATCGTTCTTGCACAAAAAATTCGTGGGTCAAAAACGTTTTTCTCTTGAAGGCGGAGAATCGCTTATTCCTGCACTCAACGCATTGGTTGAACACGGAGCTGAATTGGGTTTAGAAGAGTTTATTATTGGAATGGCTCATAGAGGTCGTTTGAATGTTTTGACCAACATTTTCAATAAATCATACGCCGATATTTTTACCGAATTTGAGGGTAAAGAATACGAGGATAATTTGTTTGACGGCGATGTAAAATATCATCTTGGGTACAGCTGCGATATCGAAACGGATAGAGGTAAAAAAGTGCACATGACGCTTGCGCCTAACCCATCACACTTGGAGGCAGTAGATCCTGTTGTGCTTGGAATTGCTCGTGCTAAAATCGATGGCTACTTAAAAGACGAATCTAAAATTTGTCCGATTTTAATTCATGGTGATGCCTCAATCGCAGGTCAAGGCGTGGTTTACGAGGTGGTACAAATGGCCGGCTTAGATGGCTATCGCGCTGGTGGAACCGTTCACATTGTGGTTAATAATCAAATTGGTTTTACGACCAATTACATCGATGCCAGAACAAGTACGTATTGTACAGATGTAGGTAAGGTAACTTTGTCTCCTGTTTTCCACGTTAACGGGGACGATGTTGAAGCAGTTGTGCATACCATCAAGTTAGCGGCAGAGTATCGCCAAAAGTTCAACAAAGACGTTTTTATCGATTTACTGTGTTACAGAAAGTATGGACATAATGAGGGTGATGAGCCACGTTTTACGCAACCATTGCTTTACAAGGCTATCGCAAAACACCCTAACCCAAGAGACATTTATTTAAGTACGCTTATTTCTGAGGGCGTTTTAGGTAAAGGGGCTCAGAAAAAATTAGAGAGTGATTTTAAGGCAATGCTTGAGGATGACCTTTCTAAATCGAAAAAGAAGAAATTAGCGGTAATTACCAGCTTTTTAGAACATACTTGGGAAGGGTTGAAAGAGGCAGATCTGGACGATTTCAAAACTTCACCAAAAACGGCGGTTACAAAAGCAAAGTTTAACGGCTTAGGAAAAAAGATAACCGAATTACCGGCTGATAAACAGTTCTTTAAAAAAGTTCAACGCCTAATTGGTGATCGAGCTAAGATGCTTCAAGAAGGAACAAGTCTTGATTGGGCAATGGGCGAACTTATGGCGTATGCAACCGTACTCGATGAAGGTTTTAGCGTTAGAATTAGTGGTCAGGATGTGGAACGCGGAACTTTCTCACACAGACATGCTGTACTTAAACTAGAAGACTCTGAAGAAGAATACATTCCGCTAAAATCTACCGAAAACAAGGGTAGTGAATTCACCATTTATAACAGCCTGTTATCTGAATATGGTGTTTTAGGTTTTGAATACGGTTACGCTATGGCGATGCCGAATACTTTGCCTATTTGGGAGGCACAATTTGGTGATTTCTTTAACGGTGCTCAAATTATTATCGATCAATTTTTATCGGCTGCAGAAGACAAGTGGAAGGTGATGAATGGTCTTGTAATCCTATTGCCGCATGGATATGAAGGCCAGGGAGCAGAGCATTCTTCTGCAAGAGTAGAAAGATGGCTACAAGCATGCGCAGAGAACAATTTCCAAGTGGCAAATGCTACTACACCTGCTAACTATTTCCATTTATTAAGAAGACAATTACACCGCCCTATTCGTAAACCGTTGGTAGTTTTCACTCCAAAGAGTTTGCTGCGTTATCCAAAGTGTGTTTCTGCCATTGAAGACTTTACAAAAGGTGGTTTTCAAGAGATAATTGACGACCCATTGGTAAAAGATAAATCTAAGGTAGAGAAAATTATGTTCTGTACCGGTAAGGTTTATTACGATGTAATTGAAGAACGAGAAAAACGTGGAGCGGAAAACATTGCTTTTGTAAGAATGGAGCAGTTGTATCCAATTCCGTATGAGCAAATGGAGGCGGTAATCAAGGGTTACAAGAATGTGAAACAGAAATATTGGCTGCAAGAAGAGCCAGAAAATATGGGTGCTTGGTCACATATTTTAAGACGTTTCCCTAAAGGAGATTTAGAGCTAATAAGTAGAAAAAGTTCTGCCGCACCTGCTACAGGTTCAAGTAAAAGACATGCAGCGCGTTTAGCTCAGTTAATGGTTGAAGTTTTTAAGAAATAATTAGAACATAAAAGATATCATGGTAAAAGAAATGAAAATCCCCAGTCCAGGGGAATCAATTACCGAAGTTGAAATAGCTTCATGGCTAGTAGAAGATGGCGAATATGTTGAGGTAGATCAGCCTATTGCTGAAATTGATTCAGACAAAGCTACACTGGAGCTGAACGCAGAGTTCGCCGGAGCAATTAAATTAATTGCGGAAGAAGGCGACGCTGTTGAGGTGGGAAGTGTTGTATGTTCTATTGACACCGGCGCTGAGGCACCAGAAAAAGGACCCGAAGAAGCTGCACCAGCTGAAGAAGCTCCTGTACCAAAAGCAGAAACGAAACCGGCTGCAAAAGAATCTACTCCTGTTGAAGATACTTCAAACGTAAAAGCAACGCCTTTAGCAAAAGAGATGATGAAAGACAACAACGTCAAATTATCAGCTGTAAAAGGAACTGGTGCAAACGGAAGAATCACTAAAAGCGATGTGGAAGCGTACATTACAGGAGGAGTTGATTCTTCTCAAGTAATGCAAGGTTGGGGCGGAACTAGAGACGAAGACCGAAAGAAAATGTCTATGCTTCGTCGGAAAGTGGCACAGCGACTGGTTTCGGTAAAACAAGAAACGGCAATGCTTACTACCTTTAATGAGGTAGATATGAGCTTTGTAATGGACCTTAGAAAAAAATACAAAGAGGCATTTAGAGAAAAGCATGGTGTAAACCTTGGTTTCATGTCTTTCTTTACCAAAGCTTGTACTGAGGCATTAAGACTTTACCCAGCCGTAAACGCAATGATTGATGGCGATGATATGGTGATGCACGATTATGCTGATGTTGGTATAGCTGTTAGCTCTCCGAAAGGGTTGATGGTTCCGGTTGTGCGCAACGCAGAGCAGATGTCTTTAGCAGAGATCGAAGCCGATATTAAACGTTTGGCTATAAAAGCACGCGACGGAAAACTAAGCATTGACGAAATGACTGGTGGAACTTTCACCATTACCAACGGTGGTGTGTTTGGGTCTATGTTGAGTACGCCAATTATCAATCCGCCGCAGTCTGCTATTTTGGGAATGCACAACATTGTTGAGCGTCCAATTGCGGTAAATGGTGAGGTGGTTATTCGCCCAGTGATGTACATTGCTTTGTCTTACGATCACAGAATTATCGACGGTAAAGAATCAGTTTCTTTCTTGTACAAAGTGAAAGAGATGATTGAAAACCCAATGAAATTGATGTTTGGAGCCAAAGAGCCAGAAGAGATTTTGTTGGGGCTGTAAATAGAGCTAAATATTTGTATGAAAAAGCCGCTGGGAAGCGGCTTTTTTTGTTTGAAGTATTTTTTACACCTTCCTCTTCAACTCAAAGTGTTGACCCAAATAAACACGTCTTACTTGCTCGTCAGCGGCGAGTTCTTCGGCGGTTCCCGCCTTTAGAATATTTCCTTCAAAAAGCAAGTATGCACGTTCGGTAATCGATAGGGTCTCTTGTACGTTGTGGTCGGTAATAAGGATGCCAATGTTTTTGTTGCGGAGTTTGTAAATAATGCTCTGAATGTCTTCAACAGCAATAGGGTCAACGCCTGCAAATGGTTCATCCAATAAAATGAAATGAGGATCTACAGCTAATGCTCGGGCAATTTCCGTTCTACGTCTTTCACCACCCGAGAGTAAATCGCCTCGGTTGCCTCTAACATGATCGAGACTAAATTCGTCGATGAGAGCATCCAGTTTGTTTTGTTGTTCTTTTTTGGTCAGCTTGGTCATTTGCAGCACTGCTCGAATGTTATCTTCTACACTCAATTTTCGGAAAACACTAGCTTCTTGTGGTAGGTAGCCAATTCCTTTTTGAGCGCGCTTATACATTGCTAAAGAAGTAATGTCTTCGTTATCTAAAAATACCTTTCCACCGTTTGGTTTAATGAGGCCAACTACCATATAAAACGAAGTGGTTTTACCAGCGCCATTTGGACCAAGTAGTCCAACAATTTCGCCTTGGTTTACTTCAATGCTTACGCCTTTAACTACCGTTCGACTTTTGTATTTCTTAATCAGATTTTCCGCTATCAGCTTCATGTTTCAAATTTAGAAGGTAAATTGTAATGACAACGCAGCACCAAAGTTTCTAGCTGCACTTTGGCTTTTATCTTTGTTTAAATTGGTTAAACGATACATAAAATCAACTCTAAGCAGCTTAAAGATATTCTCTACTCCCACACCAGATTCGAAGTAAGGTTTTGGCAATGCAGTTAGTGCTGTGGGGAACTCCAGCGTAGTTTGGTTTTCAGGTCGGAGCGACCCTGCAACCCCTTTTACCCAAATTAATTCGCGCCATTGCAATCTGCGCATCAATGGAATTTTATTCAAGAACAAGCCATTAAAATGATGTGTTATCACCCCTTGTACCCATTCGTCCGATGCGTATTCCAAAAAGTTCATCAGGTTAAAGGCAAGTGGGTCGTAAAAAAAGGTTTCGTTACCGTTGTGTACCTCTAGAACGGGGAAAGGAACAGTTCCCCAAATTTTACCGAATCCAGCATGGTACACGCTGTATCCCAATGGGTTGATAAAGATTTTGTCTTTAATTGATAGGTAAACTTTTTGGTATTCGTATGCACTACCGAAGGTTCCTTTAATACCAAAACTCGTTCTTAGATTAATTATTGGAAACATTGAGCTCAGTGAGTAGCGATCAAAAGCGCCGAGCACATATTTCTCACGTAGAGCAAAGTGCGTATTAAATTTTAGCTCGCTGATTTTTACTCGGTTTAATGGGTCATAAATCGCAGTATCTGTGTTCTGATCAAAAACCAAATCGGGAGTAACGGAACGCAGCTCTTTATGATTAAAAATCAATTCATTAGATAACGCTTCAGAGTACCAATGTTCAAAACCAACCTTGTATTCTTCAATTCCATTGAGCTGATTTGCAGGTCGAGCTCTAAAGAACGAAGCGAGAATATTGTCTTGCTGGTCATTGTTTTCGCTAGTACCCATTTGCATGATGTCGTTCCTATAATCTAGGTGCAGCATGGTCCAGGTTTTTCGGTTTAGAAATATGTCTGTTCCGAGTCCATATTTGAACTGGTTGTCCCTAATTCCATAAGCTAGATAACCTCTAAGACGAATGGATTCATTAAAACCACTAAGTGTTCGTGCACCAACTCTAAACCGGTGACCTTCAACCGGATTGTAACTGTAGAAATTGAAATAGGGTCCGAGTTCAAATCGCTCAAATTCTTTGTAACCAGTGGTTACTATTTTAATGATATCTACGTAGGTTTTAAAGGCTGGAACTTTCTTTAGTGTGTCCACCATTTGGTAAACCACTTTTTGGTTTTTGGTAAGTTCTTCATGTCGATTTTCTTCCCAATAAGAGAGTTCTTTTTCGTTTGCATCATCAGCCACGGTAATATTTGTACCATCAGTATAAAACTCAAAATCGCGCGGTTTGTTTATTACAAAATCGCGGTAGGTTGAAGTTTTCCTACCGTAAAAACCAACTGTCTTATCGGCTAGATTAATATCTACCAAAAGATAATCTCTAGTAAGCATCCAAACCTCTTTTTCAACCTGGCTATACTCTTGTTCAATGGTCAGGTCTTTCACAAAGTTGATGTTTGCGTTTTTGCTGATAGTAGCTTCCACCTTTTTAACCGCGTAAGTAGTATCGGCAATCCAAAGGTTACCTGTAAAATTGAGCTCGAATTCTCTACGAGGAACAAATTTTATTTTATAGCACTTGTGGTTATCGATATTCATACTATCCAGTAAATAGTAGTGATAAGAAACATTACTTACGTTGGCAACGGGTGAAACAAAGCTCTTATTGAATATCATTATATAGTTGTCGTAGATGTTTATGTTTTGATACATATCGCCCAAAAACTGCTGCAAGCTTTCGTTTTCTAAGCCAGTAATTTTGGTTGCTTTTATCACCTCTTTTTTTCGTTTTGGTAGTCTGGTGTAATAGTAATCCGACATTGATTCGGTCATGAAAATGGGCAAGTAGGGGCTTTTATCTGAAGTATCGACGTAATCAAAAATGAAATTGAACTTTTTCCAAGCTTTTCGGCTTTTAAAGTTCTCGTCAATATTGTTGAGGTCAAATTCTATTTTGTTGTACACCTCGTATTCGTACGCGTCTAGCTTTTTTCTATCGTTTATTTTTTTGTTTTCAATTACCTGCTCCATAATTGCTAAAGCTGGGTCCTTGTATTTTTTATCCGGTTTGATAATGATCTCCTGTAGCTGCACGTTTCCTGGAGATAGCTTAAAGTTGATGATTTGATTTTCGTCTTTTTTTACTTTTTTCGATAGAGGTTTATAACCAACAAAAGAGGCAATAAGAGAATCGGTTGCATAATAGGTTTCTATTGAAAAATAACCTTCAAGGTTAGAGGTGGTTCCTATTTTAGAGTTTTTGAAGGCTACGTTCACAAAAGGCAGTGGTTGGTTGTTTTCGGCATCAGTAATTCGGCCGTTTATTATGGTTTTTTGTCCAAAAGCAACGCTCGACAGAATGAGGAAAGTGAGTAAATAAAAGAGTTTAGTAGCTTGTTTCAAGTCCTGCTTCTTACGTTGCTTTTTTAGCGATTCGACCAGAGATAAAGATACTTATTTCATACAGCACCATCAAAGGTAAAGTAACGAGAAATTGGCTGAATATATCCGGAGGTGTAATTATTGCTGAAAGCACCAAAGAGCCAATAAAAGCATGCTTTCTGAATTTTCTAAGCACCAAAGGAGATACAATTCCGAGTTTGGTTAATACCATTACCACTACCGGCAATTGGAAAACAAATCCACAAGCCAAAACAACTGTGGTAACGGTACTCACATACGTACCCAATGTCGGTATGTTCTGAACAACCTCACTAACTGAGTACGTAAGGAAGAAATTCACTGATAATGGGCTAATTATAAAATACCCGAAAAGAACGCCTACAAAAAATAGCGTTGAAACTATAAGCACCGCTCCTCTGGCATTATTGCGCTCTCCATCTTTTAAACCAGGAGAAATAAAACGCCAGATTTCCCAAAATACGTATGGAAACGCCACTATTAAACCTACAACAATGCTGCTCATAATATGAGAAGTAAACTGACCCGCCATATTGATGTTTTGGAGCTTAGGCATATTTTGTCCAATACAAAGTGTGTCAACTCCAACTACATTGGGTATCCATTCATTCAATTTTGCCGAAGCTTTGCACAAGAATCGAAAGGTAAGGAAGTCGCTGTTTTTTGGTCCAAGAATGATTCCGTCAAAAACAAATTTTTTATTGATAAAGGCTACAACTCCCAACACAACAATTGCAACCGACGAGCGGATAAAGTGCCATCTTAACTGCTCTAAATGGTCTAAAAAAGACATCTCTTCTTCGGGTGCCTGCTCGCCTGTAATTTGATTTTGACTCATGTCGTTTTTCGTGGCGCAAATATATGTGATTGAAATACCAATAGTTCATGAAAACCCTTGTTGAGTTTGCCGCTACAACCAAAAAATAATGTTAACTAAAAGTATTGACTAACAAGGTTTTATACATTTGAGTCATGTTTAAAATCTTCATATCGATTTTAATAGTCTGCTCAGCAGTTTTAACGAGTTGTAGTTACAAAAGTGCAAAGAGACCAGAAGGTGTAAAATCTGAGCAACAAGTAGTGCTTGAAATTGAGCTCAAAAAACCAGTTGTAGACCGAGAAACAAATCAGCCTTTTGGAGAAGATGTTCAAGTAATTTCCGTTTCAAATAATCAACTGAAAATTTCTGTAGAACCAGAAGGCGCAGAAGAAATTAAGAAACAGCTTCAATACAAAGGGTATAAGGTTGTTAATCAGTATCGACAAACAAAAACGGTTGAATCCAAAACACAAACTAACAACCAATCGTTTAGCCCAAAACTAGATTTACCAGAAATCACATTCCCAAATATTTTCAAAGCACTATTGGTGTTTTACCAATAGTTTTTATTCCTGTTCAACATTCGCGATTTACCTTTGTTTTCATATAAAAAGAGGATGAAGGATTTTCAGAAAAAGATACTTGTTGGTTGGCTTTTAACAGGGGCTGTTATGGTGTTTTTGATGGTGGTAATTGGTGGAATTACGCGTTTAACCAATAGCGGATTAAGTATGGTAGATTGGCACTTAATTGTAGGTGCCGTTCCACCAAGTTCTGATGTTGAGTGGCAGCAAACATTTGAAGCCTATCAGCAGTCACCAGAGTTTAAGGAGCTTAATTCGGATTACACGCTAGAGGATTTTAAGTCCATTTTTTGGTGGGAATATATTCACAGAGTGTTAGGAAGAGTATTAGGTGTGGTATTTTTACTCCCATTCTTGTTTTTCTTGTTTAAGGGATGGCTTTCCAAAAAACTAACGCTAAAGCTATTGCTGGTATTTGGCCTTGGTGCTTTTCAGGCATTTTTAGGTTGGTTTATGGTTAAAAGTGGCTTGATAGATGAACCCCGTGTAAGTCATTTTCGGTTAGCAGCTCATCTTATTACCGCATTTATAACCTGCATGGTTATTTTTTGGATTTGTTTAAATATTTGGCGAGACAAAAATTCAAAAATGGTGTCTGGTTCTTACGCTAGGTCGGTTGTGGGTTTCATAGGTTTGGTGGTATTACAAATTGTTTTTGGTGCTTTTGTAGCTGGCACGCATGCTGGTGGAGTGCACAATACTTGGCCTTTAATGGATGGTCACTTGATATCTGATGCCGTATGGGTTTTAGAGCCTGCTTATCTGAACTTTCTTGAAGGAAAATCGGGTATTCAGTTCGCGCATAGAACCATTGGTATATTGGTGTTGGTTTTAGCAATTTGGTTGTACTTCAAAGGACTAAAGCAATCCTTTTTAAAGAGTCAGATATTGGCAATTAGGGTAGTAATAATCAGTGTTTTTGTTCAGTTTGGCTTGGGCGTTTTTACTTTACTGATGCACGTTCCAATTTCGTTAGGGATTTTTCATCAGGCTGGTGCATTAGTAGTTTTGGGTGCTTGTGTTTATTTGCTACACACTACTGTTTATCCTTCCATTCCAGCGTCTCGATAAGCTTATACATATCCTTTTGGATATAGCTTATTACTGGCCTCAAAGAATCGGGGTTAGGACGCATATTAAAGTACAGCGACCCTCTAACAAAGTGCTGAACACTATCAGTCATGAAAAACTGAAAATTTGAGGCTACATTTCCTTCAAATTCGTATGCCACACCATACACGTTTTTGTTTGGGTTTTCGTAATAACGCTCTTTAATGTCATCGGCTCTTACGGTGTGTTTCATTGCTAGTTTTCGAGCATCTTCTATGTAGTTAAAAAGAGAATCTTGTTTGATTTGAGTGTAGGTAAAGTGCATGGTAGCGCCGTACTGCGGGTAATACAAGTTTAGCCAACAAGGTTGTTTAATTCTTCTGCTGCTAGTATCTAATAATGATCTTAAAGGAAATTTAAATGAGTATGGGCAATTAGATTCAAATTGTAGGAACTCCTTTTCTGGAAAATCTATGCGCATATACCCTTTTGGACGAGGTGTTGCCGTTTTTTCCTCCTCACAAGAAAGGATTAACAGTGAGATAATTACAGTAAAGCTTATCGTAAACAATCTATTCCTCATCATTCTCTTTGGGTGTATCGTGAATAGTAACTTTAATTGAGCTTATTTTACGTGCATCAGCTGATTCGGTTGTAAAAGTGTAACTCAAAAAATCGAGTTTTTCACCTTTTGTTGGAATGTGACCAGTTTGCTCAATAACAAAGCCTGCCAACGTATCAGAGTCGCCTTTATTGTCTTCGAATAAACTACCATCTATATCCAGCAAACGATAAAAATCGTTTAACGGAGTCTTACCTTCAAAGATATAGTTCCAATCATCCAGCTTACTGTAGGTGAGATTATCATCATCAAATTCATCGGCAATATCACCTACAATTTCTTCAATAATGTCTTCTAATGTTACAATGCCCGACGTACCCCCGTACTCATCCACAACTATGGCTAAGTGCACTTTTTTTAGCTGCATTTCTTCAAGCA
This sequence comes from Salibacteraceae bacterium, assembly GCA_965661115.1. GTDB lineage: Bacteria > Bacteroidota > Bacteroidia > Flavobacteriales_G > Salibacteraceae > UBA6770. The sequence goes on from CBFICO010000002.1 coordinate 33,621, forward strand.
GGTCGTCAATTTTCTTGTTTTCTGGAACAAATACAGGCTGCTTGAGCAGACTTTGCCATCTAAACCCATCTGCTTTATCAATATGTGGAATTAGGTCTTTTGCGTACAGCAATCCCTCAATGCTATCAAAATTATTGGTAAACACTGGAATTCTAGAGTACCCAGAATCTAAAATTTGAGCTTGAATATTATGGAATGATTCGGTACTATCCAGAGAAAATACGTCCATTCTAGAAGTCATAATTTGTTTTACATCGGTGTTTCCGAATTTTACAATTCCCTTCAGTATTTTTTGCTCGTCTTCACTTACGTCTTCTTCGGTGGTCAACTCAAGTGCATGAGAAAGCTCATCAACAGAAATATTATCCGATTTTTTTTGTAATCGCTTGCCGATAAAGTTTGTTGATCGCACTAATGCTAAACTCAAGGGTAAAAAAGCTTTACGCAGAATGAGCATTGGGAAGGCCATAATCTGAGTTATTTTCTTGGAGTTTCTATTGCTATATATTTTTGGTATAACCTCTCCAAATAGGAGTAACAAAAAGGTAACTGCAACTACTTGAACCAAGAAACCTAATAGCTCGCTGTCGCTAAAATCAAAAAGATTATTAATAATGGTAGTCGATAAAATAATGATGGCAACATTCACCAAGTTGTTGGCTATTAAGATGGTGGCGAGTAGTCTTTTGGGAAATCGAAGTAAGTCTAAAATTTGTTCGTTAGATTTAGAATTTTCGTTTTCTAATTCGCTGATATCCTTTGGTTCTAAAGAGAAAAAAGCTACTTCCGAACCAGAAATTAATCCCGAGGTAACCAATAATATGAGCATTAATACAAGTTCAATTAATGTCTCAAGGCTAAATCCCCTGACAATGTTTAGAAGTTCAATGAATAATAAAGGCTCCGGCGGAGGTTCCATTCAATTAAAATATATCCGACATAAAGGTAGGTTTAAAATGGCAAATCATCATTTTTCTCATCGCTTGTTGATACTGGAGTTCCTGAATCTTTGTTGGGCGCACCAAGCAAAACAAGGTTGTCAACAATCACTTCAGTAACGTAGCGTGTGTTTTTATCTTGATCTTCGTAAGAACGAGAGCGCAGCTTGCCTTCAACGTATACTTTGTTTCCTTTACGCAAATACTTCTCCGCAATTCCAAACAGACCGGGACGCCATATTGCAATGTTATGCCAATCGGTATTTTCAACAAGATTTCCTTCTTTATCTCGATAAGATTCAGATGTCGCAATTGAAAAATTAGCAACTCCACGACCTTCCTCAAAGTGCCTAACTTCTGGATCTTTCCCTAAGTTGCCAACTAAAATTACCTTGTTTACACTTCCTGCCATACGCTGATTTTTTATTGAAACAAAGCTATAAATTCTTGAATTTACTAAGTTTAGCCCTCAAGGTATTTTTCAACTAACCTAGATACTGGTAAGCTTTCTATATCTTCGGTTTTATGCCAAGACATATGAGCTTGCAAAGGTTCAATTTTGTGTTCAAGTTCTACCTGCCAAAATTGGGCGTGATATTCAATATGACTCAAAATATGTTTGTATTTTTTGGCAGGAAATTTAATTTTAACTTTCTGATTTTTAGCTATATGGTTGATTTCCTTGCTTAGGCCAGATTCGGTTTTTTCACGGTTAGATTCTATTGCGTAAAAGTCGAATAATCCTTCCCATACCCCCAAACCTTTTCTTTTTCTTACCATTACTAAATCTTGGAATGTAATTATCAAGTAGTCTAGGTAGATTTTCTTTTTCTGTTGTTTTTTGACTTTAATTGGCAATGCGCCTTGTTTGTTGGCCTTTCCTGCAAAACAATCTGTAGCAAGAGGGCAATTAGAGCATTTCGGTTTTTTGGGTGTGCAAATTAGTGCCCCAAATTCCATTATGGCTTGGTTGTATTGATCAGTGCCTTCTGATGGCAAAAGAGAGTTAGCTAATTCTTTAAATTGTTTTTTACCTGCACTTGAATCAATTGGGGTCTCTATTCCATAATAGCGACTCAATACTCTATATACGTTTCCATCAACTACTGCTACCTTCTCATTGTTCGAAAATGAAGCAATAGCAGAAGCGGTGTATTCGCCTACTCCTTTCAGTTTAATTAATTCTGAATATTTCTTGGGGAAGTCCAATTGGTTTTCATGAAGAAATTTTGCGGTGGCGTGCATATTTCTAGCCCTTGAGTAATAACCTAGACCTTGCCAATCTTTCAAAACTTGTTCTTCAGAAGCATTTGCTAAGTCATGAACAGTAGGATAATGACTTACAAACTTTTGGAAATAGGGTAATCCTTGAGCAACCCTAGTTTGTTGAAGGATAACCTCGCTAAGCCATATTACATAAGGGTTTTTGGTGTCCCTCCATGGTAAAGTTCTTTTGTTTTTTTTGAACCAATCCAGTAATGATGTAGAGAAAAAATTAAGCTTCATTTCAGATAGCCAAAATTAGCTTCTAGCTAGAAAGATTACTACATTTAAAATTATATATTTGCGCCCCGTTAAAAAAAGGGGCAAAATCCTTATAACGAATTAAATATTAGAGAAATACAAAATTAAATTATAATGACAAAAGCTGATATTGTAAACGAAATCGCTGAATCTACAGGAGTTGAAAAAAATGTTGTTCAAGAAACCGTAGAAGCTTTCATGGGTTCTGTAAAGAATGCAATGGAAAAAGGAGATAACGTTTACTTAAGAGGGTTTGGAAGTTTTATTATCAAAAAACGAGCGGAAAAAACTGGTAGAAATATCTCGAAAAACACGAGTATTATTATTCCTGCTCACTACATTCCTGCTTTCAAGCCTTCTAAAACATTTGCTAGTCTAGTAAAGAACAACGTAAAAGTTAAGTAACAATTTGAGTTTACTAAAAAACCGTACGCAGCTTTCAGTAATTGTACTAGTTACAGCAGTTGGTGTTGTTATAGCATCACTGCCCAATAAGGGTCCTGAAAAGGCTGAGAATAAAAATGCGGTTGAAAGTTCATCTAATCAAGAAGAACAAACAGTAAATCAAAAAATTGAAACAGCAGTTGAGATTATAACCTCAGGTAAAGGCGCCCCAATGAGGGGAATAGGTCTTTTAAAAGAGGTGTTGGAAGAGGACCCGAATAACGTCCAAGCTTTGTACTACTTAGGTGTGTTTAGTATTCAAAGTGGTCAGTATGACAAGGGTGTTGGAAGGTTCCAGTCTATTTTAACAATAGAACCGGATAATCAAGATGCCAGGTTTTTATTAGCTCGTTGTTTGTTTGGTAATAACCAAGCAGATGAAGCAAAAAAGGAATTGAATAAAATAATGCAGTCTGACGCTCCCAAAGAGCTGAAAGACAAAGCAAATGAATTAATTGAAGAAATTAAAAAATCTTAGTTATGCCAAGCGGTAAAAAAAGAAAAAGACACAAGATTGCCACTCACAAGAGAAAAAAGAGACTGAGAAAGAACAGACACAAGCGTAAGTAGTACGCGGTCAGTTTTTGCCATAACCTCCTAGGGAGGTAATGCGCTTTTGTTTCTTTTTAATCAGAGGGTAAATGAATAAAGAATTAGTTATTAATGCATCTTCCTCTGAAGTAAGAATAGCGCTTCTTGAAGATAAGAAGTTAGTTGAACTTCACGAGGAAAAGCCGAATAACGAGTTTTCTGTTGGTGATATTTACTTGGGGCGAATCAAGAAATTGGTGCCCGGATTAAATGCAGCATTTGTAAATGTTGGTTACGAACGTGATGCTTTTTTGCACTACCTAGACTTAGGTCCGCAGTTACAATCATTACAGAAATTCGTTCAAAATACAAGGTCAGGTAAACAAAAGACCGCAGAGCTTGCAGACTTTAAGTTTAGCGAAGACATCGATAAAAACGGTAACGTAAAAGATGTGCTAAAACAAGGTCAAGAAGTTTTGGTTCAGGTTTCAAAAGAGCCTATCTCTACCAAAGGCCCACGTATAAATTGCGAACTGAGTCTAGCCGGAAGGTTTCTGATCTTAGTTCCTTTTTCGGATAAAGTAAACATATCGTCAAAAATTAGAAGTAAGGCTGAGCGAACTCGCCTTAGAAGTCTAATTGAGAGTATTAAACCGAAGAACTTTGGGGTAATAATTAGAACGGTTGCTGAAAACAAAAAAGTAGCTGAACTAGACCAAGACTTAAAAGATCTTTTTGGGCGGTGGTCTGATATGTATGAAGCCCTAAAAGAGGCTAAACCACCAAAGAAAATATTGGGAGAGCTAGGGAAGTCAGCAGCTTTGTTGCGCGATATCCTATCTCCAAGTTTCAATAGTATAGCCATAGATGATCCTCAATTGTTTGGGGAAATCAAGAGCTACATTGGAACCATTGCACCAGAAAAAGTTGGCATTTTAAAACAACACACTGCTAAGAAACCAATATTTGATACCTATGGTATTGAGAAACAGATTAAAGCACTTTTTGGCAGAAATGTAACGATGTCTTCAGGTGCTTATTTGGTAATTGAACATACAGAAGCACTGCATGTTATTGACGTCAACAGTGGTAATACCGCTAAGTCTGATGATAGTCAAGAGACCAATGCTTTAAGGGTGAATATAGAATCTGCTGAGGAAATTGCTCGCCAGTTGCGATTGCGGGACATGGGCGGAATTATTGTGGTTGACTTTATAGATCAGCGTAAAGCAGAAAGTAGAAAAGAGCTTTTGAATTCGCTTAAAGAATTCATGAAGAATGATAAGGCTAAGCATCATATCCTTCCTCCAAGTAAGTTTGGTTTGGTTCAAATAACTCGTCAAAGGGTGCGACCTGAAATGGATATCAAAACATCTGAAGTAATTCAGACAAAAGATGGAAATAAAGAGGTGAAGGCTACTATTTTGTTAATTGATGATATTGAAAATCAATTGATTAAAATATTAGAGGAACAAAAGCCAAAAGGAATTTCTATTCAGTGTCATCCTTTTATTGAAGCTTATTTCAAAACCAAAAAGAGACAGTTTCAGATTAAGTGGCTGTTTAAATACAGAACTTGGGTGAATATATCTTCTTCAAACTCATTTCAGCTAATGGAGTATTATTTTACCAATAATGCTGGAAAGAAAATAGAGTTCAAGTAGTACATTAGTGCTACTGTATGCAAGGTAGAGAGTACACCAAAGAAGAGGCTAAAAACCGAATTATGGCTTATTGCGCTAGGCAAGAGCGCTGTCATTTTGAGGTGCAAGAAAAACTTAAATCTTGGCAAATTCCATATTCAATTGCCAATGAGTTAATAGCTGATTTAATTGAGTATAATTTTTTGAACGAAGAACGCTTTGCACGGTCTTTTGCCCGTGGAAAATTTCGTATTAAACGTTGGGGAAAGTATAAGATTAAACAAAAGCTCATTGAGAAAAGAGTTTCACCATTTTGTATAAAGCTTGGATTAAAAGAAATAGAAGATAAGGAGTACGAATTGGTGATTCAAGAGCTTATTCAAAAGAAAGAAAAGGATATTATTGCTAGCAATAAATTTGAACGAATGGCAAAGCTTAAAAACTATCTATTACAAAAAGGGTTTGAGTGGAAAGACGTTCAAAAACACTTAACATATTAATATGATAAATCAAGACCAAGTAAAAGCTTTTGAAAGACGCCTGGTTGCGTTAAGGGGGCATCTTTGACGTCGATAATTTAAGAGAGCACGTCGAAGATCAAGAACAAGCCACCCATGCTCCTAATTTTTGGGATGACCCAAAAGCAGCTGAATTAACTTTAAAAAAGCTAAATCAAAAAAAGTTTTGGGTTCAATCCTTTGACAAGGTTAATGCTCTATTTGAAGATTTACTTGTTTTAAAAGAGTTTTTTGATGAAGGCGAAGAAAACGAACAAGAGGTAAATCAGCAAGCCGATAGGCTAACAACTGAGCTCGAAGATTTGGAGTTTAGAAATATGCTCTCGAGCGAAGAAGATGCATTGGATGCAGTATTGGAGATAAACTCTGGAGCGGGAGGAACCGAAAGTCAGGATTGGGCAGAAATGCTGCTGCGTATGTACATAATGTACTGCGAGAAAAACAATCTAAAAGCCTCTGTTTCTGAAAAACTTGATGGCGATGGAGCGGGGATAAAATCCGCTCGGTTAGAGATTTCAGGTGATTTTGCCTACGGTTTTCTAAAAAGTGAAAATGGCGTGCATAGGTTGGTTAGAATTTCGCCATTTGATTCCAATGCCAGAAGGCACACATCGTTTGCCTCAGTATTCGTTTATCCGGTAATAGATGATAGTATAGAAATAGAGGTAAGTCCTGCAGAGATCAATTTTGAGACTTTTAGATCTGGGGGTGCTGGAGGTCAGAATGTAAATAAGGTGGAAACTGGAGTTCGGTTGGAGCATAAGCCAACAGGAATTATTATCAGAAATACCGAATCAAGATCTCAGCTACAAAACAAAGAGAATGCTATGCGTCTATTAAAGTCAAAGCTCTACGAATTAGAGTTACGAAAAAGACAAGAAGAGCGCGATGCAATAGAGGGCTCAAAAATGAAAGTAGAGTGGGGTAGCCAGATTCGTAATTATGTAATGCATCCGTATAAACTTGTAAAAGATCTTAGAACCAATACTGAAACTACGGATGTGCAAGGAGTAATGGATGGCGGAATAGGCGATTTTATAAAGGCTTATTTGATGGAGTTTGGAAACTCAAAAATGAAAGTTGAGTAAAAAGCTTGTTTACCTCAATAGGTGAACTTCTCCTGTAACCTCTCTCCAGGGAGCACTGGGTAATCCTTCAACAATCTCGTTTTTTGAACGGTAACGCAAACGATAGATGTAGGTACCAATTTGTAGTTCTTCTCCATTGGTGATATGGGTTCCGTCCCATTCTACTCCTGGTAACGTTGTTTCCCATACTACTCTTCCCATATTATCAAACACAGTAATCTCGAAATCTTCATAGCGTTCGATTGATTTGATACTCCAGCGCTCGTTGTCACCATCACCATTGGGTGTGAATGTATTGGGTATCCAAATATTACTACAGTCCTCAAAAGTTACGGATAAATCTACAATATCAGCCCCACAATCGTTTGTCATAATGAGCTGATACAACCCTGTTTCGTTTATGTAATACAAGCTATCAGTTGTTCCATCTTGCCATTCGAACAACAAGCTATTTGGTTCGGTTGAACTGTAAGAAAAGTTAGGACTAACTTCTAAAATTTGACCTTGACAAAGCGTAGTGTCGCCGTTTCTGATACCGAAGTTAATTACCGGGTTTACATCTTTACGGATAGTAGCAAATGCAGAATCTGCACACCCAGGATACTGTCCATATTTCATAATCACTTTAAAGTCACCTTCTTGAGCTAAAGCAATTTTACTGTATGTGGTGTCGTACCAACCTGAATCGATTGGTTCTAATAACGGATTCATCAATGAATCACTTATCCCAGAAACGTCATACTCTTTGTACCAATAGTAATTTAAGTAACCATCTGTATAGGCATCCAATAAAACAGGCGCACCCTCACAATACAAGGTGTCTCCACTAAAATCAACCGTTGGTTGCGGTACTTCTATTATTTCTTTTGTTGAGGTGTTTTTACAACCATTATTTGCTGTTACGGTTACGGTGTAAACTCCTCCTTGCTGCGCTATGTAGGTAGCAGCAGTGTCCCCTGTACTCCATTCATATTTTTGATAAAGATTTGCTGGATCTGCTTTTAAACTATCGAAGAATATGCTTCTTTCAGCCTCGCAATAAAAGTCTGTTACTCCTATATCCACAACAGGTAAGGGCATCTCATTTATTGAAATGGTATCTTGATTTGTACAACCATTGCCATCGGTTATCCTACAGAAAATTCGTGACGCACTATCGGAAACTAGGAGAATTTGCCCCGTAGATGCCAATTGAACTACATTCGGAAAATCGGTAAAATCAAACCATTCGTACTTAACATACCCAGGACCTGCTCCAATTAAGAAATTGAATTTATCACCAGTGCAGAAAAAGGTATCAGGGCCCAATTCAATAGAAGGCAAGAAGTTAGCGTTTATTGAAATCGTATCAGCTGCTTTACAGCCAACTGTATCTGTAACAGTAACAGAGTACGTGCCTTGTGCGGTTATCGTATCTCTTTGAGCTGTTGTATCAGATCCACTTTTTGTTGTACTCCACGAATAAAAGGCGTAGCCTCCACCTGCATTAAATATTTCATTTACTGCTGAGCCAGCACAAAATTCTTTGTCGGGACCAAGATTTGGTGTTGGTAGTTGACTCATAAATACCCTTCTAAATGCTGAAGATTTACATAAGTTGGAGTCTACAACATTCACGGTGTAAACACCAGCCGAATCATATCGCACGGATTGTGTTGTATCTCCTTTAGACCAAGAATAACTCAGCATACCAGGTCCAGCATCTAAGCTAAGTGTGTCTCCCGCACAAAATGTAGTATCTCCGCCTAAATTTATTATTGGAATAGTGTCAAGTTGAATTCTTACTGTATCAGAAGATTTACAAGTTGTATTTCTGTCAACGAGTTCAACTTCATAGGTTTTAGCTACTGATACCCACATAGTATCGGTTATGCCCATACTTATCCCATCCCAGATATGGTGGTAGTTAGTATCTGGATTTACAGATAAAAGAATACTATCACCAGTACAAAATGTAGTATCGCCACGAAGGTTAACAACTGGTAAAGAATCTAAGCTAACTGTAAGTGTATCACTAAACTCACATTGATTAGTATCTCTGATAACAACAATATTCTGAGAGGCTGTATTTACATAGTTTGAATCATCTCCATTAGTAAATGGCGATCCATTCCAAGAGTATTGATACGAGCTAAGCGTATCGACGGTAAGAAGGACAGAATCATTTGTGCAAATACTGGTGTCTCCGGGTAAACCATTTCTTAAAATCTCAAACTCAGGAAGCGTGTCAATTCCCAAAATGAAAATATCATTTCCAGAGCATCCATTAGAATCTGTAACAAACACAAGGTATGAATTTGTCGAACCTACCTTTATTGTTCTGGTACTTTGAGAAGTATTCCATATGTAAGTTCTCATCCCAGCACCAGCGTCAATAGTAATAGAATCCCCCATACAAATACTGGTGTCGTTACCAAGGTTAATTATAGGAAGCGTGTCACGAGAAACAATAATGGTATCAAATGCCGGGCAGCCATTCACATCTTCACCATAGTAAACAACCGAGTTAAGAGAGTCATTTGGTCCAAACGAAAAGGACTCTACCGTATCTTTATTTGGTTGATTGTAGTTTATAATCCATCTATCGTATAAGGTTCCAGTACTTAATCCAGTGAATGAAATAGACTCTCCTTGGCAAATTGTTGTATCGTTTCCTATGTTTTCTGTAGGTTTTACTCGGTAAGTCACCTGGGGCCCATTTGTAAATTTACAGCCGTTTGAGTCTGTAACTTCTAATGCAACCTGAACAGTTGTATCAACTTTAATTGAATTACCAGTGGAGTTATCTTGCCATTTGTAGCTGAAGCTTGGGTGAGTAAATGGCGCGGTATAAGTTATTGTATCGCCCGAGCAAACATTTGTATCATTTCCGAGACTAAAAGTAGGTAAAGCGAAATTGCTTAGTTGGAAAGTGTCAGTAGCAATGCAACCAAAGCTGTTTGTTCTTCTACCCCAATATGTTCCTGGTGCTGTTATTCTAATACTGTCTATTGTATCTCCAGTACTCCATAGGTAATTTGTATAACCTGTACTTCCTAAGTTGTACGTAATGGTATCGCTGATACATACAGTGTCATCTACTAAGCTGATAGTTGGAAGTGTATCAAGTCTGACAAATGCGGTATCGGTAGCAGAACAGCCGTATCGATCAGTAACCGTTAAACTGTAGGTAGTACTTGAAGAAGGACTTACTTTGTTAATGCTATCTGTAGATGCCGGAGACCAACTAAAGGTGTAAGAAGGTGATCCTGACGTGATTATTGGAACTAAGTTCAAGGAGTCGCTTTGGCACAAGCTTGTATCCGAGACAGAAATACTCATGCACAATGAAACTTTAATTACCGACCGCATTAAGGCAGAACATGTTGTATCCACCCATAAACCTGAATCTGAACCATTAAGCTGAAGAGCCACACAATTTTGCGCTGTTCCACCATTTGGGTTGCCAGATAACCAGTTTTTGTAGGTAGTGTCTTGTCCGTCGGCCCAAACGAATTTTCCTTCGGATGAAGCATCAGAAAAACCAATTCTTGCACTACCGGTATAACCCAGTCCGTTTAGCCAAACAACAATTGAATCGTTAGCTGCTTGGTCCAAGATTGACGTAAGATTTGCTCCTAAACTATTTGCTAAATTTTGGGCTACTGTAGATGTTCTTAATGTTGGATCAACAAAGTAAATGCTGCAGCTATCTGCACCACAACCTAATTCTTGATAGCCATTTGTGGTAAAAGCATTTCGAAGAGTGGTTAAATTACAAGTACTGCTAGATTTTTTGCATTGAGCATTTGTTGGATTAGAAACGCCAACAAACAAAGCAGCTACTAGAGCAACTATCCAATAAAACTTATTGAGTTTCAGTTCTTTACTTTTTGAATCCAAAATAGATACGTTCATATCTGTGTGGCTCAAATGTAGTAAAGAAAACCTAGCTTGCGCAACTGCCTTTTCAGGCTTGTAAATACCTTTGTGTTCAAACATAAATTTTATGAAAAACATTACTATTTATCATAACCCTAGGTGCTCTAAAAGTCGCCAAGCTCTAGCTTTATTGAATGAGAAAGGCTTAGATTTCAAAGTTACTGAATATCTGAAAGAGGTTCCGACCAAAAAAGAACTTGAAGACATACTTAATAAACTAGGAATATCTGCCGATGAACTGATACGAAAAGGTGAGGCAATTTGGAAGGAAAAATTTAAAGGAAAAAATATGACTTCTGAAGAGTTAATTGAAGCCATGATAAAGTATCCAAAGCTAATTGAGCGTCCCATAGTTGTTGTGGACAATAAGGCTATTGTTGGACGACCTCCAGAGTTGGTTTTAGACCTAATTTAATTTAGGCTTCTACTGCTTTTTTTGGATTATTAGTCAGTACTTCAATAACTTGCATTGTAATCCAATAAGGTAAAAATAACGCTAAGAAAATGAGGGTAAAAAATGCGCCACCTGCAACAACCAAAAAGAATAATACTGCTAAAATTTCCATGTCAAATAATTATTGTATCGCAGCAAATTTAGATAAAACTTTTTAGCGATTTGCAATACTAGTTTAAGACTAGAAAGTAATTTTGAAAAAAACATTTTAAGATGGATTTTAGAATAGAAAAAGACACGATGGGCGAGGTTAAAGTGCCCGCTGAAAAATATTGGGGTGCTCAAACAGAACGCTCGAGAAACAATTTTAAAATTGGGCCCGCAGCTACTATGCCCAAAGAAATTATTGAAGGTTTCGCATACCTAAAAAAAGCTGCAGCCTACACCAATTGTGAGCTAGGTGTGCTTGATGCTGCAAAGCGAGATTTAATTGCAGCAGTATGTAACGAAGTGCTTGACGGAAAGCATACCGAGGAATTTCCGTTGGTAGTTTGGCAAACCGGATCTGGAACACAGTCAAACATGAACATGAACGAGGTAGTTTCAAATCGTGCTCAAGTATTAAATGGGGGTAGTTTATCTGATGCCGAAAAATTTGTACATCCAAACGATGATGTAAATAAAAGCCAAAGTTCAAACGATACTTATCCAACAGCAATGCATATAGCAGCATACAAGATGATTGTTGAAACAACTGTCCCTGGTGTGAAAACGCTAAGAGATATGCTCAAGAAAAAATCAGAAGAATTTACAGATGTAGTTAAGATTGGGCGTACTCATCTAATGGATGCCACACCATTAACGTTGGGTCAAGAGTTTTCTGGATATGTTGCTCAACTTAATCACGGAATTAGAGCATTAGAAGCAACGCTTGCTCATTTGTCAGAGTTAGCTTTGGGTGGAACAGCTGTAGGTACTGGAATTAATACGCCAAAAGGGTATTCAGAATTAGTAGCAAAATACATTGCCGATTTTACCAAATTGCCTTTCGTGACTGCAGAAAACAAATTTGAGGCATTAGCTGCTCACGATGCAATTGTAGAATCTCACGGGGCTCTTAAGCAGTTAGCCGTATCTCTAATGAAGATTGCAAACGACATTAGAATGTTGGCTTCAGGTCCTCGCTCAGGTATTGGCGAAATAATAATACCTGCAAATGAGCCCGGAAGCTCTATTATGCCTGGAAAAGTCAACCCTACTCAGGCAGAAGCGCTTACTATGGTTTGTGCTCAAGTTATTGGTAATGATGTGACAATTTCAGTTGGAGGAATGACCGGTCATTATGAGTTAAATGTGTTTAAACCAGTAATGGCTAGAAACATTTTGGAAAGTGCGCGCTTAATTGGTGAGGCTTGTGTTTCATTCACAGAAAACTGTGCTTATGGCATAGAGCCAAATTACGTTAACTTGAAAAAGAATTTAGATAATTCATTGATGTTGGTAACAGCCCTGAATACCAAAATAGGGTATGAAAAGGCTGCAAAAATTGCCAAAACAGCGTACGAAAACGGAACAACATTAAAAGAAGAGTCAGTAAATCTTGGCTATTTAACAGCTGAAGAGTTTGACGAGTGGGTAGTTCCAGCAAAAATGACGGGCTCTTTATAAAGAGTATTGCTACATGCTATAAGAAACCGAATAGGAGAACCTGTTCGGTTTTTTTATGCGCGTGAGTTCAGTTTTTTTACGAATGCTTTTATCTCTTGCTCTTTTTCTATTGGGCAAATCAACAATGCATCTTTAGTATCTACAATGATGTAATTCTTTAACCCTTGAATGATGGCTTTTTTGTTTTTTGGAATAACCGTAATATTATCAGAACAGTTACCGAATAGCACAGTTTCTGAGCCAATAATCATATTATTGGAGAGGTCTTTTTTTGCATGATCTTTTAAAGAGCTCCAACTTCCTAAGTCGCTCCAACCAAAGTTTCCAGGAATAACAAAAACATTTTTATCTTTTTCTAGAATGGCATAATCCACAGAAATGTCCTCGCATTGTGGGTAGTATTCTTTAAGTGCTTCGATTTCCTTATTTGTGTTTATTGTAGATAGGTTGTCTTCAAAAAGCTTAAACATTTTGGGTTGAAGTTTAGAAAATAGTTCTACCAAATGTGCTGCATTCCACATAAAAAGCCCGCTATTCCAGTAATATTGGCCAGTTGCTATCATATCTTTAGCCTTTGCTAGTTCCGGTTTTTCGGTGAATTGTTCTACCTCAAATAAATCCGACTCAACTTGATGTCCTCTTTTTATGTAACCAAACCCTGTGGATGGGAAGTTTGGTTGAATACCCAATGTCACACAGCTTTCTTGCTGCTTTTCAAGAAACGAAAGACCATTTGTAATAGCGTTAGAAAATTCATTGGTTTTTGTAATTATATGATCTGAAGGTGCTACAATAAAGTTAGCGGCAGCATTCTTTTTCCAGATTTTGATAGCCGCGTAAAGAATGCAAGGCGCAGTGTTGCGTCTAGCCGGTTCACATACTACCTGTTCTTCAGAAAACTCGGGAACTTGTTCCAAAACAAGGTCTTTATACATTTCATTGGTTAAAACGAGTATGTTTTCAATTCCAACTATGGGAATAAAGCGATTTACCGTTTGTAGAAGAAGACTTTTTCCAGTACCTAAAATATCTAAGAATTGCTTAGGCATTTGTTCTGTGCTGGCAGGCCAAAACCTCGAACCAATTCCTCCAGCCATTATTACACAATAGTTGTTAGTCATTATTTTTTTTAGTTTGATTAACCTGTTCTACTTCGGCTAATCCGCTTACAACATAAAATTTGTTCGTACTTATTTCTCTACAAAGAAAGCGAGTTCTTCGTTTTTTCCCTTTTTCAAACAATCTTTTTCCCAGCCTAAATAATGCGCGTTCCTCTAGTTCGCTTAAAGTAACACTCGGATTACAATCGTATCGTTTAAGTGTCTGGGATAAAATAGAGTCAGATGTACTGCTTGCCTTTGGGTTTTTAGCGTAATTGGCAATTGCAATGCTCAAATCATTTGGTAAAATACCTCTAGCTAACAACTTAACGAGACTGGCACGGAACTCATTTTTCCATTCAATACCATGCGGCAAAATCCGTTTCTTATTGTATTTAAGGTAGGTTTCTAAATGTGCAATTTCGTGCAATAGCGTAAGTAAAAAGGCGTACTTATTTAAAGAGCCATTCACAGAAATTTTATGATATTTTCTAGCACCAAAAGGACGTTGGTAGTCGCCAAGTTTAGTTGTGCGTTTTTTGGTAATGGTTAGTTGAACATTTTTAGAAGTTAGGTAGTTACCAATTTCTTCTGCAAAACTTTCAGGTAAGTATTTCTCTAACTCTAATTTTTCTGTTTCTGTTATCATCTAGGCTTTCGGTAACGTGTTTTTTTAGGTTTGTTTTTTTTTTCGCCAAAAGTGGGGCAGTCACAATCTTTTTTGGTTGATTTACAAGAAGAAAGGGTACTTATTGAGAAGATGGTAATTCCTGCTAAAATCAAAAAACGAAAAGTAATTTTCCTCATCACAAAACAAAGGTAACGCTACTCAAATATTAAATTTGTTTTATGCTCAAGATTCTCCACCAAATTGGTGAATATTCCCTTTTTATTTCAAAGGTTTTTCGTCGTCCAGAAAAGTGGAAAGTTTTCTGGCAAATGGTTTTGGCGGAGTTATGGAACCTTGGAATAGGTTCAATCGGTATTATCTTCATTATTTCTGGTTTTATGGGAATGGTAATTACCATTCAGACAGCATCTGCAATTGAGAGTGGTTGGATACCAGAATATTTAGTTGGATACACCACTCGTCAGAGTATTATCCTAGAGTTTTCTCCAACTATGTTAGCACTCATTTTATCTGGTAAAATAGGGTCGAATATAGCTTCAGAGCTGGGTACAATGCGCGTTTCAGAACAGATAGATGCTTTAGAAATAATGGGTATTAATTCTGCTAATTATTTAGTAATGCCTAAGATTATTGCCTTAATGTTGATCATGCCATTTTTGGTGGTGTTAAGTATGTTTATAGGCATATTTTTCGGCTATGTTATTTGCGAAGCAATTGGAATCATTACTCCAGTTCAATACATTGTGGGTATTCAATATGATTTTATACCCTTTCACATTACCTATGCACTTATTAAGTCAGTAACCTTTGCGTTTATCATAACCTCAGTTTCCTCTTATTACGGATATTTTGCAAGTGGATCGGCCTTAGAAGTCGGGAAATCGAGCACTAGAGCTGTGGTATATAGTAGTATTGTGGTACTCATATTCAATTATATTCTCACTCAAATGCTGTTAATATGATTGAGATTAAACAACTAAACAAATCATTCGGCGATAACAAGGTATTAAATGATATCAACGTTACGTTTGAGGCTGGAAAAGCAAACCTTTTAATTGGTGCTTCGGGTAGTGGAAAAACAACCTTGTGTAAATGTACGGTTGGACTTCATTTACCCGATACGGGAACTATTTCTTACGACGGCAGAATCTTCAATCGAATGTCTAGATTAGGGAAGAAAGAAGTTCGGAAAGAGATTGGGTTCTTGTTTCAAGGGAGTGCTTTATTTGATTACATGACGGTAGAGGAAAACGTAATGTTTCCTATTAAAATGTTCTCAAACATGAGTAACAAGGAAGCAAAACAACGCGTAGATTTTTGCCTAGAAAGAGTCGACCTTAAAGGTGTAAATAAGTTAATGCCTAGTGAACTAAGTGGGGGAATGAAAAAAAGAGTGGGGATTGCCCGAGCTATTTCGGCCAATCCAAAATATCTTTTTTGTGATGAACCTAATTCTGGGCTCGATCCTCAAACTTCCATCTTGATAGATAACCTGATTAAAGAAATTACTCACGAGTATAATATGACTACGGTGGTTATTACTCACGATATGAATTCGGTTCTAGAAATAGGAGAGCATATTTCTTTTATTTACAAGGGCGATATTTTATGGGATGGTACCAACAAAGAAATTCTTGACGCAACCACTACTGAGCTAACCGATTTTGTGTACGCATCGTCTTACATGAAAGAGATAAAAAGACTCCAAGGAAAGTAATAATCGATTCACAAAAAGACATTTATACTTAAATATTAAGCATAAAAAAAGGGCGCCCAAGGCGCCCTTTTCTTCTTGGTATGTATTGTAGATTACTCTACTACAATTTTCTTAGATACTTCATCAGTACCGTTGCTTATGTTTAAGAAATAAACACCAGCGTCAGTATCATTCAAATCAAATGAAGTTTCAATTGAACCGTTTGAATCAAATGATCTTGAGAAGATAGTTTGACCAATTACGTTTTGTAACTCAACTGTATAAGTTCCACCACCAATGTTGTTTAATTCAACATTTAATGAACTATGAGCAGGGTTAGGGAACACATTTAATGTTGACTTAGTTCCGAACTCAGAAACATTCATTGGAAATAAAGCATCAGTTTCGAATACTTTGAAGATCATAGAAGGTGACTTACATCCTAATGAACTAGTTGCAATTGCAGTGTATTCACCAGCACCATTTCTATCACTTTTTTCATCTGTTCCGACTTTAAGTTTAGATGAGTTTTCACCAAAAATGATTTGTCCCAATGGATTTCTCCACTCAACTGGTGTTGTACTTGCTAAGCTACCACCTGAAACTTTAACTTCAAGTTCAACATTTTTCGCATCAACTTCTGTAATACCACTTGTAGTAGGAGTAATATCAGCGTTGTATCTTGGAGTTACAATAGTAAATGGGTTACTAGGCTCTAGCACTCTGTGATTTCCAGTTAAAGTACATCCTTGAGCATCCGTAACTGTATAATTGTAAGTTCCAGCAGCTAAACCAGTTCTTTTTGTATCAGTACTACCATCAGACCAGCTGATGGTTAAGTTACCATTTCCACCAGAAAGAACTAACTCAACTTCACCTTTTACATCTCCTTTACAATCGTTATCTAAACTAGAACCAACTTGTGCACTAATTCCACTTGAAGGTCCTGTAATAACTACTTGTAAAGATTGAATACATGGAGGGGTAGAGCCGTCATTTACTTCTACAGTGTAATTACCAGCTTCTAAATTGGCCGCTAAAGAATCTCCAGAGAATGTGTTAGCAGAATTACCAGTTTCAAACCACTTAAATGTATAGTTTGGATTTGGGTTTGCTCCAGGAGTAATATTAACTTTAATTGAACCTTGTTTTTGACCAAAACAAGTTGTAGTTAACGTACTATTCGCATTATCCAAAGTTACTTGAGGTGCACCAAAGTCAGATACACTTGCATTAGTTGTTACCGAACAACCATTGGCATCTGTGATAGTAACATCGTATGAACCAGAACCTAATCCAGTAACTTTTTTGTTTGTATTAACGTTTCCATTAATATCCCAAGCATAGGTAAATGGACCTGCACCGTTTGTAGGGTCTGTAGTTACTTCAACTTCACCATCAGTGTTACCACATGCAGTTGTTGCTTTACCTGTTGCTACCGCACCAACTAATGTTGGACAAGTAGTAGGCCTAGTAATTAATCTAATCATGATTTTTCTGCTACCTAAGAACCATTGTCCCATAGTAGAACTACCAGATTGAGCAAGTCTTCCAAAGTATTGAGTTCTTACTAAATCAGTTCTTTCAACTGGCCAGAAAATAGTATCAGAACCAAAAATTTGATCGCCTCGAATAGTAACAATGTAGTTACCAGCTCCAATTGTATCAATAGTACCACCTGCAACTCTTGAAACAGGAGTTCTTACCCAGTTATTAGCTCCAGGACTATCATTTCTTAAGTCTTTTATATCTATAGATTGAGAAGAGAATATTGGAGCGCTCGCAGGAACACCAATACTGTTTCTTGTATAGTTTCCACCATTGTAAATATGAGCAGAAATCTTACCTAGTTTATTAGGGTTTCTTTTGTTTGAAGCAGTATTACACCATTCAACAGCAACAACTGTATCTGTTTCCTTAATTTCAAACAAAGCACCTAATTCCCATTCCCAAACACCACTAGGGTTGTAGTAGAATGCCGCTGCATTAACTGTGTCATTTGCATCACGAGCGTAAACATCGTTAGATACAGCAATTGTTTGAGTGATTTTATCATCACCTAACTGCTTTAAAGTTGAATCTGAAGTAGCTTCCAATTCAACATTGTAATTACCTGTTCCGCCAGATAAAGTAATTGCTGTTGTGGTAGAAGCTGAATCGTCATCACCCGCAGCTAATAAAGTTTGTGTTGCAGAAGCTGTTGCAGAAAAACCAGCAGGACCAGATACGTTTACATTGTAACCAGCATTGCTTTGAGCAGCACTACCTACGTTTGAGTATTTAGCTCCAAATAATAATGGATATTTTCTTGCTTGTTTGTTTGGGATTTGTGTGTAAAACTGACTGTA
The DNA here is from genome assembly GCA_965661115.1 of Salibacteraceae bacterium. GTDB lineage: Bacteria > Bacteroidota > Bacteroidia > Flavobacteriales_G > Salibacteraceae > UBA6770. The sequence goes on from CBFICO010000002.1 coordinate 52,065, forward strand.
GTGAATGTAGGTTGAATCCGTGAATGGTTTCCAATATGCCTCATTCATAGCCATATCGTTTGTTTCACCTTCTGATACTTTTACATCATCAATCCACCAACCGTAGCCAATGCCAGGTTGAACTTGTTGTCTTGAAATCCATCTAAATCTTACATAAACATTTGGCTGGTTCGCAGCAATTTTAGTAATGTTTACGGTAACATCTACTGGGTTTGCACTTGGGTTTGAGCTAGCGCTAGTTGTTAGAGGTAGCCAAAAGTTATCATATACAGTAGTATAGTTTGTGCCATCAGTACTAACTTGAACCAATGCAGTATCTTCAAATCTTACATAACGTTGCTGAAATTCTAAGATTACTGAATTTCTACCTGAGCAGTTAATTGGAGTCGAGGTAAGGTTAAACTGCGCTGCAGATAAAGCTCCAGCTCTTGGATCACCAGGCTTTAAAGCCGCCCAGTCAGCACCTGAAGTAGAAGCAATACCCTGGTTAGAATACCATGGGTGTTGAGTGCTACCAATTTGCCATCCTCTTGCAGTACCATTGTTTTGAGCAGTCCATTTAGAAATGGTGTCAAATGTTGAAGAGAATAATACGTCACCAGCAGCTGCCAATGAACCATTTGATTTGTGTTGGAACGCTGGAACCGAATTGTCTGGCTCCGCAATTTTATTAATGAAAGAGCTTTGATCACCAACGATGATTCTTTCATTAGGGTCAATCTGAGTTTGTGCTACCACTGAAAAAGCGGCGAAGAAACTCATTGTTAGTAGATAGATTTTTTTCATGACTTCTCTAGTTTTCTTTTTAATTCAATACTTTTTTAATACTAAGTTAACTTTGAACGGTTCGCAAATTTAGTGGAATATGTTACCATCCAAACATTTTTGGAACTTTTTTCACTAGTAACAAACAAGGAGTTTGTTGGTTGGTTGGGTAAATCAGCTTATAAGGTTAGCCCATCTTTCATACGAATAGTCCGCTGCGCTCGTTCTGCAATGTCTTCTTCATGAGTTACCATAACTATGGTGTTTCCTTGCTCGTGGATATTGGCAAGTAGATCCATGATTTCGTGCGAGGTTACTGAATCTAAGTTTCCGGTTGGTTCGTCTGCTAAAATAATTGATGGATTATTCACCAATGCTCTAGCAATTGCAACGCGTTGTCTTTGCCCCCCACTTAATTCATTGGGTTGATGTTTCATTCGGTCCTTTAGGCCAACCATTTCTAAAACGCGCTCAGCTTTTTCAACTCTTTCTTTTTTTGGAGTACCATTATATATGAGTGGTAAAGCAACATTATCTTTAGAGCTGTATCTTGGTAGTAGATTAAATGACTGAAAAACAAACCCTATTTCTTTGTTTCTTACTTCAGCGAGTTGGTCTTCTAACATTTTAGAAACGTCATGCTGATTAAGAAAATATTTTCCTCCGGTTGGAGTATCTAGGCAACCAAGAATATTCATTAAAGTAGATTTCCCAGATCCTGAAGTGCCCATTAAAGCAACATATTCCCCTTTTCTTATTGAAATATCAACTCCTTTCAAGGCCTGCACTACCTCTTTTCCTACTTTAAAGTGACGTGTTAATTGCTCTGTTTTAATGATTTCCATTGCGCCTCAAATGTAAGTTGCCTTTTGCATTGAACAATAGGCTAATTATATGGTCTGTATATAGGATACTTTTGCCGCTTGAAATTCCAGATAAACAATCCACTGCGCCAATATACGGCGCTTATTTTTTTGGCTCTAATTTGGGGTAGCTCTTTTATTCTTATAAAAAGAGGGTTGGAGTCATTCTCTGCGGTGCAAGTTGCCGAGTACAGATTATTTATATCTGGTATAGCATTATTACCAATAGCAATTAGACATCTTAAAAAAATGCCGCTATGGAATAAAGAGTTCATAGCAATATTAATGGTGGCGGTGTTTGGCAATTTACTTCCTGCTATTTTGTTTGCCACAGCTCAGACTAAATTGCCTAGCGGAGTTACTGGAATGTTAAATAGCTTGGTTCCTCTTTTTACCATTTCTATAGGTGCTTTGTTTTTTGCGGTTCGAGCAGTTATAAGGCAAGTAATCGGTGTTTTTATCGGTTTGATTGGAGCTGTAGTTCTTATCTATGGAACATCTCAAATTGGTATTGCGGGTATCCCAGTTGGATATTCGTTAATGGTTGTTGGTGCAACGGTAGGTTATGGAATAAGTGTAAATACCATTAAAACTTGGTTACACGAAATGCCAGCACTGCAAATTACCGCTTTTGCGTTTTTGTTGCTTCTGCCGTTTATGACTGTCGGATTGATTGCAAATGGATTTTTTGAAATAGCTATTCTTCCTCAAAACCATTTGAACCTGTTTTACCTAAGTATTTTGGGAGTTGTAGGAACTGCAGGTGCGTTGCTGTTGTTTAATCAACTTATAAAATTTACTTCAGCGGTTTTTGCTTCCACCGTTACTTACATGATTCCTATTGTCGCAACAGGTTGGGGTTTGTTTGATGGCGAATCTTTAAATGTTTTTCATGCAATTGGTTTTGGATTGATTCTTACCGGTGTATATGTGATTAACAAAAAGAAATCCTCTTTCTAAAAGTTGAAGGGGTTGCTTGATTTTTTCACGCTAAACATCAATCATTTAAAAACTGTTGCTAGCCTCTGAAAATTAATTACTTTTGCCGTCCGATTTTTAATAGGTATCATTAAATTATAAACGATGTACGCAATTGTAGAGATAGCAGGGCAGCAGTTTAAAGTGCAAAAAGACCAAAAGCTTTTCGTTCATCGCTTGGAAGCAAAAGAAGGAGACAAAGTTTCTTTTGAGAAAGTTTTGCTTACCGACGACAAAGGAAAAGTCACAGTTGGCGCCCCAGTTATAGAAGGTGTAGCGGTTAACGCTAAAATTATTAAACACCTTAAAGGAGATAAGGTAATTGTCTTCAAAAAGAAAAGAAGAAAAGGTTACCAAAAATCTAACGGTCACCGTCAGTACTTAACTGAGTTGGTAATCGAAGGAATTGGTAAAGGCGCTAAAAAAGCTCCAGCAAAGAAAGTGGCTGCTCCTAAAGCAGAAAAAGCTGAAACTGCTGAGAAAAAAGCTCCAGCTAAGAAAGCTGCACCTAAAAAGGCTGCTGCACCTAAAGCTGAAGCGAAAAAAGCAGCTCCTAAGAAAGAAACTAAGAAAGAAGGTTAATCGGCGTTTAGCCAAAAAGGATAAATCATGGCACATAAGAAAGGTGTAGGTAGTTCTAAAAACGGTCGTGAATCAGAAAGTAAACGATTAGGTGTAAAAGTAAGTGGTGGTCAAGCTGCAAAAGCAGGTAACATCATCATTCGTCAAAGAGGTACTAAGTACATCCCAGGCGAGAATGTAGGTCTTGGTAAAGATCACACCATTTTTGCTCTTGTTGATGGAACTGTAGTTTTTAAGAAGAAAAGAGATAATCGCTCGTACGTATCGGTTGAGCCTGCGCAAGCATAGCAATCGATTAAGAGAAATACAAAGGATTTAAATCCCGTTTCTAAACCGAAGGCTATCGGAATGGTAACGGGATTTTTGTTTTATATCATTAACATTATATGAGGATAGGCCCAAGCGGTCAGACCTTAAATTTGTCCACACAAATTTAGCATGTTACTACAATCACAAATACGCAACAACCCAGACGAAATCATCGACAGAATGAAAGTTCGAAATATCGATGTTTCTGACATTGTAGAAAAAATTATCGCAATTGATAAACGCAAGCGCGAAGTTCAAACGCGTTACGAAAACAATCAACACGAGATTAAAGAAAGCTCCAGAACAATTGGCGAGTTGTTTAAATCTGGTAAAACTGATGAAGCCAATGTATTAAGAGAAAAAACGGCATCACAAAAAGAAGATAATAAACTATTGAATGAGGAGCTAAATAGATATGAAGAGGAGTTGCTTGAGCAGATGTATCATTTGCCTAACTTGCCTAATGAATTAGTACCTCCGGGGAAAGACGATACTGATAATGTTGAAATTTTTAGTTGGGGTTCAAAACCTAATTTACACGAAAGCAAGCCCCATTGGGATTTAGCAAAAGAGTACAACTTAATTGATTGGGAGCTTGGGGTAAAAATAGCGGGCGCTGGTTTTCCTGTTTACCGAAACAAAGGTGCTAGATTGCAACGCGGTTTGGTTCAGTTTTTCTTGGATAGAGCCGTAGATAATGGATACGAAGAGATTAACCCACCCCTACTTATTAATGAGGCGTCTGGTTATGGAACGGGTCAGTTGCCCGATAAGGATGCGCAGATGTACCATACCGAAAGGGATCACCTGTATTTACTACCTACCGCCGAAGTTCCCGTAACCAATATTTACAGAGACACCATTGTAAAAGAAGCGGAATTACCATGCAAAAACACCGCTTTTTCTCCTTGTTTTAGAAGAGAAGCAGGTAGTTATGGTAAAGATGTAAGAGGTTTAAATCGTTTACACCAATTCGAAAAAGTGGAGATTCTTCAAATTGCTCATCCGAATGAATCGTACAAGATTTTAGACGAAATGGTAGAGCACGTAAAAGGACTGCTTGAAGCTTTAGAATTGCCATACCGAGTTGTGCGGTTGTGTGGAGGCGATCTAGGTTTTGCTGCTGCAATTACATACGATTTTGAGGTTTGGAGTGCGGCACAAGAGCGTTGGTTAGAAGTAAGCTCGGTTTCTAATTTCGAGTCATTTCAAGCTAACCGAATGAAGTGTAGATATAAAGATGCTGAGGGTAAAAACCATTTGGTACACACACTAAACGGGAGTGCTATGGCGTTACCAAGAATAATGGCAGCAATTCTAGAAAATAACCAAACAGCCGAAGGGATAAACATTCCAAAGGAATTGGTATCTTATGTTGGGTTCGATAAAATTTCTAACTAGATATGAGAAAGGTTGTAAGTGCGGTATTGGTTTCTATTGTTTTTGCTTCGTGTGCAGATCACTCAAATCAAAAACAAATGGTGCAGGTTGATTCTTTAATGAGTATTGTTTCAGATGCTCAGAAAACAATGGATAATATCGACCCAGATTTATATAACAGCATTTTAGATACTGTAAAAGAAGACGTAAGTTTTATCCAATCTCATTACCCAGATACATTAAATTTATCCTTAGCGCTTAAAATCGATTACTACTACAGAACCTTAAAATCGGTGCGAAAATTTACCGATACCTACGTTAGTCAAAAGAACGAATTGGTGTACACCAATAATCAATTGAGCAACCTTAAAAAAGATTTAGATAACGAGGTCTTGGATGTTGAAAGTTTCAATGAAATTTTTCCCGCTGAGAGTCAGGCGGTTGAGCGCCATAAAGAAAGTGTATCTAACCTAAAAGTATGGCACGAATCAATTGGCTCAACTTATGATAGACACAAACCAGGGATAGATTCTATTATCACTTATATAAAGAACTACCCGGGCAAATAATGCATGCGCTTATTCTTTAAAATACTATTTGTTGTAGCTCTGGTTGCTGGCTTAATCCCAGCAATTGGGCAAACTACAGATAGTCAATTAGCTGCACATTACTACCAGAATGAGGAGTATGAAAAGGCGCTACTTTATTACAACCGACTGTATAGTAAGCAGCCTAATAATTCCAATTACAATTATTTATTTAAGTGTTTGATTCAGCTCAAAAATTATGATGGAGCTAGAAAACTGGCTAAAAAACACGCGCGTTTTGATCCAATTAACCAGAAGGTTCAGGTAGATTATGGTTACACGTACGGACTGGAGGGTAACGAAAAATCAAAAGATAAAGAATTTAAAAAGCTGATTAAAAATGTAGCGCCCAACTATCAAATTATCAATGAATTAGCTAACTCATTTATAGAAATTAAGCACTCAGAAGGAGCATTAGAAGTCTATAAACAAGGGCGTTCTAAAATGCGCAATACCTATCCTTTTAATACTGAGTTGGCTGATGTGTATTTTAGGCTAGAGCGTTATGATGAAATGACCGAAGAACTGCTCAATCTACTAGAACTTAACCCGAGTTACCTAAAAACGGTAGAAAGCCAATTGAATAAAACAACCGCAAACGAGAAAGATAGTCCAGCCAACAAATTTTTAAAAAAAGGGCTGATACAGAAAATAAATCAGCAACCAAATTCTATGGTTTTTTCAGAGATGTTGATTTGGTTATACATGCAAGAATCGAATTGGAAAGCGGCTTTGATTCAAGTAAAAGCATTAGACAGAAGGTTAGTTGAAAACGGTAGAAGGGTATTCAATTTGGCTCAAACTCTTGGAAATAACAAGGAATATGATTTGGCTGTAGAAGCCTATGATTATGTGGTAAAGCAAGGGCCGCGTTCGCAGTTTTACACCGAGGCACGTATTGGAGGATTAATGGTGCGCTTCGATCAGTTATCTGAAGGAGGTTCTATTGATTCGCTTGAAATGAAAGAACTAATCAAAGATTTTGACGAAACCATTGAGCTTTTTGGTAATAGCCCATCAATTGTTCCGTTGGTTAGACAAAAGGCTTACGTTCAGTGTTTTTTTCAGCACAACTTGGAGCAGGGTTTAGATACTTATGAAGAGGCGTTGGCTATTCCAGGAGTACCTGCGCACACAGTAGCAGAAATTAAATTGGAATACGGTGATGCCCTAATAGCAGCTGGATATATTTGGGATGCTTCATTAGTTTACGGCCAGGTTGATAAGGGATTTAAGTACGATTTTTTGGGTGAGTCTGCCAAGTTTAAAAGCTCAAAAGTCCATTTTTACACAGGTAATTTCGAATTAGCAAAAGCGCAGCTCGATATCCTTAAAGGAGCCACAACAAAACTTATCGCCAATGATGCTATGTTGCTTTCGGTACTTATCACCGATAATAGCACAGTGGATACTTCAACCAATCCGTTGCAACTGTATGCTGATGCAGATTTATTGGTGTTCCAAAACCGATTTGCAGTTGCAAGGTTAAAGCTAGACTCAATCAAGGCAAATTATCCTGGTCACGTTTTAGAGGATGAGATATTATTCTTGAAGTACCGAATGGCTTACAAAGAGTTGGAATTTGCAAAAGCAGCAAAGTTTTTGGAAGACATTAAAGCATTTTATCCAACCGATATATTAGCGGATAGAGCAATTTATTACTTAGCAGAGTTGTATCAATTCAAACTCAACAACGAGCAAAAAGCTAAAGAGCTTTATCAGCTAATCATTACAGATTATCAAGATAGTTTGTATGCAACAGAGAGTCGAAAACGTTTTCGTACCTTGCGAGGAGATACCTTGTAACCCAAACATTTTTCTATGATAGTTTATAACGTAACGGTTAAAGTAGATAACGAAGTGCACGACGATTGGTTTAAGTGGATGAAAGAGCAACATATTCCCGATGTGATGAAAACCGGATTATTTACATCAAACAATATGATGAAGGTGCTGGTTGATGACGAAGACGGGGTTACCTACAGTATTCAGTATAGAACTACCTCTTGGGAGAACTTGAAAGAATACCAAGATAAACACGCTGCTGGCCTTCAAAAAGAACATACTGAAAAATACGCAGGCAAATTTGTGGCCTTTCGCACCCTTTTGGAAGAAGTGTAATGGTTAACCCAAAAAAACATTTAGGTCAGCATTTTTTAACCGACCTACCAATAGCTAAAAACATAGTAGATGCTTTGTCAACGAGTTCAGAACATCAGGTTTTAGAAATTGGGCCAGGCACAGGAGTTTTATCGCAGTTTTTGGTAAAACAAGAATTAGCAAACTTATGGCTTTGCGAAATTGACTCGGAATCTATCGATTATTTGATAAATGAGTTGGGTGTACCCGACTATCAAATAATTGAAAAAAGCTTTTTGAAATTGGAGCTAAATCAATTGAGCCAACACCCGATTTCAATAATCGGAAACTTCCCCTACAACATTTCTTCTCAGATTTTATTTAGGGTATATGAGCAAAGGAACCAAGTGCCAGAATTAATTGGGATGTTTCAAAAAGAAGTAGCTGAACGTGTTGCTGCAAAGCCAGGCTCCAAAACTTATGGAATTTTGAGTGTGTTACTTCAAGCCTTTTACGATATTGAATATTTATTTGATGTAGAACCCGAGGCGTTTTTTCCTCCGCCCAAAGTGGTAAGTGGGGTAATAAGAATGAAAAGAAACAGCACAATAAAGCTTGATTGCGATGAGGTTGAGTTCAAAAAAACGGTAAAAGCTGCATTTAATCAGCGCAGAAAAACTTTGAACAATGCCTTAAAATCAATCAATCCAAACAAACTAAAAATTCCATATTCCGATAAACGAGCAGAGACTTTAGGGGTGTTAGAATTTGTCGAGACTACTAAGGCATTGCACGAAGTTTAATTTCGTTTTTCTAGCTCATCAATAACTATAACTTTGTCGCAGATCAATTTATAATTCACAGCAAATTGGAGGGAGATTTATGCATTTCGAGCTTACAAAAGAATACCTTGAGGAGATTCGCGAAGCTGCTGCAGCCAATGACGAAAACAGTTTAATTGGCCTCTTCAATGAAATTCACGCGGCAGATATTGCCGAAATAATCACCGAACTCACTACCGAAGAAGCAAAAGTTGTTCTTCAATACCTTGAGCCAGATCGAGCTTCCGACACCATAACTCATCTTGACGAGGAAGAACGAAGAGATTTATTAGAATCTTATTCTTCTGAAGAAATAGCTGAAAACTTTGTTGAGAATCTGGAAACGGATGACGCTGCCGACCTTATCCAAGAATTACCAGAAGAGCGAAAAGAAGAGGTAATAGCCCAAATAGACGATATTGATCAGGCCAGTCAAATTGTTGACCTCTTGAACTATGAAGAAGGCACTGCTGGGGCAATTATGGGTAAAGAAATGGTTCGTGTTTATGACCACATGTCTGTTACCGATAGTATTCTAGAGCTCAGAAAACAAGCCGAAGACATAGAGAACGTTTACACCGTTTACGTAACCGATGAAAAAGAACGCCTTAAAGGGCGTTTGGCTTTGAAAAAGATGTTAGTTGCTCCGTCAAATGCAAAAATTGCGGATGTTTATGTGTCGGATATTCATTGGGTTAAAGCCAGTGAAAGTACTGAGGAGGTGGCCAGCATAATGGAGAAGTATGATTTGGTTGCATTGCCGGTCGTAGATAATCTGCATCGCCTAATTGGTAGAATTACCATTGACGACGTTGTAGATGTAATAAAGGAAGAGGCCGACAAAGATTACCAAATGGCTTCTGGTATTAGTGAGGATGTTGAATCTACTGATAGTGTATGGCTGCTTACCCGTGCGCGCTTGCCTTGGTTGATTTTGGGTCTAATAGGTGGAATTTTTGGTGCAAGAGTGATTGGTGTATACGAACACGATATTCAGCTGTACCCAGAAATGGCATTTTTTATTCCACTGGTAGCTGCCATGGGCGGAAACGTAGGGGTACAATCTTCTGCAATTGTGGTGCAAGGCCTTGCAAATAACACCATGGGACTTGGTGGAATGTTGCCCAAATTGCTCAAAGAATTTTCAGTTGCATTGTTAAACGGATTAGCTTGCGCAGTATTGGTTTTGGTTTATAATTTAGTGTTTAGTGATTCTCTTAACCTTAGTTATACAGTGAGTTTAGCGCTGCTTGCGGTAATTGTAATTGCCGCCTTGTTTGGTACCATTGTGCCTCTTACCCTAGATAAGTACAAAGTAGATCCGGCGTTAGCAACAGGTCCGTTCATTACAACAGTAAATGACATTGTTGGCTTGTTTATCTATTTTCTGATTGGCCGTATGATGTACGGAATGTAAGCTGCCTATTTTTTCTTTTTCTTGATTCGCTCTAGGCAATTTTCTATTCTAAGAAGGTATTCCACCAACGCATTGTTGAGCTCATTGGGCGATTCAAGCACAGGATAATGACCAATGCCACTGATATAAGTGATATCGTATCCAAAAAAACAATGGCGGCCAAGCGCGGCAGTATCGGTTGGCGTATAATCGCTATTTATCTGATAAAGCGGGGCGATAATGTTCTTCAAAAACTGTTTTTCGTTTTTGTAATCTCTAAATAAAAATTTAAGCGTTTCAACTCCAGTTTCTGGCTTTACACTTTGAACATCCTTAATTACTTTTCGAATGATTCTTGGATTAGAATAAGGCGAGAAAAGATATTCCGCTACATAGAATTCTGCACCTATTTTGTAGTTCTTTTTCATGATGTTAAAGAAGCATTCTTCCGCCACTTTTAAGGAGTCGGTATCTGTAATATCTACCGATTTAAAATTGTCAACACCAATTATGCCTACTACTTTATCTGGTGTTGTGCGGCTGGCTCTCAAAATGATTTCATCACCCATATCATGACCAATGAGCACTACATTTTTGGCGGAGATTTCATTCATTACTGCCATTACGTCTCGAGCGTAGTTTTCTGGAGTCCAATTCTTACGAACTTTTCCAGATAATCCGTGGCCGGCTAAATCAACGGTTACAACTTGGTATTTATCTTTAAAAAAAATCTACCTGTGCAACCCAATACGTGTGATTACCTCCTAAACCGTGTACAAATAAGAGGGTAATAGGTTCTTTACCCGATACTTCATAATGGATAGTGTTGTTATCAAAACTAAGTGCTGTAACTAGTTCTGGTTTTTCGTTTTTACACGAAAAAAAACTCGCAGCAATCATAATCACTGCGAGTTTTAATACGGTATTTCTAAATTTCAAATTCAATTATTTCAGCGAGTTTATTAAATCGTCGTTTTTCTTTACATACGAGTCATATTTCGCTTCGGTTGCCAATTGTTTTGATTTTTCTGCAGCTGCAATAGCTCCTTTTTTATCACCAGATTTTGCTAAAATCATTGCTTGCCAATACACTACCCAAAACTTTTGATCATCACCATCCATTTCAACAGCTTTGTTTATCCAAGACAAAGACTGCTTGATATCTTTATCATTATTGTAGTAGTACTGAGCGGCAACGTACAAGTCTCTAGAACTAGGGCCACTTGTTACTTTAGCAATTTTATCCATCACCGCTTTGTCAACTTCTACCTTAATTGGTATGGTAACTAGCACATTGTCCCAAAGTATTTGCCAGTCAGCAGAGTTATCAGTAAGATTAGCAAATAACATGGTAAAGGTTTCTATTTTCATTCCAGTTTTAACCGGCTTAACCTTTATGCGAAGAACATCTTTTTCTTCTGTGTAACGAGCAGTTGAGGCAGTTGCATCAGAGTTAATTATAACTATCCATTCATCTTTTCCTGGGATAGTAAATACCGAATATTTTCCTTCTTTCAGCATTTTATCTCCAACCATAATATCGCCTTCTGCTTCTATGGTTGTAGCAAGGTTAGCTCCCGTTCTCCACAACTTGTCGTAAGGCACTAGGTCACCAAAAATTGCTCTTCCTTTTTTCCCAGGTCTGCTATACGATAGCTCCACTTCGGTTAAACCTATTACCTGCTCAACTTCTGCGTATGGGCTCGGTTTAGGTGTTTTAATTTGTTGCGCGTTAAGCGTACCAAGGCAAAGCATTGCTATACCAACTCCAATGTTTCTTATTCTCATAACTTTTGTTTTCGTTTATAAAAATCCGAGCGAAAATACCGATTAATGCGGTCTTAAAACTCATTTTTAAATCTGGGTATCTTAAATGGTTTTAAACATTTACTATCATTTATCAACATTGTTGATTTTGTGGAGGTTATGGAGGTTATTAGCCCGCCGTTTATTGTTAAAATTGCAATACTTAGGTTACAAAAATGTTAATGCTGCATCATCAACTTTAAGTTTCTGAAAATCAGCAATAAACGTTCTTAGAGTCTATATTGTGTATTCATTTCTTATTGGAGAAAGTTATTAGTGGAAGAAAGGAAAATTAAAAACGCACTTATTTCGGTATTTAACAAAGATGGATTAGAACCAGTTGTGCGAAAATTAGACGAGCTCGGAGTAAATATTTATTCAACTGGCGGCACGCAAACTTTTATTGAGGATTTAGCTATCAAAGTTAATCGAGTTGAAGATTTAACCTCTTACCCTTCTATTTTGGGCGGAAGAGTAAAAACACTTCACCCAAAAGTTTTCGGAGGGATATTAAGTCGTAGAGCTTTAACCTCGGATCAACAGCAATTAACAGAGTATGAAATTCCTGAACTGGATCTGGTAATTGTTGATTTGTATCCATTTGAAGATACGGTAGCCAGCACCAACGACGAGCAAGCGATTATTGAAAAAATTGACATTGGAGGCATTTCACTTATTCGAGCAGCGGCAAAAAACTTTAAAGATGTAGTTATTGTGCCTTCCATGGATCAATACGGAAAAGTATTGGCTATGCTTGAGCAAGGAAATGGCACAACAACCTTAACAGACAGAAAAGAGCTAGCTCTAGAAGCGTTCAAAGTTTCTTCACACTACGATAGTGCTATTTCTGCCTACTTCAATCGCGATTTCAATCAAGAGTTTATTCGTTTATCGGAGAGTAAATCAACTGGACTTCGCTACGGAGAAAATCCGCATCAAAAAGCTAGTTTTCATGGAGATTTGGATGCCATGTTTGATAAACTCAACGGTAAAGAACTTTCATACAACAATTTGCTGGATGTAGATGCAGCGGTTTGTTTAATGGAGGATTTTAAATCTGCGGCACCAACATTTGGTATTCTAAAACACAACAATGCATGTGGCTTTGCTACTCGTTCAACGGTTTTAGAGGCGTGGACGGACGCTTTGGCTGGTGATCCAGTTTCGGCTTTTGGTGGTATTTTAATTACAAACACAGAGGTTGATAAAGCTACTGCTAACGAAATTCACAACTTGTTTTTCGAGGTCATCATTGCACCTTCATACGCATCAGATGCACTGGAGGTTTTAAAGCAGAAAAAGAACAGAATTATTTTAGTTAAAAAAGATGTTGAGCTTCCGAACAGGATGTATCGTTCAAGCTTGAACGGCATATTGGTTCAGGAAAGAGATACAAAATCTGAAACTGCAGATAACTTTGAATCTGTTACAAACAAAAATCCAACGGCTGAACAATTTGAGGATATGATTTTTGCGAATAAACTCGTGAAACACACCAAGTCAAACACCATTGTTTTGGCTAAAAATGGACAGCTTTTGGCAAGCGGAACGGGTCAAACCAGTAGAGTGGATGCGCTAAATCAAGCCATAAACAAAGCGCGTGCTTTCAATTTCGATTTGCAAGGAGCGGTAATGGCGTCTGACGCTTTTTTCCCTTTTCCTGATTGTGTAGAAATTGCAGATAAGGCTGGAATTGCAGCAGTAGTTCAACCAGGAGGGTCAATTAAAGACCAATTGAGTATAGATTATTGTAACGAGCATAATTTGGTTATGGTGGTTACAGGAACAAGACATTTTAAACATTAGAACAGGAGGCAAGCATGGGCTTATTTGACTTTTTTACCCAAGAAATAGCTATCGACTTAGGAACGGCAAACACCCTTATTATTCATAACGATAAGGTAGTGGTTGACGAGCCTTCAATTGTAGCGCAAGATCGCACTAACTCTAAGTTTATTGCTGTGGGTAAGCAGGCTATGCAAATGCATGGTAAAACCCACGAAAACATTAAAACCACCCGACCGCTAAAAGACGGAGTAATTGCCGATTTCCATGCTGCAGAGCACATGATTAAAGGCATGATTAAAATGATTAATTCTGGAATAAGAATTTTTCAGCCTTCACTGAAAATGGTAATTTGTATTCCGTCCGGGATTACGGAAGTGGAAAAAAGAGCGGTAAAAGATTCAGCTGAACACGCTGGTGCTAAAGAGGTTTATTTGATTTACGAACCAATGGCTGCAGCTATCGGTATCGGTATCGATGTTGAGGAGCCAATGGGTAATATGATTATCGATATAGGTGGTGGAACCTCTGAGATTGCGGTAATTGCGCTTGGCGGAATTGTTTGTGATAAATCTATTCGCGTAGCTGGTGATGAGTTTACCTCTGATATTGAAGATTATTTGAGAAGACAACACAATATTCTGATTGGTGAGCGCACCGCAGAGCGTATCAAAATTGAAGTTGGAGCTGCATTGCCAGAATTAGATGACCCACCAGAAGATTATGCTGTGCGCGGTCGAGATCTTATGACTGGTATTCCAAAAGAGATTCATGTTTCTTACGATGAGATTTCACAAGCCTTAGATAAATCTATTTCGAAAATAGAAGAAGCGATTCTCTCGGCATTAGAAATGACACCTCCAGAGCTTTCGGCGGATATATACAAAACAGGAATCTATTTAGCAGGTGGCGGCTCTATGCTTAGGGGTTTGGCTAAACGTATCAGCATGAGAACCTATTTGCCTGTGCACGTTGCCGAAGATCCACTAAGAGCAGTAGCAAGAGGTACTGGTATTGCATTGAAAAATGCCGATAATTTCAATTTCTTGATTAAGTAATAAAAGCAGGGAGAGTAGTGCGTGCGTAATCTTCTACAGTTCTTTTGGAGACAGCATTATACCCTCTTATTTATTGGCCTGCAAACAATTGCGTTTTTTCTGTTGGTTCAGAACAACTCTTTTCAGCGAGCTAATTTTCTCGGTTTTGCCAACGAAGTTACTGGTGGCGCTTTTGAGTTTATTGCAGAAACAAAAGATTACATCAGCCTAAAACAGGTAAATGAAGATTTAGCAGCGGAATTAGCCAAACTAAAATCTGAACAACAAGCCTCACATTTTGGACTTGCCCCGTGGCATAAAATCATTAACGATAGTTTGTATCGTAAACAGTATCAATACACTAAAGCAAGGGTGGTGAATAGCACAGTAAGTCAGCGAAACAATTACTTAACCCTAAACCAAGGTTCGGCTAGCGGTATAAAACCCGAAATGGGCGTTGTATGCAATCAAGGAGTAATCGGGATTGTGAAAAATGTTTCTGAGCATTACTCCAATGTGATTTCTGTACTTCACTCTCGAACCCAAATTAGTGCGATACTAAAAGCCTCAGATTATTTTGGAGTACTTTCCTGGAATGGAGAAAATGCGCAAATAGTTCAGCTATCCGATATTCCTTCCCATGTTGATATTGCCGTTGGTGATACGGTTGTTACTAGAGGTGCAGGAGGTGTATTTCCGCCAAACATTCTAATAGGAAAAATTGGCAGTTTTGAACCTATTGAGGGTACCGATTTCTATGAAATCAATATTAATTTAAGTACAGATTTTAGAAAGATTTCTTACGTTTTTGCCATTACCAACGAACTTCTGATGGAGCAAAAAGAGGTAGAGCAACTCCAAACCGAAAAAGATGATTAGTACTTGGTTTAAATATGGGTTGCAGTTTTTGTTCCTTGTATTGTTGCAAGGTTTGGTGCTTAATAATGTGTATGCTTTTGATTACGCAGCTACGTATCTGTATGTGATGTTCATTTTGTTGTTGCCGGTTGAATACAACAAAATTGTGGTTATGCTCCTCGCTTTCGCTTTAGGATTGTCTATCGATTTGTTTTCGTCTAGCTGGGGAGTTCATACTTTTTCTACCGTGTTTTTGGCCTACTTGCGCCCATTTATTTTGCGCTTTTTTGCACCTAGAGATGGCTATGAGTTTAATTCAAACCCCAATTGGAGTACTCGCGGTTTTAGTTGGTTTGTAACCTATGCTGCTGTAGTAATTTTCCTTCATCATTTTTTAGTGCATTTGATTGAAGCTTTCAGGTTTTCCGAATTATTTGCTGTTTTCGGTCGAACATTCGCCAGCACTGTTTTTACGCTTGTTTTGGTGCTCTTGGCGCAGCTACTCACCTATAAACCAGATAGAAGTATATGAAGCCATTTGAGGATAGAAAATTTGTTATTCTCGGGATATTCTTCACGATTGGTTTCATATTTCTAGCACGATTATTTTTTATTCAAGTAGTAGATGATTCCTACCAGCTAAGTGCAAACAACCAAGCATTGCGCACTGTAACTCAGTATCCCGTACGTGGACTTATTTACGATAGGAACGGAAAACTATTGGTGTACAACGAAGCCGCATACGACCTTATGGTTGTACCATCTAAGGTGGTTGATTTTGATACTACTGCTTTCTGTCAATTACTAGAAATTTCTGATACAGTATTTAATGAAAAAATCAAGGTGGCGAGAAAATATAGTCGCTATAGACCTTCTATTTTTCTTAAACAGATTCCCGCATTTGAGTGGGCAATCATCTCAGAAAAACTCTACAAATTCAATGGGTTTTACGGCGAAAAACGTACTTTAAGAAAGTATCCTAAAGCTACTTCAGCTCATATTTTAGGTTATATATCCGAGGTTGGAGCTTCTGATATAATGCGAGATAATTATTATAAAAGCGGTGATTACATTGGTAAAAGAGGACTTGAAAAAGAGTACGAAAAGGTACTGCGCGGAACTCGAGGAAAAAAGGTTTTAATGGTTGATGTACACAACCGAGTAAAAGGCAGTTACAGAGATGGCTTATACGATTCCTTACCAATAGCTGGAAAGAACTTGGTGAGCTCAATTGACAGAGACCTGCAGGCCTATGGAGAAAAACTTATGCAAGGTAAACGCGGAAGTATCGTAGCTATAGAACCGGCTACAGGTGAAATTTTGGCTATGGTTTCGGCGCCTAGTTACGATCCTAACCTTTTGGTTGGCCGTCCAAGATCGAAGAACTATAAAATGCTTCAGCAAAATGATTCATTGAATCCGCTCTTTAATAGAACCATAAACGCTATGTACCGACCAGGATCTATTTTTAAAATTGTACAGTCGCTCATTGCGTTAGACGAAGGCGTAATAAAACCCGAAACTCGATTTAAGTGTAACCGTTCTATTATTGGTTGTCACGGATCGCACACCAATGATGATTTAGTTGGTGCTATACAGCACAGCTGCAACCCGTATTTTTATCAGACCTACAAGCGATTGATTCAGCGCGGTAAGCACAGTAGCATTTTTAAAGATGCCAACGTTGGATTAGATAATTGGCAAAAACGAGTAAAACAATTTGGGTTTGGAGTGCAACTAAAAACCGACTTGCCAGGTCTCAAAAAAGGGCTTGTTCCAACTCCCGAGTTTTATAACAAATGGTACGGTGAAAACAGATGGGCATTTTCTACAATTTACTCCAATAGTATTGGTGAAGGAGAGCTGCAAGTTGTACCAATTCAAATGGCAAATTTGGCGGCTATTATTGCCAATAGAGGGTATTATTATCAACCTCATTTGGTAAAATCTATAGGACAAGATTCTGTAAAAAGACCTGAGTTTACAGAGCGAATAGATACCGAAGTGGATTCTAGCTTTTTTAACCCCATTATTGAGGCAATGTATAAGGTGGTTAACGAATCTGGCGGAACCGCGCGGCGAGCTAGAATGGATAGTGTAATTATCTGCGGAAAAACCGGAACAGTTCAAAACGACCCTTGGCCAGATCACTCGGTTTTTATGGCTTTTGCGCCAAGAGATAATCCAAAAATTGCCATTGCCGTGTACGTAGAATATTCTGATTTTGGCGGTACTTGGGCTGCGCCTATTTCCAGTTTAATGATAGAGCAATATCTAACCGGGGAAACCAAACGACCAGAGAAGGAAAAACGCATTACCGATGCTCAATTTTTAGAAATATATGAGGGCAAAAAGTAGCATTTTCCAAAATATAGATTGGACCATTTTCTGGGTCTTTACGGCACTGGTTTTTATGGGTTGGATAAACATCTATGCTGCCACCTACAACGAAGAGCACCAATCCATTTTTGATATGAGCATGTCTTATGGTAAGCAGCTCATTTGGATAATAACGTCTTATATTTTGGTTTGGGTGGTGCTTATGCTCGACCCCCGTTTTTTCTCTAGATTGGCTTACCCAATCTATGGTATTTGTATTGCGTTGCTGGTGGGTGTACTCATTTTCGGAACCGAAATAAAAGGGGCAAAATCTTGGTACACCTTCGGAGGTTTTTCGTTTCAGCCGTCTGAGTTAGCTAAGTACGGAACTGCGCTTGCCTTAACCAATTACTTAAGTTCACTCGGAAAAAAATTCCAAGGAATGATAGTAAGAATCAAGGCATTTTTTATTCTAACTATACCAGCAGCGCTTATCTTATTGCAACCCGATACCGGGTCGGTTTTGGTGTATGCTTCCTTCATTTTTGTGATGTACCGAGAGGGTTTAAGTGGTAATATTTTACTTATTGGTCTTGGTGCAGCTGTTCTTTTTGTATTGGCGCTTTTACTCAATTACGCAACGTTTTACCTTCCTTTCGATTTGCAAATTTCGGGGCAGACCTTAATGATTGTTGTGGTTGGGATTATCTGCTTGTTGGTTTATCAAGTATTTAAACGAACCAAAAGAATTAAGCTCATAATTACGTTAGTTTTTGGCGTTATTGCAGGATACGTTTACGGGGTAAATTACTTGTTCAACGATGTGCTCAAACCCCACCAGCAATCTAGAATAAATGAATTGCTGGGAATAGAACACGACCCAACGGGTGCAGGATACAATGTGCATCAATCTATGATTGCAATTGGCTCTGGCGGCTTTGCCGGAAAAGGATTTTTGCAAGGGACTCAAACCAAATTCAATTTTGTACCAGAGCAGAGCACCGATTTTATATTCTGTACCGTTGGAGAAGATTGGGGCTACATAGGCAGTTTTGTAGTAATCGTTTTGTTTTTGATACTACTTTTTAGAATAATAATTGTTGCTGAAAGACAACGATCCACATTCTCTAGGATATACGGCTATTGCGTAGCCAGTATTTTCTTTTTTCACTTAGCTATCAACGTTGGAATGACCATTGGTTTAGCACCGGTAATTGGGATTCCATTACCTTTCTTTTCATACGGAGGATCAAGCTTGTGGGCGTTTACCATACTCCTGTTCACTTTCGTAAAAATGGACTCGGAGCGTATGCATATTTTGAGGTGATTCAGGCATCGGATATCGGACGTCCGTTATCCGATATCCAATTAATGCGCCTCTTACCTATTGCTTCTTAAAATCCAAGTTAGAAAAGTGAAAATCAGGATTTGGCAAATCGATAGTAAAACCAACTACTTTGTCGCCTTCCACCTTAAAATTGGCAAATCCTCTTGGCAAAAACTGATCGTTAAATTTAAAAACGAAGGTGTCGTCTTGCCAGTGGTCACAAGTTGCGGTAAATAGCTTTTGTGCTGGCTCTAGAACCAGTTTTAGTTTAGCTTTTTTTCCTTTTCCTTCCACGGTAATAGTGGCATTTCCGTAGTATTTATCTGTATAAGTTCCAGCGTAAGACTCAATTGGAGCGGAAAGAGTTGTTTCTTTTTTACGCGTTAAATTTTGTTTTTCAGCTTTTACCAGATCAAGTGAGTCTGAGCGCTTAGCATAGCCAGAAAATTCACCTGACCAATCTCTATTTGCATTTTCGCCAAAAGCTAGGTCCAGAGCTTTGTACATTAACGCCGTACAAATAGAAGACATGTCGTTGCTAAGAATTACCATTGCCATATTTTCTTCTGGAACCAAAGCTACTTTTGTAATGTAACCCGGTAATCCGCCACCATGATGCACTATTTTTTTACCATTGTAATCCATTAAAAACCAGCCTAGCCCGTAGCCTTTAAAATGAGTTCCGTTTCTTTTATCGAACCCCGAAATATTAAGAGGTGTTTCCAAACTGAATATTTTACGAACCGTACTTGCTTTAAGTAAAGTATCACCATGGTGCACACCTTCATTTAACCAAAACATTGACCAAGTAAGCATATCCACTAAGTTAGAGTTTAAAGCTGCAGTGGCGCCACTGTTGTCGTAATTGATTAACTCTTGCGGAACCCTTTTTAAATGTGGATAAGCAATTTTAGTATTCTCCTTGTATTTGGTTATTGAAGAAACGGTTTGGGTCATGCCAAGTGGAGTAAGAATTCTAGTATCCACAAACTTATCCCAAGTCATTCCCGAAACCTTTTCTATTACCTCGCCTGCGGTTATGTACATAATGTTTTGGTAGCCAAAGCCATTTCGATATTCAAATGATAAGGGCAAATGTTGTATTCGAGTTATGATTTCTTTTCTAGAGTAATTACTTCCATACCAAAGCAAGTCGCCATCAAACGTTTTGAGGCCGCTGCGGTGGCATAATAAATCTTCAATAGTCATTAGGTTGGTTACTACGGGGTCGCTCAGTTTCCAGTCTGGCAGATGTGTAATTACTTTATCGTCCCAATTTAGTTTTCCGTCTTCTACCAACATACCAACCGATGCAGCCGTAAATGTTTTTGAGAGAGAAGCAATGCCAAACATGGAGTTGGTGCTAATGCGTTGATCTTCGCCTACCTGACTTACGCCATAACCTTGCTGAAAAACGATATCGCCATCTTGTACAATTCCAATTGCAAGACCTGGCATATTAAAATCTCGCATAGATTTTTTTACGTAACTATTCAGTTTTCCAAAGTCAATTTCTTGAGCGAATGATAAGCTACTGGCTATGATTACGGCCAGAGAAAGGATAAAATTTTTCATGTGGTGAAATTATTAATTCATTGGCAGAAAAAGAATGAATCCAAGTAAAATTCTGAATTCAACACCAACCGCCTAATCAATTGACTTGTAACTTAAAGTGTACCACTTTAACATTGTACTTTAGTAAGTTGTGATATATCGTTATTTAATACTCACTTTCCTATTCTGCTTAAGCGTGCTTTATGGAAAGTCTTTTCATATAGTGGGTGGTGATATAACTTACAAGTGTTTAGGTGGAAATAAGTATCAAATTTCCATGATTATTTATCGGGATTGTGGTGGTCAAGGCGCCGATTTTGATTCGCCTGCAAATATTGCGGTTTACAACGATACTTTATTTGCAAACCTTGAGGTTTTACCTACTGGAATAACCGAGATACCAGCAGATATTTACGACCCTTGTTTTTCCGTGCCTACCGGAGTTTGCGTTCAAAAAGGATATTACACTACTACCATCACTTTACCTGCAAATAGCAAAGGTTACACCATCAGTTATCAAAGATGTTGTAGAAATAGCTCACTCAGAAATATTGTTGTTCCAGAAAAAGTAGGAACTACCATAACAACCAATATCCCAGGATCATTGCAAGCAGGATGCAATATTTCACCTGTATTTAAACAGGCACCTCCCTTGGCTATTTGCTTGGGCTCAGATTTTCAGTTTGATCATGGTGCTACAGACGCTGATGGGGATTCGTTAGTCTATAAGTTTTGTGACCCTTATACCGGTGGAAGTGATGCTATAATGGTTCCTGGTCCGCCAAATAGCATTATGCCTATTCCCGCAACTAAACCTCCGTACCAAATGGTGCCATGGAGTGCAGGTTATTCTGCAAACAACCCATTTAATATTGTTACTCCTTTTCAGATTGATGCTATTACCGGAACTATAACCGGAATTCCCCGTCAACTTGGTCAATACCTCTATGGAGTATGTGTTGAAGAATACCGAAATGGGGTTAAAATAGGCGAGACCAGAAGGGAGTTTCAAGTAAACATTGTTACCTGTGAATCTAACACTGAGGCATTGTTTGACGCACCAGAAAAGTGTTCAGGAATGGAGTTGTCTTTCTTAAATAACAGTATAACTGCTAGAACCTTTGAATGGGATTTTGATATTGGAAATCCAGGTGTTCAAACATCCACTAATAGAGATCCAATTATTACATTTACTGATACAGGTTCTTATAGGGTAAGGTTAATTGCAAACCCTCAGTACGACTGTGCTGACACAATTGAAAAATTAGTTCAAGTTTATCCAAAAATAAAGCCAGAGATACTCGGTGAACGCTATGCGTGTCTATCGAATCCAAGGTTTCAATTTACAGCGTCGGGGGAGTTTGCACCCTATACTCAAATATATTGGGATTACCCTGGAAATGTTGGTATCCCTTCAGATACAGGTTTAGTATCAGATACGATTTTTGTGAGTGCAGTAGGAAAGTTTGATGTTACTCTAAGTATGCAGCATGCTGTTTGCACTAATTCGGTTACTGAACCTATCGAAGTACTGTCAAACCCTCAGTTGAAATACGCTTCTCGAAATACTACTGGTTGTTCGCCGCTTTTAGTTCAAATGGAAAATTTATCAGAAGCTGAAACAGAATTGATTACGCAATGGACTTTTAATGGATTGCTAAAAAATTCTTCAACTTCAACGAACCCTCAAGAACGTTGGCGAATAGATAAAGCTGGTAATTACACGATATCGCTGATAACCTATACCAAGGACAAATGTCTGGACACCTTAGGACCCGTTGATTTTATTATTCAAGTATACGAAAGTCCCTCAGCTGGTTTTTATCTCAGCGATACGGTGGTTAGCATATTCAATCCAGAAGTTGAAGTGCTGAGTAACTCAAAAAATGCTTCTGACTGTGAATTATATATTGGAAAACCGCTAGCTGAAAAAGGGTGCAGCGGCTTGTTTTCATTTGAAAAACCAGGTACTTTTAAAGTGAGCCAGATTGTAACAAATAAGTCTGGTTGTACGGATACGCTTTCAAAAAATGTAGTAGTTGAAAACGAGTACGCTTTTTTTGCACCCAATTCTTTTACTCCCAACACCGATGGGCGCAATGAAATTTTTAGACCGGTAGTGATTGGTTCAAAAGATTACGAATTACTCATTTACGATAGATGGGGTCACATTATTTACACTGCAACTAACCCTAAAGAGGGCTGGCTGGGTTTAGATGAAAGAACAGGTGAACAAGCTCCGGTTGGTGTTTATCTCTTTAAGGCCAAAGTGTTGGACTTTTCAGATGAGTACCATTTTTATACTGGAGAGATAAATTTGTTTAGGTAGGAATTTGATCTGACATCCGACATCCGACATCCGACATCCGATATCGGTCATCGGTCATCGGTCATCGGAGATCGGAAGTCGAAGATCGGATAGCAGATAACTAAAAATCCTATGTTTGCCGAACTAATTTTAGCTTATGGAGTTCCAAAATATTATCGTTTCTCAAGAGGGTGTAATCCAAACCATTACTATAAATAGACCTAAACAACTTAATGCACTTAACAAACAAACTATTGAAGAATTAAGTGAAGCATTTAAAGGTGCTGAAGCAAATGCCGAGGTTAGAGTAGTAATTGTAACTGGTTCTGGAGATAAAGCTTTTGTTGCTGGCGCGGATATTAAAGAATTTGCCAATTTTAATGTTGAGCAAGGAGCTGAATTGAGCCAAAAAGGACACGATACGCTATTTAATTTGGTAGAGAATTTAAGAACCCCCGTAATTGCTGCTGTTAATGGCTTTGCTCTTGGTGGCGGTTTAGAATTGGCTATGAGTGCGCATATTAGAGTTTGTTCGAGCAATGCTAAAATGGGTTTACCAGAAGTATCGCTTGGGGTAATTCCTGGATACGGCGGTACGCAAAGGTTGCCACAGTTAATTGGTAAAGGAAGAGCAAACGAATTGGTTTTTTCTGCTCAAATGATTGACGGAAAAAAAGCAGAAGCTATTGGTTTGGTAAATTACTGTGTTGAACCAGAAGAGCTCTTGGAAACCGTAAATAAGTTAGCAGGTAAGATTGCTAAAAATTCACCAAGTGCTATTGGATTTGCTATTGAGGCAATTAATGCTGGCTTTGAGCACGGAGTAGATGGCTTTCAAGCAGAGGTTGATGCTTTTGGAAAATCATTCGGTACTGAAGACTTTAAAGAAGGAACCACAGCATTTGTAGAAAAAAGAAAACCGAGCTTTACTGGTAAGTAGAGTCAGGAAACAATCTCTAAAAGAACCTCATAAAAACTCTTTTTGGCAGCTTTACTTTTTAGCCAAGCGTAAAAAAGCATTGCCTGCAAGTCTTCTTGTTCTGCAGGTAAAAAGTTAAATAAGCTTTCTAGCAAAACTGAAAGGTTGTGGCCAGAATTGTTAGCGGTATTTCCTGCGGAGTTTATCTGTTTTATAATACTTAAAAATGGCTTTGCTCTATTGTAAGGTTCCACAGCCAATAGGTCTCTAAAGCTTCTTCTAATATTTCTAATTCTAGAATCAACTAACTCAAATTCCTCTAATTCCGAGTACAATATTACCTCCATAAGCAAGCGCTTTAAAAGCCATTCTCTACCCATAATTTTTGCGCACCAATTGTTTGAGTGGTTCATGGTATTTAACGAGGCAAGGCTTTGTTTGGGTTTTCCTTGTAAGAATTGGACAATACCTATGGCAGAGATAAATTTTAGTTTGTCGGCGCTGTTTAGCGATAGTTGCGTGAATTCTTGTTGTAAAAGTTGCAAGGATGAATGAAGGTCTTTTTTAAATATGAATAGGTTAGATTTTAGCAGCACTAGTTTTGGTTTGAGCTCAGCTATTTGAGTTTTACTAGCTTTTTTTAATTCTTCTTCTAACTGCAGTACGTACTCATAAGCTTTATCGAATTTTTTGTTGCGGTACAAGGTATGGGCAATCATGTACAAAAATCCTAGTTGGTAATAGTTGTATTTAGCCGCAAATCCATTTTGTTTTTGAATGAGCGAATATTGATTGATGATAAAAGGCTCTAGGTTGTAAAAATCTTTTTTGGATAGCATCAGCTTTCTATTGGCATGGGTTAAGTTATAAATGAATCGTGGGTTTATTAAAAAATCTGTTGAAAGGTTGAGATTATTTAGGGTTCCAGTAATCAATTCTAAAATATTAGAATGGGTTCCCTGATTGTTGGATTCCACTATTTTTTGGTGAATAATGCTGAGTGCAATTTCACTTTTTTCATTCAACTCTAGTGCTTTTTTATTCTTTTCCCATTTTCGAACGATTTTTATTCGTTGGCTCTGTTCTGGTTGAGGTAAGTACTGGATTTGATAAACATAAATTGTATTCAGAACTTCAAACAGGTCATTTTTTAGCGCTGACCTTTCCGCTTTTTTCAAGTACTTTAATGCCAATTCAGATTTTTGATTGCTGAATAAGTAACGCGCCATGTTTACCCAATTCAAAACTTCTGACACGTTGGAGGAGTCACTATCAATAAGTTTTAGCGCAATAAACTTGTTAATTGACCTCGATAATCGTTTTCTACAAGCCAAATAAGCGGCTTGGTTTGGAGGCTGATACAGTTTGTAGTGATACTCTTTTGACGTTACACTTTCATCAGAAATTAGTTGAAAGAGTTGCAAGTCTTTTCGATTATCATTTGACTTGGTTCGCTTTAAAAATCGCCTGAATTCCGTTCGATCTTCTATACCAAAAGTGTCAATTATTTCTTCAAGTGAATCCATTAATTATTAGTACTTAATTATTTATTATAGTCATTTATATATTATAAAATATGCGATAAAAGTACATAAATAAAAGTCCTTTTTAGGTAAAAAAATGGTTTCGTTAAGCGTTGATTCAAAGGTTCTTTTGGCCTGTAATTTAAAAATCACTCTATACCAAAAGTGTCAATTATTTCTTCAAGTGAATCCATTAATTATTAGTACTTAATTATTTATTATAGTCCTTTATATATTATGAAATATGCGATAAAAGTACATAAATAAAAATCCTTTTTATGTAAAAAATGGTTTCGTTAAGCGTTGATTCAAAGGTTCTTTTGGCCTGTAATTTAAAAATCACTAGTTATGAAATCTTTTGTTCAGCATTATTGGGTTACCATTTTAGGAGCCATTTTTTTTTCGGAGCTTTTTTCACTTTTTTCGATATGGCGGTTGCCAAAGGGTGGTTCCCACCCGCTGCAAGGGTAGCGCTCGGATTATTTGCTAAAGGCACCTTTGGTTATATTGGGTATTACTTGCTGCAACGCGGCCAACAATTGCTTTCTGATATTGTTTCTGGTTTGGGCGCGGGTGTACTTTTTTTAAGTATTGGCTACGCTAGTTTTTCGGAGCATATCATGTGGTCGCAGAATATTCTCTTGCTTTCTATGATTGGTTGCGGGTCTGTTTTGCTGCTTCTCGGATATAAACTTCAACGAAG
>CBFICO010000002.1:77972-86635 GCA_965661115.1 Salibacteraceae bacterium
GTCGCAGAATATTCTCTTGCTTTCTATGATTGGTTGCGGGTCTGTTTTGCTGCTTCTCGGATATAAACTTCAACGAAGAGTAATGGTGTTGCTTAGCGTGTTGTCAGGGTTGCTTACACCGCTTATAATTCAAGCAACTCCAGACCAAGTTAATGTCTTGTTTAGTTATGTACTGGTATTAAATGTTGTAGCCTTGTTTTTGAGCTATAGTAAGAACTGGAGTGAATTGAGAATCATTTCATTTTTTACAACAGCCACCATTTACATCACTTATTATTTCCATTTCGATCCCGAAAGTTGGGGTAAGCCTTTCTTCTATTCTACATCGTTGTTTTTAGTTTATATGGTGGGTTTGTTTGTCACGTCTAAACTGAATCAGAACAAGTTTTCAGGACTCAATTTGTACTTAGGGGTTTTAACTGCGATCCACTTTGTTTTTTGGTCGGTATTTATTTTTTCGAGTTTCGAAATGTCTTACGCCGTACCTTGTTTGATTGTTGCCGCAACGTTTATTGGAGGGGCCATTTACATCTATAAATCTAACCCACAAGAGAGCATACCGGCTTTGGTTTATTTTTTAATGGGAGTCTTTTCTTTGGCTATAAGTGGCGAAGATTTTAGTCAAGTGTTCTCTGCCGTTGGCTTACCCTATGTAGTTAATGCTTCTATGTGGTTTGTAATTGCAATATTGGTATTTGTTATAGGACGAAAACTCCAGTACCAGGTAGTTAAATATGCTGGCATTGCAGCTTGGGTGCTAGTAATTGCCTACTGGTATTCCGTAGCATGGGAGGTAGAATGGTTGCCCTGGTTTGGCGTAAAGTTTATTCCATTTATAAATTCAGGTGCTCTGTTGTGGATGGTAATTGCTGCCTCTGGATTCTATTTATCTTCTGTAGCCTTAAAGTTCGATGATTTAAACGAAAAAGCAAGAAGCAACCTATCTATCGGACTAGCACTTATTGCACACATCGTAGTTGGAGGTTTATTTACCATTCAAATTCAAAATGTTTGGGAAGCATATTCTGTAAACCTATTTAGTCAAGGAATAGCAGTTTCAACATCATGGTTTTTTTACGCTTTAGGGTTGTTTTTATGGGGAAGACACCAGAACACCAAACTCTTTATTTGGTTTGGAGGGGCAGTTTTAGTGATCGCATCACTTAAAATGTGGTTGTGGGATTTACCCGGAGAAGCTACTATTTACAAAGTGATTTTTCTAGCCATTTCTGGAGCTGTTATTCTATTGATTGGATACGTGCACCGTGCATGGTTAGATAAGCAGATTAAGTCTGTTGATGAACACTCAAATGAAACATCAGATATAAAACAAACACCGAAATCTAAAGAGTTAACTGAGAAGGAGAACTTTATTAAAAACTCGAGCTATTCAGCTTAATCATTTTCAACTTAAACATATTAGTCATGAATTTTTCATTTGCAAATACCGCTATAAAAACACCAGCAAAAACCAATACTTGGATTATTGGTACCAGTATAGTATTCCTGTTGGCTTGGATAAAGTCGCTCATTCATACTAACGATATAAACAACTGGATGCTGGAGAGTACCTTAGTTTTTGGGTTTGTAGGAGTTTTAATTGCTACCTATAAAAGGTTTAAGTTTAGCGATACCAGTTATTTGCTCATTGGTCTGTATTTGACCTTGCACGTGCATGGTTCCATGTTCACCTACGCAGAATCTCCGCTAGGTTATTGGATGGCTGATTTTTTTGATTGGGATCGCAATAATTTTGATAGACTCGTTCATTTTTCATTTGGCTTTTTATTGGCTTATCCGATGAGAGAGCTCTTTTTGAATGGACTAAAAACCAAGAGTTGGGTAGCTTGGGTTTTGCCGGCGGAGATAGTTATGTCACTAAGCGGATTGTACGGAATAGTGGAGTGGGCAGTGGCAGATTTTTTCTTTCCGGAGCAAGGGGTTGCCTATTTAGGCACCCAAGGAGATGTTTGGGATGCACAAAAAGATATCGCGCTGGCATTTGCAGGGTCAGTGCTTATATTACTTCTTGTATTTAGCCTTAAAAAGATCCTTAAAAAGTAACTGGTGAGGTTTCTGGAGGAGTGATTCAACTATAATGAATCGCTTCTTCGGAAATCAACTCCATGTTTTTGTACTTGCGCATTAACTGAATTAAAGCTACCACGTCTTTCTCGCAATAATCTTTGATGCGTGGTAAGTTTTTCTCTTTGTAATAAACATTAGCTACCATGCTGCCGTCAATATCGTCTTTGGGGGTTGGAATATCAAAAATGGCGGTAAGTAAATTGAGTGAGGTATAGTTTTTATAGTCCCCAAATTTCCATAGCTCAAGTGTATCCAAATGCTGAACCTCCCACGGTTTTTTGCCAGCGATGTTCAAAATTTCGGGTAGTGGAATTCCGTTTATAAGCATTCGTCTAGCAATGTAGGGAAAATCGAATTCTTTTCCATTATGAGCGCACAATAACTGATAAGGACTAGAATAGTATTGATTGAGCATCTCAGCAAATTCAAGCAACAAATCCAGTTCATTGTTTCTGAAAAAAGATTTTAGCTTGATTTCATTGTTTCTGATGTAACCCAAAGAAATGCATACTATTTTTCCAAATTCGGCATAAATCCCGGCTCTGTTATAAAGCTCTTCAGGAGTTTCTTCATTGCGGGCTAAAAAGCCAGCTTTAGTATCCCAAAGCGGTTTTATTCTTTCAGTGATGTCGCTGTAGTTTTCGTGTTGAGGCACCGTTTCAATATCTAGAAACAAAACCTTGGATAGGTCAATTTTGTTAAGCATAAAGCTAAGGTAGTATTTTTCCATTAGTCAATCTCCACATTATCAAATTAAACATCACCATTCAACCACCAGCTTCCCTATACTTTTTCGGCTCTCCAAAAAATCATGCGCTTTGC
Organism: Salibacteraceae bacterium; assembly: GCA_965661115.1. GTDB lineage: Bacteria > Bacteroidota > Bacteroidia > Flavobacteriales_G > Salibacteraceae > UBA6770. Next base: position 80,883 of record CBFICO010000002.1, read on the forward strand.
CAATTTCGTTAGCAGAAAAAACACCGCCAATATGTGGTTTGCAAACTCCTTGCTTGTATAATTCGATTACCTGATTCATGCAAAAATTCATCAGCTCTGGCTTATTATCAGCAATACGCAGCATATTAACTCCAGCCCAAGTTTGCGATTTCATAATATGACCTACTGGAGAATGAAAGCCAAAACCAAAACCGACTTTTAATAAAGATAGCAAGCCTTTTTTCTCTCTCGAACTAGCTCCAAAGGGAACAATTCGTCCGCCGTTAGCTAATACTTTTAAAGATCGTTTAAAATTGCTACCACCAATAGGGTCAAAAATCACATCCAATCTGCTTTTTCCTCTGAGTCTTAAAATCTCCTCCACAAAATCAGTTTTGGTGTAGTTGATGGGAAAATCAACACCAAGATCTTTAAGGTATTCCAGCTTTTTATCGGAACTTGCGGTACCATAAACTACAGCTCCTTTCCATTTTAGCAATTGCACCAGCGCGTTTCCAACTCCGCCAGCCGCAGCATGAACCAAAACGTGTTCGCCGGGGTAAATATTTATTGCTTCAAAACCAGCGTACCATGCGGTGCAATATTGCGTTGCTAATGCAACTGCTTCGCCGTTACTCATCTCTTCAGGTATTTTAGCTACAGCCAATTCTGGAGTAACAACTTTTTCCGCGTAAGAGCCAAATCGAGTAAAAGCAACAACACGATCTCCCTCTTTTACAGAAGTCACTTCTGAACCAATTTTCTCAACCGTTCCTACTGATTCATAACCGAGCACAGCGGGTAGAGGTGGGCAGTCGTTGTAAATACCTTTACGAGACATTACATCGGCATAGTTTAGCCCAAATGCATCAACCTTTACAAGTACTTCATCAGATTTGGGCTCGGGGTCTTTTCTTTCAGAAATGGTAAACGCATTTTCACCCGTTGCGCCAAATTTTATCAGTTCAATTGCTTTCATTCAACATGTTGTTTAGTGTAATTAATTCACCCGAAAATCGAGTTGATATGTGATTTGGAAGGCTTTCAATCAATTGCTTGGTATGCTTTAAAAAGTTGAGGTGTTTTTCTGATTTTGCTTGAAACGGCTTGTGCTTTAGGTTAGAGCAGATAGCACTTACTTTTTTCAAATCGGTTGCTGTAGCAGCATCAAAAACCTGCTCAGCTACTTTATCCCAAATGTAGTCTTGAGCCATTTGGTTAGGGTGCACCAAATCTGATTTGTAAAACCGATAATCTCTTAAGTCATCCATTACCCATTCGTATGCTGGTAAATAGCTTACTTCTTCAAAGTTTCCTGAAATAGTATGCGTAGCCGAAATCAAAGCCGCTTTAGATAGGTTGTTTTCAATTATTCCATCTTTAATATGCCTAACAGGACTTACGGTCAGATAGACTTTCAATTTAGGCTTTAAAGAGAATAATGCTTCTAAAAGGGAAGTCCATTTTTCGTAAATAGCTTCACTACTCGCCAATGTCTTTTTGAATTCAGCACTTGGAATTTTGTGACAATTAGCTACGATCTGTTGAGTTGATTTTAATCGATACCCATAAGCAGTTCCGAAGGTTATGAAAAGAAAATGAGTTGATTTAAGCGTTTCCAAAAATTCCGTTTGAATTGCATTTAGTTGTTCTAAGAGCTCTCTTTTATTTTCTCCGCAAATAGAACCATGATGCAGCCATGAATAATAAAAACCATCTCTTAATACTAAGTCTGTTTCTTCAATTGGCTTATTGTTTATTGCTCGTTCAATCAAATCAGCGAGTACAATTGGTTGAAAAATAATACCGTTCGGATTTATGGCGGTATCGAATTTTGTTGCCTTAAAACGAGCACCAATATTTTCTGCGAAACAACTACCGAGAAAAAGAAGCTTGCTGTCGAATCCAATTGTATCAAAAGGATTAATCCACTCTAATTCCGTTCTGAATTTCATTTAAGTATAACAGCTTTTTAAGTTTTTCATCGCAAAAAATAAGGGGCGTCGTTTCACGATTCAAAATTGGTCTAAATTTGAGAGGATACAAATTAGAATAAAATGGCTACAGAAGAAGAAAAAACACCTAATGATTCTACTGAAAAGAAGAAAGCCAAAACCGTCGACCAAATGGTGGATAGGGTAATTCTAGAGCAACACAAGGAGCATCTTAAAACATCTTGGCGATCAATACTTATAAGTGTGCGTCATTATTTAAACATTCGAGAGGGTGTTGACATTGAAAATACAATCGATGCCATTAAAAAGGATATTGAGTTTAAAGGGTACAACGTTTACATTTTGGTCTTTTCCATATTCATTGCAAGTATCGGTCTAAACGTAAATTCTACTGCGGTAATTATTGGCGCCATGCTTATTTCACCTCTTATGGGACCGATTGTAGGGGTAGGTTTAGCCGTTGGAACTACTGATATAAAACTCTTATCACGTTCACTAAAAAACTTAGGAATTACGGTTGCGTTCTCAGTTGCCACAGCGTGGCTGTACTTTACTATTTCCCCAATTTCATCCGATAGTCACGAGCTTTTGGCCAGAACCACACCTACAATTTTGGATGTTCTAGTCGCCATTTTTGGTGGATTAGCAGGTATTATGGCTAGTTCTAGAAAAGAGAAAACCAACGCGGTTCCAGGAGTTGCTATTGCTACAGCACTTATGCCTCCGTTGTGTACGGCAGGTTATGGTTTAGCTACGGGACATTTCGATTATTTCTTTGGGGCTTTCTACCTGTTTTTGCTAAACTCTATTTTTATCAGTCTTGCTACGGTTGTAGTGGTTCGATACGTTGGTTTTCCTAAGGTTGATTTTATAGATCCGGCAAGGGAGAAAAGGGTAAAACAATACATCTATGCGTTTGTAATTGTGGTAATTACACCATCAGGTTTTATTTTTTGGAACGTTATTCAAGAGACTATATTTAATCAAAAAGCTACTGAGTTTATTGCGGAGCATATCGATTCTGAGGCTACATCGGTTATTAATTCTATGGTGGATTACAATGGCGGAGAAAGCTCCATAAAATTATTTTTGATGGGTGATCGTTTGTCTGATACCCAAATTGGTGATTTAGAAACTAAAATGACCATGGCTGGGCTTGAAAATACCAAGCTGATAATTAGACAGGATAAGGATATTTCTGGAGATTTAGAAAACGATATTTCCGGAAAATTAAAGTCTGAGCTGAAAAGCGGAATTATCGAGGAGATGTTCAATCAGAATCAAGAATTGCTAAAAGAGCGCAACAAGGAAATTGCGCTATTGCAAGCTCAGTTGAATAACATTTACACCGATACGTTGCCTGATTATGTATTGAACAACGAGGTCTCTTTGAACTACCCAGATATTGAATCGAATTTTTTCACCAAAATTGAACACAAGATTGTAGATGGCAAAAACGATACGGTTCCAACCGTTTTTGTACGTTGGAAAGAAGGGGTAAAGTCTTCTGAAATTGAAGAGCAAAAAGGACAACTTGGAAAATGGTTAGCGGTTCGATTAAAAATGGATACCGTTAGGGTAATTCCCTACTAAGCTTTTTCTAGCGTAAAGGTAAACGTGGAACCTTTCTGAGGTTCGCTTCTTACACTTATCGTTTGGTGGTGAGCATCCAAAATGTGTTTTACAATGGATAAACCTAAACCAGTTCCACCTGCATGTCTAGAGCGGCTTTTATCTACCCTATAAAAACGCTCAAATAAACGAGCTAAATGTTTTTCTTCGATGCCTACACCATTATCGGAAACCTCTACTTCTATTAGTGGTGATTGGTTGGTTATTCGCACCGAGGTATTTCCACCTTCATTTCCGTAATTTATACTGTTTACAATAAGGTTGGTTAGCACTTGATCAATTTTAGATTTATCGGCATTTACCCAAACTTCTTTTGTTTGTGCGATTTTAACTTCCAAGCTAATTTTTTTGGCAATGGCTTTGTCTTGCAGGTTTTCGGCAACCTGGTAGATCAACTTAACAATATCAAAACGGGAAATATCTAACAACTCCTTTCCACCACCTTCTAATTTGGTAATACGGTCAAGGTCGCGTGTTAGGTTTTCAAGTCGCTCTACGTTATCGGCGGCTTTTTCGAGGAATTTATTTCTGATTTTTTTATCGTCAACAGCACCTTCTAAAAGGGTTAAAATATTTCCTTGAATTATGGTAATGGGAGTTTTTAGTTCATGCGATAAGTTTCCAATAAAATCTCGTCTAAAAGCGGCTTGTTCTTTAAGGCTAGAAATTTCTTTTCTATAGTCTTGTGCCCAATCTTCAACGTCTTTATTCACTTCTTTAAAAACGTCTTTTCCCATGTCTATTTTCATATTGGACAGAGGCCGACCAATTTTTTCTTGATGGATACTGCGGTAAATCAGCTTAATTTTTTGACCAATAAAGCGCTCCATCATGTAATAGAAAATGCCATAAGAGGCGAAAAATATTATTACGGGAAAAGAAAATACAAGCCAGAGTCCAACTACGTTCATGGAAAATGCAAGAGCATACAAAACGGAAAGGACAGCAGCAACAGCACCCGATAAGAGGCTCGCTCTAAGGGCAATTTTTCGAGGAGAAAGGGTTTTCATTTACTTCCCAAATTTATAGCCTACACCTTTAATGGTTTTAATGTAGCTATCTCCTATTTTTTCTCTCAGCTTTCTTACGTGCACGTCAATGGTTCTGTCACCCACAACTACTTCATCTCCCCAAACAGAAGAGAGTATAGTTTCGCGAGTAAATACTTTACCTGCTTGTGAGGTAAGTAGACTTAATAATTCAAATTCTTTTTTAGGTAGGTTAAGTTCTTTGCCTTCCACTTTTACCAAGTACCGCTCTCTGTCTATAAAAATACCTTGCACATCTTCTTGTGCTGTGGTGTTAGACGGAGATCGTCTGAGGATTGCTTTAATTCTTGAAACCAATACTCGAGGTTTTATGGGTTTGGCAATGTAATCGTCGGCTCCTGCGTCAAAACCTGCTATTTGAGAATAGTCTTCGCTTCTGGCAGTAAGAAAAGTTATGCAGGTGTTCTTGAGTTTTGGGTTGTTTTTTAGCTCAATGCAGGTTTCCATGCCATCCATATTTGGCATCATTACATCTAATAAAATGAGGTCTGGAATCACTTTATCTGCTATTTCTAAAGCTTTAACTCCATCAGGAGCGGTGTGTGTTTCAAATCCCTCTTTATTTAAGTTGTATTCAAGGATATCAAGGATATCTGGCTCGTCGTCAACAAGTAAAATCTTGTGTTTCGGCTTCATCTTTTTCTTCTTCTTTTTTGATTCCTCAAATTTTGATTTATCCTTCCCCATTAGTATTAATTCAAGTTTATGTAAAGATTAATTTAAGCCTCAAAATACAATTTTCTTAAATAGCTAGAATGGTCAGGTTTAATTCTTTTTCAATCTCAACAATATCAAGGGCTTAAGGTTTGTCTTTTAGCAATACCACAAGTCGAATTTTAAAATAACTGTAGTTTACATTAAGTTAAAGGAGGTAACTTTTTTATAACTCAAGATTAACCAAAGCTAAAACAGCATTCAGGGATTCCATCAGTTCATTTGCCTCGAATTTCAAAAACAAAAATTCTATTTAAAAACGAATAAAAATGAAAAGAACAAATTCAACAGTAAAAACATTAATAATAGCGGGTTTATCGCTATCAATGGTGGGTGGTCTTACATCTTGTAAAAAAGAAGGATGTACTGACTCAACAGCTACAAACTACGATGAGAAGGCTAAAAAAGACGACGGATCTTGTGA
>CBFICO010000003.1:0-67853 GCA_965661115.1 Salibacteraceae bacterium
ATATAATAATTCAGCAGTTTCTTCTTTTTGAATTTCGTTGCTGGTAAAATAGGGTACACTTACTAAAGCAATCGGCTCTTCGTTAGCGCCTTTTAAAAAAGTGAATGCAGAAAGTAAGTCTTCACCGTTTACGTATTCGTCTAACACGTAATGACCATTGTTTTTGTATATGGTGCTCAAAAGTTGGTCGCTCAATACTTCAGGTAAAATTCCTTGGTCGAAATAATCGAAATTGGAAGAGGCTATCCACTTTCCTTCCATATCGTAGAGGTTAATCTCTAAACCGTGAATGTCTGATAATTCAACAATTTTTCGATGAAAGCTTCGAGTGTATAAAGCGTAAATATCTTCTTCTTTATCCTCTAAGAAATAGTTGAGTGCTGCGGTAATAGCCTTTTCTTTTCTGGCTAATCGCTGGTTGTGATAGCGTTCATTTTCTATATGAGTGTACCAAATAGTAACAGCGCCGATTATTAAAAAGCTAATTACCACCACCAAACTGATGGACACATATATTCTGTTTCGAAGGCTTAAGGATTTAAATATCATGCTTGTGAGCAAATGTAAATTATCGTGAAGCTAAAATTATATTCCGCTGGAAATATCAAAATGTGTTCCTTAAATTCAATGTTTTACAACTTTGATTGTTGGAGCTTTGAGTAAATTTACCGCATCAAAAGAAGTGAGCGGTGAACATTGAATGTTATAGAGATTTTTGCATTGCAAAACCCGGAGTTACAGAGGAGTTTCCTTTTGATAGCGAAACATTGGTTTTTAAAGTAATGGGAAAAATGTTCGCTTTGTGTAACGTGGATGCTTTTGTGAGTGTTAATCTAAAATGCGACCCAGAAAGGGCAATAGAGTTACGTGAGCAATTCCAGGGAATTAAGCCGGGTTTTCACATGAGTAAAAAACACTGGAATACTGTTTCAGTGCTTTCAGATGTTCCACAAGAACTGGTTTACGAGCTAATTGATCATTCTTACAATTTGGTTGTAAAAGGTTTAAAAAAAGCTGATAGAGAAAAAATTATGAAAGATGCTTAAGCGAATAGGTACCTATTTTTTACAAGGGGTGCTGTTTACCGTGCCACTTGCGGTAACGTTATACGTAATTGTTGCGCTGCTTGGATTTATCGATGATATTTTACCAACCATACTTCCTTTTGACATTGATATCCCTGGTTTAGGCCTATTGATTTTGGTAATTGTTCTGGTTATTGTTGGATTATTAGGAAATACCGTAATTGCTACACCCATTAATTTTTGGTTTAAACGGTTACTAGATAAAGCACCAGTTATCAAATCCATCTACACTTCAATTATGGATTTTACCGAAGCCATTGTTGGAGGAAAGAAGAAAAAATCCTCGCAACCTGTATTGGTCAAACTAAGCCCAGATGTGGAGAAACCAGGCTTTATTACACAGTCTGATTTAAGCTCTTGGGGAGTATCAGAAGAAAAGGTAATGGTGTATTTGCCTCATAGTTATGGTTTTACGGGTAACATTTTTATCGTACCCAAGAAAAACGTAACACCTCTGAAGGTTAAATCAGCAGAAATGATGAAGACTATTCTAAGTGGTGGAGTAGCAGAATCTCAGTCTGACGAAGAATAATCATGCGCAGTTTTTTAAGCGATTATCGCTACCAAATAGCACTGCACCTTACTGTTTTTGTATGGGGTTTTACGGGTATTTTAGGCAAGCTGATAGAAGTTCCCTATTATTCTATTGTGTGGTATAGAATGCTCATTGCGGCTATTGGATTAGCAGCCTACGCATTATTCAAAAAATCAACGTTAAAAGTACCGTTAGCCCACGGGGCTCAATTTATTTTGGTTGGCTTTATAGTAGCAGCTCATTGGAGTACCTTTTTTCAGGCATTAAAGGTTTCCAATGTTTCTGTTGTGCTTACCACATTAGCTTCCGCCTCATTGTTTGTAGCATTCTTAGAACCTATTTTTTTTAAACGAAAAATTATACCCTATGAGGTGCTCTTTGGTTTGCTGGTAATTGTTGGTTTATCCATGATTTTCAATTTTGAGAATCAATACTATTTAGGGATTATTCTAGCAATAATATCTGCTTTTTTGGCCGCATTATTTAGTACGATCAACGGGTTGTTAATTAGGAAGCATAAGGCGCGCATTATAACCTTTTACGAGATGGTTGGCGGTGTAATTGGGATGTCTATTTATACCGTAATTTTTGAAAATGCTACACCAAAGGACTTCTCGCCAAGTGCGCTAGACACATTTTATCTGCTATTGTTAGGGCTAATTTGTACAGCTGTGGCCTTTGTAGTAAGCGTAGAGGTAATGAAAGAACTATCTCCATTTACAGTGAGCATTAGCATAAATATGGAACCTATTTACGCCATCATTTTAGCGTTGATTTTCTTTGGCGAATCGGAACAAATGACCTTGGGTTTTTATGGCGGTGCCGCATTAATTTTTGCTACGGTATTGGGTAACGCCGCTTTAAAATCAATACAGAAAAGAAGGAAACGAAAAGCTGAGAAAAAGGCTACTCAGCAGGTAACCATTCCTTAGATTTTTCGGGATGGTTTTCAATCCAGTCTATAATTCTTGCTTCGATGTCTTCCGGCTCAGTTGCACCTTTAAGGGCAAGCAAATATTCAGACATTTCATCGTCAGAAAAAACAATTTTCTTTAAAATTTTAGCAGCTTCCGGATATGATTTTTCAAATCCTGGCCTTGCATATTTTCTGATTTCATCACCCTCTATAAATGAGTGAGTAGTATCCACCAAAAACTTTAAACCATACTCATGTATCTTCCAATGTGGCTTCCAAGCAGCAGTAACAAAGTTTTGGTTTTTGTCAATCATTAGTTGCAGTTGATTCACCAGTTCATCTTCAGTCATGCTAATCACTTGAGGTTTTAAACCGTATTGTTTCATGGCAGTTTTGGCCCCAATCATAACACCTGCATCTTTATTTACTCCATATAAAACATTGCCATAGCTAGAAGAGTCTTTCAATAAATCAGAAATAGAATCGACCTCGAAATAAGATGGTACAGCCATGCCCAATTGACATCCCTCGTAAACAGTCCCTAAATCTTCTACATCGTGCAACTCGTATACATACACACCGTGCCCTTCTACCCAAGTATCCAAGAATAAATCAATCTTACCTGTGTTTAAATCGCCGTAAATACTTTCAATATGCTCATTTATAATCTCTGCCGGAAAACCATTTTTTTCTAAGACAATTTTTCCCAAATAGTTCATGGAGCGACTAACCGCCCATTCTTCATTTCCGAGTTTAATTGGTCCTTTTGCCTTTTCTTCTGAGCATGAGAAAATAGTGGAGGAAATTGCTAAAATGGTGAGTATGTGGAGTGCTTTTTTTATCATGTTTACCGCTTTTTTTTGCAGGCTGCTAATTTAATGGATTTCTAAGACCTGTGCAGTTCATTTAAACGCTTTATAACAAGCCATTTCATTACATTTGCCGCGCCTAAAACGCTATTACTGATATGAAGATTTCTTACAATTGGCTAAAAGATTATTTAGACTTTGATTTAACACCAAAACAAGTTGATGAATTTCTTACCGATTCTGGTTTAGAAGTAGAGGGAGTAGAAGAATTTGAGCAAGTTAAAGGTGGATTAAAAGGTCTTGTAATTGGAGAGGTAATTTCTTGTAATCAACACCCAAATGCAGATAGGCTAAAAGTAACAGAAGTAAATATTGGAACGGATAGAAATCTGCCAATTGTGTGCGGTGCCCCCAATGTTGCTGCAGGCCAAAAAGTAGTTGTTGCAACGGTTGGAACCAAGTTGTACCCTTCTGATGGTGAGTCTTTTGAAATCAAAAAATCTAAAATTAGAGGAGAGGTTTCTGAAGGAATGATTTGCGCAGAAGACGAAATCGGATTAGGCAAAAGTCATGCTGGTATTATGGTGTTAGCAGATACGGCTCAAGTGGGTCAATCTGCTGCTGAGTTTTTTGATTTGGCGTCTGATTATACCATAGAAATTGGCCTTACACCAAATAGAGCGGATGGCATGAGTCATTACGGTGTTGCCAGAGATTTGACCGCTGTACTCAAACAAAAAAAGATAGAAAGTGGTGGGCTTAAGTTGCCTAATATTGAGTCGTTTAAAGCCGGAGACAAAAAACTATCTATTGAAGTTGCTGACCACGATTTATGTCCTAGGTATGTAGGCGTAAAAATTTCAAATCTAACCGTTGCAGACTCACCCGAGTGGCTGCAAAACAGACTCAAAGCTATTGGGTTAAATCCGATAAACAATGTGGTTGATGTAACCAATTACGTATTGCATGAATTGGGGCAACCTTTGCACGCTTTTGATGCGTCTAAAATTAGCGGAGATAAAGTAGTGGTTAAGACTTTGCCGGAAGGAACCAAGTTTAAAACCTTGGACGAAGTTGAACGAACTTTATCAGCAAACGACTTAATGATTTGCAATGCTGAAGAGGGAATGTGCATTGCCGGTGTTTTTGGAGGTCTGGATTCAGGTGTAACAGAAAACACAACAGAGATTTTCTTGGAGTCGGCATATTTCAACCCTGTTTCAGTGCGTAAAACGGCTAAACGCCATGGATTAAATACCGATGCTTCTTTCCGTTTTGAAAGAGGAATTGATCCAAATATTACGGTTATTGCTGCCAAAAGAGCGGCCTTGTTGTTACAGGAAATAGCAGGTGGAGAAGTTTCTTCTGAGCTTGTAGACATCTATCCAAATCCAATAGCAGGGTTTAATGTTAGGCTAGATTTCAAGTATTGCGATACGCTAGTTGGAACGTCTATCGATAGAAATGAAATAATTTCAATTCTAGAAAGTCTTGATATTGAGGTGACCAATCAAGACGATGCAGGACTAGACTTGTTGGTACCTGCTTACAGAAATGATGTATTGCGCCCTGCAGATATAGTTGAAGAAATACTGCGCATTTATGGTTACAACAATATCCCATTTCCTGAGCGAATGGGTATTTCAATTGCTGATTCGCCTGCAATTAATGTGGAAGTGTTGCGTAGAAAAATCTACGATCACCTTACCAGCTTGGGCTACACCGAAATGATTCACAATAGCCTTACCTCAAAAGCATTTTATGAGGATAGCAATGATGTGGTAAACATCCTCAACCCATTGAGTAACGATTTGGCGGTACTTAGAGCTAACATGTTATTTCAAGGGCTTGAAACCATTGCCTACAATCAAAATAGAGGTCAGAGTGATTTGAAAGTGTTTGAGTTTGGTAAAACCTACCATCAATACCCAGATAAAAGAGAGGAAAAGGAAAGTTTGGTGGTTTACTTAACGGGTAACCAAAATGCTGCTTCTTGGAAAGGAAAAGAAACGGCGGCAGAGTACTTTGAACTAAAAGGAATTGCAGAAAATTTATTGCAAAAGGTGGGTGTTTCAATTGCTGCATTTAAAACTAAACCGAGTAAGCATAAAAACTTAGCTTTTGGGCTGGATTTATATTCTGGAAAAATGCAGATAGGTGCTGTTGGCCAGGTTAGCAAAGAAACTATCAACGCATTTGGCGTAAAACAACCCGTATTTTACTTGCAATTAAATTGGGATGCCGTAGTAACGGTTTTAACGCATAAAAAAGTAAAGTATAAACCTGTTCCGAAGTTCCCAGGTACCAGAAGAGACTTGGCGCTTGTAGTAGATGCTAAAGTTGATTTTCAAGAAATAAGAAATGTGGCTTTGCAAACTGAAAGAAACTTGTTGAAAGAGGTTTCAATTTTCGATGTATACCAAGGCAAAGGTTTGGAACCGGGCACAAAAAGCTACGCAGTGGGTTTTGAATTTTTAGATCCAGAAAAAACCCTCACAGATAAAGTAGTAGACAAATCCATAAAAAAGATTTACCAGCAGCTAGAGCGACAAGTTGGAGCTAAGTTGAGAGCTGGGGAGATATAGTTGCTTAATTTCCAACGATCTAATATTCAATGCATTATTGTAATTGAAAATTGATTATTGAATCATTGCTTTCCTAATTGCCTAATTCCTTCATAGACAACAATAGCAACTGAGTTGGCCAAGTTTAAACTTCTGATGTGATCACTGAACATCGGAATTTTAAAGCATTTTTCTTTGTTTGCCTCTACCAAGTCTTTTGGTAAACCAACCGATTCTTTTCCGAAAACCACATACATATCTTCTTTAAAATCAATGGAGTAAAAATCGTTTTCTCCGTGACTACTCATAAATACCAGTTCAGCTTTCGGGTGTTTACTGGTAAAGTCTTCCCAAGATTCGTGCACGTGTAAATCCACATGTTTCCAGTAGTCTAATCCAGAGCGTTTTACTCTAGAGTCGTCAATATCAAAACCCAAAGGTTTTATGAGATGCAACTTGCAACCTGAGGCCAAACTTAAACGACCGATGTTTCCAGTATTGTTGGGTATTTCAGGTTCGAGAAGTACTATGTTTAGTGCCATATTTTTATAATTAGAATACTTAATGTTTGCGTCATTCCCGCGCAGGCGGGAATCTCAAAGTTTTTAGAAGGCATAAGTTTTACTTTAAATTTTCGAGGTTATAAATTTAACCACAGCATCGTCATCACAATGACCAATGATACCGGTTGCTAGTTGTTTTAACTCTTCTCGTGCGTTTGCGGTAGCGTATGCCTCATCTGCAACTTCAAACATGGGAATATCGTTCAGATTGTCTCCAAATACAATGGTTTTTTCGGGATTAAAAGTTTGCTTTAAATATTCAATTCCGCTGGCTTTTGTAGAATTGAGCGCAGTAAATTCCAACCAATAGGCGCTTTTGTAATACACATCTTCGGCAAAGTGAACTTCGAGTGAAGTTTGTTTTTCAACCTCACTTTTTAGTCGGGCTAAAGCATCAAATTCGCCAATAGTAATAAGGGTAATGGTGTGTTCTTGTTTGGCTTTAGTAAAGTCTTTAACTTCTTTGAAGCGCTTGTCTTTTTGAGCTATTCTGGTATTGATATAGGTTGCCATGTGCGAGTTGGAAATCTGCTTATAAAAAGCTGAGGGTTGGTTCGCGGTATCCAAAGTAAATACTATGGGTTCTAGTTGATTGATTTGGCAGAGGTCAAATAAGATTTTTACATCCGATTTAGGTATAAAATTTTGAGCAACGTTTTCTTTCTGAACGGGGTCGTAAACCAATACGCCATTGTATAAAACCACCGGAAGTTGCAGGTCCAACCCTTTTATTATGGGTTGCGTCGAATCCCACGAGCGTGCTGTAGCTATAGTAAAGTTTAACCCTGCAGATATAAGTTGATTAAGTTGCTGCAAACTAAAAGTCGATAGTTTTCCCTTGCTGTTAAGCAGTGTACCATCTAAATCCGAAATGTATAGTTCGTGCATGTTGAGATTTTGGAGGCAAAGAAAGCAATTGGAACTACAAGTTTATATTGCCATAAATGTGTAAAACCTCGCTGACTACGAAAAATAGAATGCATACTTTTATGTGCTTATAATTACTTACTACCGTTTACAAATAGATAGGTGCGTTTGGGCCCTAGTTGTGCACAAGCTAGCTAAAATAAGAGATTCGATAACTTTCATACTACTTTCTTTATTCTCATTAGTTGCTTGCGAATCTGAGAACGAGACTAGACTCCAAGAACCTGAACCCTCGGAAAATGTTGTTATTGATTCTCAAGTTGAGGAACCATTTGAATCGATAGAGCTTGATTATGGCTTTAAAATAGTTCTCGGACAGAAAGAAGATTTTCAATCTTTCGTGACTTTCTCCAGAATGGAACTAAGTAGGAATGGAAACCTAATTTTTATTGACAGCTCGTTGACTGAATATCAAGCACCGAATGGTATGTATTCTATTTTTTCAATTCTAGACACCAACACGTTTGAAATTCTGCTTGAAGTAAATGATAAGCCGAGTCGAAACTATCTAAAAAGGCTAATTATCTCAAAAGGAAAAGTTCTGCGTGAAGATAAACTACCTTCATTTATTGGAAAGTCAATTGAGGTATTCGGAAACGGGCTAGAATATTATTTCGGATATTGGGATTACGCCCAAGTTTGGGGCGAAAACAATGAATTAACTGCCTATAACCCTCTATTAGTTTTCAAAAGTTCAGAAAGTGGACTGACTTTGGATTCTGCGTTGACCATTCAGCAAAACGAGAAAATCTATGGGCAATTCAGCGGATACAGATTTAGCGAATCAATCGAAGTACCTGTAGAATCCTTAGAGAAATTTAATAGGCATATTGATAGTCTGAAAAACATAAAATAACCGCCAGTGCATAACAGCACCCATATGAGTAATAGGCCGAGTTGAGTAAATTTGATACGAATGAAATTTAATAACCCAAACCCAAGACCCGGAGAGTGTGCCACGAAAGGCCTACTACTCATGGCCGCGGGGCGTTATATTTCACTTACCCCAACAACTCCTCGTCAACCAAATTCGGCAGCGTAACTTTAAGTCTTGGTTCTTGTTCCATTGCACGTTTAATGGCAAACATGGCGGGTTCGTTACGAGCCCAGCTTCTTCTGGCTATACCATTGTTTACGTCCCAATGCAACATCATTTTTAGTCTTCGGTCAGCGTCATCTGATCCGTCGAGTAGCATACCAAAACCGCCGTTCATTACCTCGCCCCAGCCAACGCCACCTCCGTTGTGCAATGATATCCAGGTAGCGCCCCTAAAACCGTCACCCACAAAGTTGTGCACGGCCATATCTGCAGTAAACTGAGAGCCGTCGTAAATGTTACTGGTTTCTCGGTACGGCGAGTCAGTACCAGAAACATCGTGATGGTCTCGACCTAAAATAACCGGTGCAGAAATCTCACCTGAAGCAATGGCTTTATTAAAAGCCTCGGCAATCTTCATTCTACCTTCAGCATCGGCATACAAAATTCTAGCTTGTGAACCTACCACCATCTTGTTTTCGCCAGCAGCTTTGATCCAACGAATGTTGTCTTCCATTTGCTGCTGAATTTCGGCAGGAGAGTGGGCTTTAATTTTCGCTAATACTTCTGTTGCAATTTGGTCGGTAGTTTCTAAATCTTTAGGGTTGTTGCTAGAACATACCCAACGGAAAGGCCCAAAACCGTAATCGAAACACATGGGTCCCATAATATCCTGCACATACGAAGGGTATTTAAAGCTGCCGTCTTCTTTTAGAATATCGGCATCGGCTCGGCTAGATTCCAGTAAAAAGGCGTTACCGTAATCGAAGAAATAGGTGCCATTAGCTACACACTTATTTACTGCAGCAACATGTCTACGCAATGATTCTTGCACATGTTCCTTAAATTTTTCTGGATTATTCGCCATCATTTCGTTGGCTTCTTCAAACGACAATCCAACAGGGTAATATCCTCCAGCCCAAGGGTTATGCAAAGAAGTTTGATCAGAACCTAAATCTACTTTTATACTTTCTTTCGCAAAGCGCTCCCATACATCAACCACATTGCCTTGGTAGGCAATAGAAACCACTTCTTTGTTGGCTTTTGCGGAGTTCACACGTTCAACCAACGTATCTAAATTATCTATTACTTCCTCCACCCATCCTTGTGAGTGGCGAGTGTGGGTTGCCTTAGGGTTAACTTCAGCACAAATGGTAATGCATCCTGCAATATTTCCTGCTTTTGGTTGAGCGCCGCTCATTCCTCCTAAACCAGCGGTAATAAACAATTTACCCTCAAGTCCTTCACCGTTTTCTGAAATCATTCTTCCGGCATTTAACACGGTAATGGTAGTTCCGTGAACAATTCCTTGCGGACCTATGTACATAAACGAACCCGCAGTCATTTGGCCGTATTGGGTAACCCCTAGAGCATTAAATTTCTCCCAATCATCAGGTTTTGAGTAATTCGGAATCATCATGCCATTGGTCACTACCACTCTAGGTGCGTCTTTGTGCGAAGGGAATAATCCCATTGGATGCCCCGAATACATAACTAAAGTTTGGTCGTCGGTCATTTGAGCTAAGTACTGCATAGTGAGTAAATACTGCGCCCAGTTTTGAAAAACAGCTCCGTTTCCGCCATAGGTGATAAGTTCGTGTGGGTGTTGTGCAACGGCATAATCTAGGTTGTTGCTCAACATGAGCATAATGCCCGCTGCTTGTTTGGATTGGTATGGAAATTCTTCTATTGAACGAGCCGTAATTTTATAATCAGGGCGAAAACGGTACATGTATATTCTGCCATAGTCTTCTAATTCTTTTCGGAATTCGGGCAGTAAAGCAGCGTGATGTTTTTTAGGAAAGTATCTAAGCGCATTTTTAAGTGCTAATTTCTTTTCGTTGTCTATTAGGATTTCTTTACGCTTTGGTGCGTGGTTAATTTCCGGGTCGTAAGGTTTTGGATTTGGTAATGCGTCTGGTATTCCTTGGAGAACTGCTTCCTTAAATGTCATTCCTATTCTTTTTTCGCTTTTTGTTAAAACCGTATGGGCAATGTTTACAACCGTTTTTGCAGCAATAGCCGCGTTTTAGGTGATACTTTTCTGTAAAAATAATGAAGCCGTCGGAATGTTTATAATAATCCTCGGGATCTAAATTTTTAAACTGATCAAAATCGCCCATTGCGCTGCAAAATTGGTGAATTAGTTAGTTATGACAAGTAAGAGAAAGGACTGTTTATGGGTTTCCCTGAATTTTATTTAAAACTCAGGCCCAAACGCGTCTTCGACGTGTTTGATATCGGGTACTTGGTTTTCATTTAAAATGCCAATAATGTCAAATCGGAATTCTTTGTCAATTTCGAATTGGTCAATGTAGGCTTCGGCAGCGTTAATTAAGTTTTTCTGTTGCTTTTGCGATACCGATTGAATAGGATCCCCGAAGTAACCGTTGGAACGTGTTTTAACTTCCACAAAAACAATTTCTTTTTCAGATTCGCAAATGATATCCACTTCTAAATACGAATGGCGCCAATTAGTGGCTTTAATGTTGTATCCTTTTGAAATAATTAATTCCCTGGCGAGTTGCTCTCCTTTTGATCCTGTGGTTTTGTTGTTCATTTTAAGTTGTTTTTAAGCAGCAAAAAAACTGTCAGTTCGAGTGTTCTTGCCGTAGCGGAATGTATCGAGAACCAAGTTTTTGGGTTTCTACTACAGTCCAATCAACACGAAACTACCCCAGTAAATTGGCTTCTGGTATTTCTCTTTGATTTTTAGTTTAGCATTTTGGAAGGCAGTTCTTTTGTCGCCAGTTTCTAACCATTGAGTATAAAAATCGTTCATCAATTCTTGAGTAGCCTGGTCGTTTACTTTAAATAGCGTCATGATAACGTTTTGAGCACCAGCCACAATAAATGAGCGCTGCAAACCGTAAACACCTTCACCAGATTTTATCTCGCCAACACCTGTTTCACAAGCACTAAGCACAACTAACTCGGTATGGTCTAGGTTAAGGTTCATAGCCTCATAGGCAGTAAGAATTCCGTCTTTTTTATTGAAGTCGTATATATTATTATTGGCCAATAATTCGCCCGCACCAGTAAATAGTAACCCTGAACGAAGTAGAGGATTGTCAGCATAATCACCAGTTAGTTCATTCTGCTTATCTCTACTGTCGTCTTCTTGCATAAAGAAACCGTGGGTAGCAATATGACAAACTCTAGGTGAGTTCATTTTTTTGAGTGCTTCTTCAGTAGCTTCTTTCTGTATTTTAATTTGAGTATTCCAGCTACTTCCGTTTAGTAGTTTTCCTACTTGTTTAATTTCCTCTTCCGCACCCGGTAACGATTCAATAGAACTTACTTTATTGCTTAAATCAATTTTGGTTCCTGCCTCGGCAAAACTTGGATTCCCCATAAGTATGGCGGTTGATTTGTCGTAAGTTTCTTCGTAATCATCGTCTCTAGAGATTATCAAGTCTTTGGTGTTACTCAGGTTATAAATTTGATTTTTTTCGATAACAAATTTTCCGTTTTTGTCTTTTAAGGTTTCTATGTTTAGCTGGTTGTATACTCCGTCTGCCGAAACAAAAACTTTAGCGTTATCATCAATTTTTTCATCGATTTTTTCCCAGAATTGAGCGTAGCTGTATTTGTCTTTACTCACTTTGTATTTAATGGCATTACGGTAGCCTTTAAAGTACTTTTTCTCCATCATGTTACCGTTATTGAGTAACACCAACTCGGGGCCTTTGGATTTACGATGCAGTATTAAAGCTGCATAAATAATACTATCGGTAAATTGAGTATTGAAGTGACGGAAACGAATTATTTCCATTGCGTACTCGTTCTCCTTTAGACTTTTCTTAACGTCTTTCCAAGTGTACTGGCGGTTATCAAAAGCATTGGCAAAATCTTCGGACTCTTCACTTAGTTTTTTCTCTAATTCGTTTATTTCTTTGCTCAACTGGTCCATATCAATACCGTTTACCTCACGCTCTGCTGGAGACATAGCTAGCCCTTTGGTTAATTGGTCTTTTTTCTCATTAAACTGCTCAAATTGATAAATAAGATCACCGTCGTTAGAATTCAGAATTCTAGACTTAAGTTTGGTTGAGCTACTTTGTAAAATTGCTTTAGTGGATAGCTTAAAATCGTAAACACTTCTTAGCGCTTTGTTATTTTTTTCGTACGTAGCTAGGGCAAGTGAATTGTAGATTTCAAAATCACGTTTGATTGAATTCCAGTATTTTCCTTTTTCCGACTCTGATAAAGCAGGGAAATAATCTTTGATATATCCCAAATAGCTCTCTGTAGTTTCGTCATAAATGTCTTTAGCTTTTTTGAGATCTCCAGCAGCATAGTAACTTTTGGCCAACTTACTTTTTGCTTCTAAATAGCCAGGGTGGCTTTGGTCGAATAAGCTCTTGAAAGAGCTCGCAGCGTCTTCATAACTATCTTGTGCTTCATCGTATTTTTTCTGCAAGTATTTTAGGTCGCCGACTAACATTTCGTTACGAGCAGTATGGATGTCGTTTTTACCGAATTTATTGAGCCAAATACGCTGTGCATCTTTCAGCATTAAATCCGATTCGGAGTATTTTTCAAAGAGCATGAACACTTTACCTTGATATTCAAGTAGCTCAGCATAATCAGGGTGGCTAGACGAAAAGCTTGTGATTACAATGTCTTTAGCATTATCCAAGTAGCCATTAATTGTTTCTAAATCGGCTTCTTTTGATCGAAAGTTTGCATCGGCAAGTGCCTTTAAGATGGCTGCTTCTCTAATATTTTCCTCTCCAAATTTTTCACGAGTAAGGTCAATCGCATCTTCGTAAATTCTTTTGGCATCGTTATAGTTTCCCATAGCGATGTACACTTCACCCAAAAGTGCTAAGTTGTCCATATATGCCACAGAAGTATCACCCAGACTTTTTTCTGCAATGTCAGCTGCTCTGCTAGCTTTTTTCTCTGCCTCAATGTATTCACCTAAAATTAAATACAGTTGAGCGTACAAGCTAAGAGGACGAACCAATCGGTAATGGTCTTCTCCAAATTTTATTTCGTTTGCCTCTATCGATTGTTTAAGGATGTTTTCAGAAGCTTTGTAGCGACCCGTCGTCATGTAATACTCAGCCATATCCTCCGATGACTTAATGGCAACGCCATTTGATTCTCCCGATTTTTTAAGGATTTTGTCTGCTTTTTTATAAGTGTCTTCAGCTTCCTCGTACTTACCGTTAATCATGTACAAAGAACCTAGGTTTTGAAGTGACTTTGCGTAGCTTTTGGTTTTTCTACCTACTTCATCACGAATTATATCAGAAGCAACTTCCAATTGTGATTCTGCTTGATCGTATTCACCTTTAAGTACATTAATTTCACTTAATTGAATAAGGGCAAGAGCATAGTTTTCATTGCTAGGTCCGTATTTATCATTGGCAATAGAGAGTCGCTCTCCTGCTAGCTGGTAAGCCATGTCGTATTCGTCGGTGTAAGCTTTTAACTGACTGTATGACGCTAAAAAATCTTGATATAGCGGGTGGTGCGAGTGAAACTGTTTTCTAAATACTCCTTCAAAATGGTTGCCGTAAATTTCTTTTGCTTCTCCAAATTTATCTTGATTGTACACATTGAATTGAGCCAGTTTCAAGAGCTCAATTGAGTAGTTTGGGGCATCTTTACCCATATTTAAACTAGAAATCCACTCGTTTGATTCGCGCTCTATTCTCGCTTCTTCAATTCGATTGTTTTTGTAATAGAAATCGAAGAAATGATCGTTAAAACGAAGTTGTGCTATGTTATCATAAGGCACAACCTCTTCAATTCCCTCTTTTAATCTTACCTCTCGTTTAAGCGCTTTTTTATACTTGATGCGTTTGTTGTAATACTCATTCTCAAGCATAACCGCTTGTAGGTAATAAACACTGTTATGACCATATTTATGGCTGTTGTCTAATTTATACTTGAGGTACAAGTCTCTGGCTTTTCTATCCTTACCTGCGGTTAAATACGATTCAATTTCTTTTTCTGCAACTTCATTGTACAGCTGGTGATAATTCGAAACCTTATTGCTCTTTATGATTTGTTTTTTTACATCCTCGTAGTATTTGTATGGCTTTTCTAGTTGACCATCGTTTTCAGCCATCACAGTGGCTCCAAAGTTGTTTTTAATGTTTGGAAGACTTTTCTTTTTTATTGTTTGGCCAAAATCCGCAATGTTTCTTTTGTACAAATCATTTGCTTTTTTGTAATTACCCGATAGGCGGAAGAAGTCTGCATTTAAAACCTTAAGTTCAGCCAAGGCAACTAACCTTTTCTTAAGCTCTTTCTTTTTGATTTTTATGGTTCCCTTTTTTGCTTGCTGATCAATGTTGGGGAACCTGCGTTGAGCCAAATATTGCTGTTCCTTTATTAATCCATCAACATCACCTTCTGCTTCGTTAAAAAGTCCTTTTCTCATCTCAACTAATAGCAGTCCTTTCAATACATGGTTGTACAAAGTAGAATCTTCGTTTTGGCCTGGATCCGAAAGTTTAAAGGCAAGTTTTTTTCTGTCCCTTTTTTTTAAGGTATCAGATATAGTTGGTTTTGGTGAGTTGTTCAGTTTTTCCTCAATTAGTTTTTTCGATTTGTTAAAGTAAATATCTGCTTGTATAAGGTTTCCGCTTTCTAAATGCGACTCCGCCAAAGCAATGTTACTTTTTATGTAAAGCGAACTGTCTGGCTTCATAAACATATTGTAGTAAAACATACTATTCTCCAGACTATCTGCGGCAATTTTTAATTGTCCTATTCCGTCAATGTAACGAGTGTTTAGCAGCGAGATATAGGTGTAGTATTGGGAGTTCATCCAGCCCTTTTTACGCAATCTCTTTAGCCACCTACTGCTTTTGTTGTAGGCGATTGGGTAGTCACCCAATTGATATTTCTCCTCGCTTTTTTCTATGATTTTCTCACTCTTTTTATCAAGCTTTTGTTTTTCGGTTAGCTTTTCGCCAAATAACTGAGCTTTGGCACTTGTGATACTTGAGCCAAAAACAACTAAAACGATTGATATGTGTAGAAGAAATCTCACCGTTAATGCTGACTTAAGTTATTACCAAACGTCAGGTTAATTCCTGCTCTTAAATGAAAGTTTTGGCTGTACTCAGGTGCCAAAAAGCCTATTACGTTATCGGTTACCGTGTAAAATTGGATTGGTCCACCATTTATCACGAAGCCAAGTCCGATATTTGCCGCGCTATTTCCATAAACGGAGTAGTTCATAGTTGCCTGCAAAAAGTTGCGCACTTTTTGAGTTACGCCCAACCTGAATGATATTCTGAATTGACCGTTGTAAATTTCATTGTAAGATAATGCGCTAATTTCGGTTGTAGGTAATACTCGGTAGTTTCCACCCAAGTAGATTTTAGTTGGAAGTAGAGTGGTAAATGATTCATTTTTTTCATCGAACTTGATGCTACTGGTTAGAGAGTCCAAAGCATTTAATATCTCTGAAGCACCATCAGTTTCTCCCGTAAAGTTTGCTACTTCTAAGCCTTCATAGGTGTATGAAATGGGTTGAGATGTTCTAACAATTGCCGATTTACCCCAGTTGATTAAACCCAAGTCCAGTAAGGAAGCACTTACTGACCATTGTTCGTCAATATTAAAAGTAGCACCAAAGTCTATTGCACCACCATGATTAGATGAGCCAGCTTGTACAAGTTGATCTCCAAGGTCACCGATATTTAATGCTCCAAACCCCAATAAAGAATCAATTACTAAAGCCGGAATGCCTGCCGCTCGAATGTCTATTTGTCCATCTAAAGTAATGGCATAATTGTCTGCATTTGTTGTAAGACCTAGTGTGCTTTTTGTGGTTCTAAAATACCCTTGTCCACTCAAGTATTTTGCTCTAATTCCGAAACTCCATTGGTCTGTAAAACTTCGTGCATACCCAAATGCTACTTCGGTATATTGCATAAAATCAACACCTAAACCATCAAAGCTAGCGCGTTGCCCAAGGAATTTTTCGTCTCCGTTTCCTAGCCAAATAAATTCGGCAAGAGATTTGGGATAGGTAAAACGTGTAGAGGATTTGTTTTCTATGCTGAAAGATCCATAACCAACTCCCATAGCAAAACCAAAACCTAATATCGGTAAGCGCATATCAAAACCAATATTGTTTTGGTCTTTCATGAACTCAATAGCTTTACCAAGTTTTACGTCTATGGTGCTATCTTCATTAAGCTCAAATGCATCGGCGTATGCAAAGCCTTCGCTGTTAAACGAAAAATAACCACCACTTAATCCAGGTAAAAGAACATAAGCTTGTGATAATGGTTTTCTGGAGGGGTTAAGGGTGTGTGCTTGCGGTGCAGAACGTAATTCATATAATGTAAGGTCTTGCTGAGCCTGCGCACAAAAACCAATAACAATGAATACTATGGCGAGCATTACTATTCTCATTTCAGTGTATCTCCTTGATTGAAGGTGTTGATATTTCCAGTAACCTTAATACCTAAAGTAACTTCTAATTCATAATCTGCTTGAATTTTTACATTGTCTTTACCCGAGTTGGTGGTGTTCATAGAAGCGCGTAATTGACCATATCGCGCATCAGGCAATCTTGCTAGTACCTCTTCATCTACCAAATCATGTTCGGCACTATATTCTGCGGGTGCAGTCACTAAACCGTCGGAGCCCACAGAAGCAGCTTGCGTAAAAATTTCATCAAGCAAAACCATTGGAGAACCATCAATTTTATTCATGATTTTTTTGTTTTCATCCATCAGTGTTATGGAAATCTTGGCGTCTAATGGATAGCCATTTTTTGTGTAGGTTTTGATTAAGAAGTCTTTTATCAGTGATAAGTCATTTGTGATTTGAAGAGCGATGGTATCTAAAACCTCAAACGAGGTGATTTTACCTTCTAACGGGATCTCCAATTGCATGCTTAAATCACACTCAGAACCTTTATGAACCGTATGTGGGGCAGTCCCGCTTGCAACTGATAGTCCCAAGTTGTGTTCAATTGTTTTTGGACTAATACTAAGAAAACTTGGAAGGTTAGAGTTTCTGCTATTTAATACGATAGAGCTTTTTTGAACCTTGCCTTTTCCAGAGCTAGCGTCAATTCTTAAGGGTGTTGCACTATTGCTTTCTACTAATTGGGTTCTGTCTCCCGATGCTGGATTAATTGCAATTACTTCCGTAAAATCGGGCTCTAAAGAAACTCCAATGCCATTGTCTGCATTTATTTTTAATTGTGGATCGGCTAATTCGATATCTCCTTTTGCGCCAATACTTTTAAATAAGTGTAGCTGGAAAGATTTTTTTCCAACTCTACCCAATTCATTCGAAAAATCTCCTGTAACACTTACATAGTCCATACTACTAAAACTGAAGCTTACCGTACAATTGCCGATAGCCGTTGCAACAATGCTAAGTCTGATTTCGTTCTTGGAGACATCCATTGTGTAGCCCGCTAAATTTACTGTTGCAGAGTTACCAGCTTCAACATCAATAATTAACGGCTGGCTATTAGCGTCAATTATATCCAAAAAAGTAAATGTGATAGTGGCAGGTGTAATTTCATTAAGTGTTTTTACCGTTAACTGACCTGCAGAGAATTCTACCGCGTCTAGTTGGTCAAATTCGGTTGCCGGAATAGCAGGTACGTTGGTACTAGAGGTTGTATACGGCATTAACGGTCCTGGAGAGGGGGTAGCAATATCTTCTATTTCAATAAGGTTATCCAGCTTAAGGTTTAGCGATTGACCTCCATATACTAACTTCACATTATTGTCTGTTATCGATACGGCATTGCTATCAGTAACTCCAACCAGCTGGTATAATCCTATGTTGCTTTTGAGCAGTGGAATGGCAAGTTTTGGATTCCATGAGGTTTCGGAAACCTTTTCAAAGTTGAAATGATCTCTATTGATACAACCTGCAATTACTAGCAGCAATACAACAGATAATATGGGTAAACGAGTTTTCATGCTGTACAACGTTAACAAATATTTAGTACTTAATTATAGGTATATGTTGATTATTCTAGTTGAGTACGTAACAGTACAACGAGCCCTCTTTGCTACCTATTACAAGCTCAAACCTTCCATCAATGTTTACATCAGAAATAAGTGCTTCACCGTATCCATAGAACGGACTGCCTTCAGAAGCAGCTTGGTTTTCGTTGAATATAAAAGCTCTATTTTGTTGGTCGGTAAGGCACGCAAACCCTTGCTTGGAGTCCCCGATTTTAAACGCAGTAAAGCTTTGTCCTAAATTAATTTCTGCTTCGTATTCCCAAATTAATTTAAATTCGGAGTTATACATTTTAAAGCTGTTTTCATCAGTGAAGCAATAATCTTTTGTGCCGTCAAAATCTGCGTCCATAAAGCTAAAAGCATCCAACCCTTCTGATTGCTTTATTTGAGAAGTTTCTAATTTATTTTTTAGGCTGAGTTTATAAACCACTCCATTACTGTCGCTGCATGTGATATAGGTGCTCGAGAGGTCTTTACCTAAGTCAACACTAAAAGTTGAACCTTCAAAAATCTCTACTTTTCTTGTGAGCTTTAACCGATCTTCTCCTCTACGATTTACAATTTTTACTTTGCCGTTGTTTTGAAGTGCGATTAAGTAATCTTTTTTATTTAACCTAGTGTAAATCAGTGGTTTTATAAGTGCTTTTCCTCGTTTATACTTCCAGCCTTTCACAAATTTCCCAGTGATGTCTAAGCATTGAACATCACCGTTAGTTTGAGGGACAAAAACACGATATTTCTTATTGTTGTCGTAATCCAAAATGGTTAGAGGTTGCGCTATTGGATTTTTGAATTCAACTGGGTAACCTTCCACATTTTTACCGTTTCTATCCAGCATGTAAACTTTTGAAGCGGTATTGAAAAGTAGCTGATATTTTTGGTTTTTGTATCGATCCACCTCGTGCACCTTACCCAATATGGGCTCGCCAATTGCTCTCGACCACAGCACTCTGCCAGTATTTGAGATTAGGTATATTTTTCCGTTGGCATCTTGAACTACTATGTCTTTTGCTTTTGTGTAATGGTTGGTGAATGGCATAGGCCCTTTAGCAATAACGGTATCTAGAGGTACCTCCCATAAACTGCTAGAAATTTTCTTATAACTTGGGTTGTGTTCTAAGTAAATGCTGTTGTAGTAAAGGTTGTTTTGTCCTTTTTCAATTTGCAAGGAAACTCCACCAAACTTTCGTAAGAACTCAACATTGTTTTCAATTGTATCAGAAATATTGTTGTTGGTAAAGTAATGCCAAAAGTGAGGGCTACGCGAAATATTGCAGTACAAGGTAATGTTAGATTGGTCGGAAAGATTATCTCTAAAGCTTTCAAAATGCTCATCAGTTGAAAGGGTTTTATTGCCTTTCCAGTTGTTAATGAAATCGCGCATAGAGGCTAGCTGATCTCCAAAAACCACGTAATTCTCTACAAACATCATGTAGTTGCACGCAACCGCACCAAATGGACGTCCGAATGCTTGTTGCATAAACTTGGCATATTTAAGAGCGTAAATTTCCGTCTCGCGGTATTGAGTATGCGAATCGGCCTCACCGTCAGAGCCTAACAAGGGTTGTATACTTTCTAAAAATGCTGCTTTATTTATCAATCGTATTAAACCGTAGCTTTTAGATTGAATAGCCCCAATTCCCTGTCCTTTAATAGTAGTTGGAATTTCTGAAATGCACATTGCAACTTCGCCTACCAAGTGTTTTTCAAGCAAGCCGTTAATGTCTATTCCAGCAGATTTTAGGGTTTCGTTTTCTTGATTTCTAGAACTGAGTTTATTGCGAACCCGCAAGTAATTCTGATACGCTGCATCATAACTTTTGTAGTCGCTAATTCCGTAGTGTAAAAAGAATGCAGTAGAGGAGGGAAGAATATCAATTACATCTATATTCTGAGAGTTTTGGTTGTCCATAACCGTAAGGTAACCACCAAGAGAATCTTGCGCATAACTGTAACCGTTTAGATATAAACCATTTGATTTTACAATCAAATCCAACTCCGACCATTCGGCAAAGGTTTCTAATCTTTCAAATGCATTTTTGCCGCTTGAACCCATGTATTTACTCATGAATTGAGCAAAGTGTTTTTGGTTTATGTATAGGTTTACATCCTTAGAGACTCCTGCTGTTGCCATTACTTTCTTAAACCCTTTTTGGTCGGTTTTTAAGCTTACGCCGCTGTTTATTTGCCGTATGGCGTCTTGCACAGCAAGCTTGGCTTTAGATAATATCACAAATCCATCGTACACAGTAGTAAACCAATCTCCTGTAGAACTAGCGTAGGTGATTACCTCTGCGCCGTCATACTGCTCTGTTGCTTTGGCCGATTTTTCTCCAAACAGATTTTTGATTTTTATGCGAACATTTTTGTCCGAAACATTTTGCGGGATTAGGATGGAATGCAACCAATTGTGTTTGTCTTTTCCGGTTGGAATAAGTGCGGCAACCAATCTGGTTTTTGCCCAACGTTCGTCAAAAAAGGCGTCCTTTCCAACCAAGCTATCCAGTTGATTCAGTTGTTTATCCAAATTTTTTGTCCAGCCTATTTGTTTAAACTCGTCGTAAATGAGGTTAGAATTTGATATGGATTTAAAGAATTGTTTAGGTTGTTTTATGTCAAATACCATGGCTACTTGGTAGGGCGTAGCGGCAAAATAGTCTTCAGAAATTCTTTTGTTTTCGGTAAAGCGCGTGTACATAAAAAACGCCAGCCCACCAAAGGCAACAAGTACCAGTACTAATAGAATTTTACGCAGCATATAATAATTGACTTGGCGGTAAAAGTAGCGGTTGAATGTCGTCTTTGTATTAGTGGATTCTATGAGTTATTAAATGAAGGTCGTTTACAGCGAAATCAAAGTAACTTAAAACTCATTCGGTGGTATTTACAAGACCCAAATTCTTTGATGCCTTTTCTATGATCGACAGTAGGGTAACCCTTGTTTTTTTTCCAGTTGTAATGAGGAAATTCAGCATCAATTTTTTCCATGAATTCGTCGCGGTAGGTTTTAGCCAGGATAGAGGCCGCTGCAATGCTTAAATATTTAGCATCGCCCTTAACCACGGTGGTATGCGGAATAAAATTGTAAGGCTTAAACCGATTACCGTCCACAATTATATGCTCGGGTGTGGTTTCTAGTTTATCCAAAGCGTGGTGCATGGCCAAGATTGAAGCTTGTAGAATATTGATTTCGTCAATCTTTTTTTGATCTAAGAAAGCAACTCCATAACTGATGGCTTTTTCTTCAATTACGTGGCGTAACTCAGCGCGGTTTGATTCGGTAACTTGCTTAGAATCGTTGAGCAATTTGTGCTTAAAACCCTTGGGTAAAATAACTGCGGCTGCAGTTACGGGTCCAGCCAAACAGCCACGACCCGCTTCATCGCATCCTGCTTCAATAACTCCTTTGGTGAAATAGCTTTTTAATGGCATGGAAGCAAAAGAAATAAAAAACTTGGGTATGCAGGGGCTGGCGGAATACAAGGATTGTTTTTAGATAACGTAATTTACGTGACGTAAATTACGTTATTACGATTTCAAATGTAACTGAGCATAGGAGTTCTAATGCTTCGACTTTTTCTTTAGCTTTTGAATATGCGCATTGATACGTTTCGAATGTATCTTGCCAATGTCCATCATGATCACTGCTGGCGCGAATTTGCAATTCGCGTCAATCCAAAAAACCCTATGCCTGAGCTTGCTGAATAACCACCCACTCGCCAGTATTTAAGAGCGGCTCGGCTTGTTTGTATTTAATGGTTTTTTTCTCACCACTCATAACATGCTGAATCTCAATACGCGCGTTTCGGTTTATCTTTTTTTCTACCCTAACTGGCTCTTTCTTTTTAGGTTGAGCGGATGGATCGTGGTATTCATTTTCTGTAGGTAGTTGCTCTTGCCCACCGGGAACAGTTCCTCTACCTGCTTGTGTTTCAGGTGCTTGTTGTCGTGTTGCTTCCCCTTGTCTAACCGCACTATTGTCTTGAGGTAGCGATGCTTTCGCTAAGAAAGAAGTAACCTCGTTATTGATTTTAGCCAATACCTTTTTGAATAATTCAAACGACTCAAACTTGTAAATCAACAAAGGGTCTTTTTGTTCATAAACTGCCGACTGAACCGACTGTCTTAAGTCGTCCATTTCGCGTAAGTGCTCTTTCCAGTGTTGGTCAATCATGGCTAGGATAACTCCTTTTTCTAACGCTCTAACGGCCTCAAAACCTTCGGTTTTTACCCCACGCTCAATATCAGCAGTTACCTGAATCGATTTTTGCTTGTCGGTAAATGGAATTACCACTCGCTTGAAGCTTGTTTCAGGGTCGTCTGCAATGCCTTTAATTACAGGATACGCACTGGTGGCAATCAGCTTAGATTTTTCTTCATACGAGTGCATAACGGTGTCATATAATTTATGCCCTAGTTCATCGGCGTTGGTCGATAAAAACTCTTGCTCGTTAAATGGAGCTTCGATACCAAAGATTTTGATAAGTTCTAATCTAAAACCTTCGAAATCTTTCATATCGGTGTAGGCGTAGGTCATGTCTAGCGCAACATCTTGAATCATGTTGGCTACATCAACCTGAATTCTTTCTCCGTACAGCGCGTGTTTTCTTCTGGTGTAAATTACCTCACGTTGCGAATTCATTACATCATCGTATTCCAGTAATCGTTTACGCACACCAAAGTTGTTTTCTTCCACTTTTTTCTGTGCACGCTCTATCGATTTTGAAATCATGCTGTGCTGAATAACCTCACCTTCTTCTAGTCCCATACGGTCCATAAGTTTGGCAACTCTGTCCGAACCGAACATACGCATTAGGTTGTCTTCTAAAGACACAAAAAACTGAGAAGAACCTGGGTCTCCTTGACGTCCTGCACGACCACGTAACTGACGGTCAACTCGTCTAGATTCGTGACGCTCAGTACCTAAAATGGCTAAACCTCCAGAGGCTTTCACTTCATCAGAGAGTTTAATATCTGTACCACGGCCCGCCATGTTGGTTGCAATAGTAACCGTGCCAGCTTTTCCCGCTTCGGCAACAATGTCTGCTTCTTTTTGGTGCAATTTGGCGTTTAGAACTTGATGTTTGATATTTTTTCTTTTGAGCATTCTGCTCAAAAGCTCCGAAATTTCAACCGAAGTTGTACCAACCAAAACTGGTCGTCCGGCTTGAACCATTTTTTCGGTTTCGTCAATTACCGCGTTGAATTTCTCGCGTACGGTTTTGTATACCAAATCTTGTCTATCGTCTCTTGCTATTGGTCGGTTGGTTGGAATTACCACTACGTCAAGCTTGTAAATTTCGTGGAATTCACCCGCTTCAGTTTCCGCAGTACCCGTCATACCCGCTAACTTGTGGTACATTCTAAAGTAGTTCTGCAAGGTAATGGTAGCGTAAGTTTGAGTGGCAGCCTCAATTTTTACATTTTCTTTTGCTTCGATGGCTTGATGCAATCCGTCTGAGTAACGACGGCCGTCCATTATACGACCGGTTTGTTCGTCAACGATTTTTACTTGGTTTTCCATTACCACATACTCCACGTCTTTCTCGAACATAGCGTATGCTTTTAGCAATTGGTTTACAGTATGAATACGTTGTGATTTGGTAGAGTAATCGTTGATGAGCGCATCTTTTTGAGCAATTTTATCTTCATCAGAAAGTTCTGATTTTTCGATTTTATCAATCTCAAAACCAATGTCTGGCATAATGAAGAAATTGGAGTCTTCCATTTCGCCAGTCATGAGCTCAATACCTTTGTCGGTCATCTCTACTGAGTTTTGCTTTTCGTCGATAACAAAGAACAATTCAGAATCTACAAAAGGCATTTCTTTACCCTGATCCTGAATATAAAAACCTTCCGTTTTAGTCAATTGAGCTTTTACTCCAGGTTCACTCAAAAACTTAATAAGTGCTTTGTTTTTTGGCATAGCACGATACGCACGATAAAGCGCCAAACCACCTTCTTCACGTGTCTTTTTATCCGTGCCATCAGCTAGTTTCTTCTTAGCTTCAGAGAGTAAAGAAGTCATTAATTTTTTCTGATGATTTACCAGAACCTCAATTCTAGGTTTCAGCTCCATGAATTCGTGTTGGTCGCCTTTGGGAGTAGGTCCCGAGATGATAAGCGGCGTTCTAGCATCGTCAATCAATACAGAATCCACCTCATCCACAATGGCGTAATGATGCTTGCGTTGCACTAAATCCTCTACCGAAGTAGCCATGTTGTCTCTGAGGTAATCGAAGCCAAATTCGTTGTTAGTTCCGTAAGTGATATCTGCCAAATATGCTTGTCTTCTATCTTCAGAGTTGGGTTGATGTTTGTCTATGCAATCGGTTGTTAAGCCATGAAATTCGAAAATTGGAGCATTCCATTCCGCATCACGTTTTGCTAGGTAATCGTTAACGGTTACCAAGTGAACACCTCTTCCCGTAAGTGCGTTTAAGAATACCGGGAGTGTTGCTACCAAGGTTTTACCCTCACCAGTAGCCATCTCTGCAATTTTACCTTGATGTAAAACCACACCACCAATTAACTGAACATCGTAATGAACCATGTTCCACAAAATTTCGGTTCCCGCTGCATCCCAGCTGTTTTTCCATTGAGCTTTGTCGCCGTTAATTACGATGTGTGGTTTGGTGGTTGCTAAGCGTTTATCGTTATCCGATGCGGTAACTTCAATGCTTTCATTTTCGGTGAATCTGCGTGCAGTTTCTTTCACCACTGCAAATGCTTCTGGTAGAATCTCCAATAAAACCTCTTCAATTTTATCGAGGATGGTTTTGTCTAGTTCGTCAATCCGCTTGTATGCTTTTTCTTTATCCTCAATGCTTAGTTCGCTATCATCTTGAGTTTGCATTTTTAAATCGTCGAGTTCTTTTTGCTCGGTAGCGTAATGCTCGGTGATTTTATTGCGAAGTTCTTGAGATTTGGCTCTTAGTTCATCGTTGCTTAAGCTACAAAGCGACCCGTATATGGTATTGATTTGGTCAACTAATGGTCGAATTTCTTCTATATCTTTTTCCGATTTGTTACCAAAAAACTTAGCAACTATGTTCGTTATAAAATCCATGTTTTCGGAGTGTGTTTTTACTTTAAAAAAGGCTGCAAAAATAGTGGTTTTATTGGGACTAAATTGCAGTTAACGGCGGCATAAAATGGTAAAAAACGAGAAAAGGTAATCGGAAGATTTTAGGCTTTAAATGAATGATTTGCAATTCGTTTTTAATTGAGTGCTTATTTCTTAACTCCTAGTACTTTTGCGCCATGGAGAAAAGAGGTGGTAAACGAGGTGGTTTAAAAGGAGGCGGAAGAATTTCGAAGCGCGGAGGTAGAAGCGATAGAGGGAATTCGGCAAGCAATCCAAACTCGAAACGATTTTCGAGAAGAGCAGCTCATGAAGAAGAGCAAGAATCAACAGAAAATAGAAGTGGCACTAAACCAAAAAGATTTGATTCAAACAAGGAGGATAGTGGAGCAAAACGAAGCATAAAGCCATCTTTAAAAGGACCTAACAAACATAGTAGCAGAATTCCTAGGCTAAAAGGAAAATCAAGCGCGGGAAGACCAGCTGGTAGATCTGCAACTTCTGAAGTGCATGAAACACGCCTCAATAAATTTATTGCTTCTAGCGGTATTTGTAGTCGAAGAGAAGCTGATAAGCTCATTGAGGAAGGTATGATTTCCATAAATGGTCAGGTAGTTACGCAGCTGGGTACAAAAGTTCAGCCTGGCGATGAGGTGCGTTATGCTGGCGAGCTACTTTCGTTTGAACGCTATGTGTATTTGTTGCTGAACAAACCAAAAGATTTTATTACCACTGTTGATGATCCACAAGGCAGAAGAACGGTGTTGGATTTGGTGAGAAACCATGTTTCTGAGAGAATTTACCCCGTAGGGCGTTTAGATAAAAATACCACCGGATTGCTACTGATGACTAACGATGGCGATTTGGCTAAGAAACTTACCCACCCATCCCACGGAGTACGTAAAATATACCACGTAGTAACTGACAAACCAGTAAGTAAAGCCGAGATAAAACAATTGGCCGAAGAGGGAATTGAATTAGAAGATGGGCTTGCAACGGTTGATGCTATTGCTTACGCAGGAGATGGTAGTAATAAACGTGAGTTAGGCGTGGAATTGCACTCGGGAAAAAACCGAATTGTACGTAGAATGTTTGAGGGACTCGGCTACAAGGTAACTAAGCTAGACAGGGTTTCTTTTGCTGGTTTAACGAAGAAAAATATTTTGAGGGGTAAGTTTAGATACCTCACCGAAAAAGAAATTGGAATGCTTAAAATGGTGAAGTAACCTCACTCTTGTTATTAATCCGTCATTCCGTAAGAATAGATGAGTCAAATTTCTATTCAAGACATTTGCCACGAATCTTCTGTACGGAAGCTCAACATTCAGATTTAACCTACCTCTGTTACTCTTATTCAATTAAAAAAAAGGGGCACGAGGCCTTTTTTATTTTCAAGCAAACTACTTTAACTTGATTAGAATCCACCAATAGTTACGCCAATTGAAAACGGATACAGCTATGGTGCTTTTCCTGATTCAAAAAGTTCGGTAAAGGAAGGCTCTGTAAACCTTTCTAAAAAACTAGACACCTGGGAGGGTGGAAAGCTAGTGGTGCATATTTGTGAGTTACCGATAAAATGCCCTGTAGCGCCGCTTGAGTTTGCTTTTTTGGCCGATTCTTTCTTCAAGCATAAAGGAATGCGCGATAAAGTTGAAATAACTTTTGTTACTCCTGTTGACGGGGCTTTTACCAAGCCAGTTGCTTCTGCCAAACTCAACCATTTGTTGGAAGAAAAGAATATAAAAGTAGTTCCGAACTTTATTATTGAAAGAGTA
Organism: Salibacteraceae bacterium; assembly: GCA_965661115.1. Classification (GTDB taxonomy): domain Bacteria; phylum Bacteroidota; class Bacteroidia; order Flavobacteriales_G; family Salibacteraceae; genus UBA6770. The sequence continues at coordinate 27,269 of CBFICO010000003.1, forward strand.
GATCCGAACAATCGAAAAATAATTGATTACGCAGAGCAAGAAGTAGAATACGATTTGTTGGTAACGGTTCCTAAAAACATGGGAGCAAAAGCTATTGAGCGTTCTGGGTTTGGGGATGAATTGAATTTTGTACCTACTAATAAAGGAACGCTACAATCTTTGGTGAAAGAGAACATTTTTGTAATTGGTGATGCCACTAACGCACCCGCCTCTAAAGTTGGATCGGTTGCTCATTTTGAGGCAGATATCTTAACAAAGAATTTATTGAATTACATAAACGGAAAACTATTAGAAGAGGAATTCGCTGGGCATTCAAACTGTTTTGTGGAAACTGGTGATGGAAAAGCAATTCTTATCGATTTTAATTACATACACGAACCCGTAACTGGTACTTTTCCTATCCCGGGTGTGGGGCCACTAAACCTATTGAAAGAAAGCCATATGAATCACATGGGTAAACTTGCATTTAAATGGGTTTACTGGAACATGCTCCTCCCAGGCAGACACATACCTTTTATACCAACCAAAATGGAAACAGCTGGAAAAGATTTATAAATTGACATTACAAACTATAAAAAGATAAAAATGGAAAAAACTATTGCAGGAACTACCGTTGAGGTAAATGACGAGGGCTATCTAACAAACCTCGATCAGTGGAATGAGAACATTGCAAATGAATTGGCATCTGAGGCCGGAATTGAATTAACGGATAAACATTGGGAGGTACTGCGCTATCTGCAAGATCAGTATAAACAAGATATTCCACTAACTATCCGAAAAATTGGAAAGAGTGGTGTAGTGAGTATTAAAGAGTTTTACGCTCTTTACCCAAACGGACCTTTAAAGGTATCGATTAAAATTGCTGGAATTCCGAAGCCAGTAAGTTGTATTTAATGTTAAATTTAAAACACTATTAAAATGAGTGAAGCAAGTGATAAGCCAGTAAAAAAAAATGATGTTGATTCTTTCAAAGGCAACTATAGAAAATGTATATGCCTGTTTTGTGTTGGCCAATGGTGCACGAATGGAGGGAATTGAGTCGGAAATATTTTGCACTTTCTTTGGGTTAGAGGCAATTAATAAGCACAGATTAAACGATTTGCACGTTGCTACCGTAGGTAACCCTGCCATGCATATACCTACTTTAATTGGAGGTTTGCCTGGAATGGAAGCGACGGCTACTAAAATGATGAAAGCAGAAATGGAAAAGTTGGATATTCCACCTGTGGGAGAGTTTCTAGAAATCCTTTCTGCTTCAGGTACTAAATTGTGGGCATGTAAGCTGGCTATGGACATGTTTAGGCGTACAAAAGATGATTTGTACGAGGATATTGACGGTGTGTTAACCGTTGGTGATTTTTACGCTAGAGCCAAAGGCGACGGCACCCACGTGCTGTTTATTTAACCTGATTAATTTTTAAAGAATAAGCCCTCATTGGTTGCCAATGGGGGTTTCTTTTTTTGGATTTAACCAAAGCTTGTTAGCAGAATACTAATTGCATTAGAATAAACGTTCAACTGCCTAATAGCTTTGTAATATGCGGTTTATTCGATTTGTGCTAACCTCGGCTTTCTTTCTGGCGCTTGCCTTTGCTGTTGCCGGTTGGTATATCTCAAATAAGTACAGCAAAGAGATTCAGAAATTAGTCCTAACCGAACTCAACAAACAATTGAACGCTGAGGTTAATGTTGAATCAATTGATATTTCTTCATTTAAGAAAATCCCCTACCTAAGTCTTTCGTTTTCAAATGTTTTAGTAAAAGAGAGTAAGCTTTTTTCTAAAACTCCCGACACCCTGCTATTTGCAAAAGACCTAAGCTTTCAATTCAATTTATGGGATGTTTATAATGGAAAATATGAGTTAAAACATCTTGATGTGTTGGATGCTGTTTGTTACATGAAAGAGGGTAAAAAAGGAGCATCTAATTACAAAATTTGGCGAGAAACATCTGATACCACTTCTACTAATTTCTCCTTTAAAATGGATGAAATTAACTTGTCAGAAATAACCTATTCTTACAAGGATTTTAGGAATAAAGTCTTTGTAAAATCTTTTGTAAGCAAGCTAAAAGTTCATGGAGATTTTGATGCAGAGGAGTTGTCGTTAAAGTTTAAAGGAAACCTTAAAAAAACAACCGTGCTATCCTCTGGTGTTTACGCTCTAAGAAATCAATCATTGCAGTTAAACTCAGGAATAATTTATCATAACGATTCGGAAACTTTTGAGCTAGAAAATGGCAAAGTAATGTTGTATAATGAGGTGGAGTTAGACCTAGGCGGTTATGTTGCCAATAACTCCTTTCAATTTAAGGCTCAAACCGACAAAGCAAGATTGGAAAAAGTACTGGCATTACTTCCAGAATCTTGGGATGAATATTGGGAAAATTATAAACCTATCGGCACCGCATCTATTGATTTTACGATTGGTGCAAAAGGAAAAGAAACACCTAAAATTGATATCTTATTTGCCTTGAACGATGCCGAAATAATTACCTCTGGCGAGCGAAGTGTAAAGCTAAGTAAGCTTAATCTTAAAGGATTATACACTAACGGTAAAAATCGAAATTTGAAAAGCTCTTCGGTGAAGTTGAGCGCGGTTTCTGGGAAGTTTCCATCAGGTGAATTTGTAGGAAATGTAAGTGTTTCAAATTTCTCTGACCTTAGAATTAAAGGTGAACTGGAAGGTGATTTGAAGCTGCACGAGTTAGTGAACTTTTTAAAAGTTGAAACTATTGATAGTTGTGCTGGGGACGTTATATTTAAGCTAAAAGGAGATGTTTTTTGGGATAGAATAAAACAAGAATCGGTAGTAGTTTCAAAAAGTGAATTGGAAGGCGCAATTGATTTTTCTGATGTTAGCTTAAAACCGAAAAACAATTACACATCGCTAGCTAATTACCAAGGTAAGATTAGATTCAATAAACAACAAGTTGAGTTTGAAAAGAGCGAGGGAATGCTTAACTCTTCTCGTTTTATTCTTAATGGTAGTGCGGATAACTTTTTTCAATGGGCGATTGAAGGTGATGACCTGCTAAGGATAGTAGCATCAGTAAAAGCGGATAAACTGGCTCTAGAAGAGTTTTTATCTACTCAGAACACTTCAGACAACAATAATTCGAGGTCATTGGCAATTCCCGGAGTGGAGCTTCAACTTAACGCCGATATTGATGAATTGACTTATCAGGAATTCAAGGCAACAAAAATTAGTACCAAGCTTTTTATCGGCCAAAAAAGTTTAAAGGCAAATCCTATTTCATTAGAAGCCATGGAGGGTATGGCTCGAGGCAAGCTTGCTTTAATTAAACATCCCTCAGGTGGATACGGTTTAAGTTTTATGGGAGATTTTGAGCAAGTGAATGTGCAAGAGATGTTTAGGCAATTCAAAAATTTTGGTCAAGATGAGATCAAATCGGAAAACATTGAAGGAATTGCCGATATGAAGCTCAATTTGGAGAGCAGTATAAACAATGATTTTGAGTTAATTAGCGAATCAGTTTTTGCGAATGCAAACCTTAATATCACTCAAGGAAAACTGGTGAATTACACTACACTGCAGAGTATTTCAGATTATTTTAAAACCAACATTATCCTCAAAAAAGTATTTCACGCAGAAGAGCTTTCAAAGAACCTGCAAAGTGTAAGCTTCCAGAAACTCGAGAACGATCTTTTTATAAGAAACAGCAAACTGATTATTCCTAAAGTAGAACTTCGCTCGAGTGTTTTAAATGTGAATGTTGCAGGTAGTCACGGATTTAATGACAGTATAGATTACAAGCTAGATTTCGATATTTCGGATTTGATGATTAAAGACAGAAACTACTCAACCGAGCACGGTGAGGTTTTAGATGATGGAACCGGACGGTACAGAGTGTTTATGCTCGTTTCAGGTAATACAGAAAACATGGATATTTCATTAGATAAATCTTCTAAACAGGCATACAAAAAACAACAGCGCGAAAAGGAAGGAAAAGAGCTGAAAGAGGCGTTAAACAGTGAGTTTGGCTGGTTTAATAAAGATACCACTTTGCACAGAAAAGAACATAAAACCAAATTTGATATTGAGTGGGAAGAAGCTGATAGCGATACTACTGTATACTCGAAAGTTGAGGTAGAAACCAAACATCAAAAAAAGAAAAAGAAACGCGGGTGGCTAACTCCAAACGAAGAGGAAAAAGAGTTCTTTGAGTTTGAGGACGATGATTTTTAGTTTAGGACATCGGACATCGGACATCGGACATCAGACATCAGAATCACTTCTTCTTCTTCTTCTTTTTCTTCTTTTTCTTTTTCTTGTCTTTTTCTTTCTTTTTATCCTTTGATTTCTTTGGCTTTTCAGGTTTTATAGGGCAATCCGAACAGTGTTTTTTGTTCTTTTCCTCGTACTTTTTACAACATTTCTTTTTTCTGCCCATCGGTGCTGACTATATATCTTGGTGATGAACACCGTAAGGCTCATTTTGTTCAATATTCCCCAATGGTTCAAAATGAATCATGATATCGTAAACGTTATCTAATGTCTGTTTAATTGAGTCTTCAACTTCCAATCCAATATCGTGGGTTTCTTGCATTATTAAATGGGGCTCAACTTCAATATCCAAATCAATCATTAGTAAATTCGATAGTCTTCTTACCCTTAATCTGTGTGGATTCTCTGCGCCTTCTACTTGTTGAACAGCCCTAATAATTTTGGAGTAAACTTCTGTGTCATCAATACTATCCATTAACTCTAAACTTGTTTCTTTAAATAGATCAAATGCTACTTTAAGAATCCATAGGCCAACTAATATTCCAACCGCATGATCTAACCAATCTTGCTCGAAAAAGTAAGAGCAAAAAACGCCAACCAATACACCAACAGATAATGCAATATCGCCACGCATATTGCGGGCATTAGCAATAAGCATCTTGCTGTTTATCGCTTTACCTTCTTTCATTTGCCAGTAGGCTAAGACTAGTTTGGTAAAAATTGAAATCACCGTAACTACTATTGCACCAAATTCAGGAATGTGATTTTGATTGCCATTCCACAAATCAACGGTTGAGTTAAGCACCAATTGAGCACCAACAAAAAAGATAAAAAATGACAGGAGCTTTGTCGCAATTGCCTCCGCACGATTATAACCGTATGGAAATTTTGGATCGGGCGGACGGAGCATTATTCTTGCCGCAATAAGAGTGATAAAGTAAGTGCCAACGTCATTAGCACTGTCTATACCGTCGCCAATTACCGCCATAGAAGCAAACAATAAACCGCCAACAATTTTCGCAATTGCTAATGCTGTATTTACTCCAATTCCAATCCAGGAGGCGCGTACTATTCTTTTTTGTCTATTCAATACAAGTTATTTCACCAGCTTTGAAATTGTTTTAAAGGTATCCGTTCCAGAAGTTTTGCAGAGTTCAAATAGAATGGCCTCAACGCTGGTTACTCTAATCCCTTCAGCGGCTAATCGTTGTAAAGCATATTCTTTGTCTAGTGGGTTTCTACTCGATACTGCATCAGCCACAACAATAGGTCGGTGACCAGCATCTTGTAAATCGATAGCGGTTTGTAAAACACAAACATGGCTTTCGATTCCGCATATTAGCAAGTTTTCTCTGTATCGTTCTTCAATTTTAATATTGAAGTTTGGTTCACCACAACAGGAAAAGGTCATTTTTTCTACTGGGTCATAGTTTGTAAGAGATTCTGCAATTGGCTGAACCGTTTTACCCAAACCTTTTACATATTGTTCTGTTACTATCGTTGGAATGTTAAGTAGTTCAATGCCTTGTATTAAGGTTTGACAATTTGCTAAAACAGAATCGTTGTTATGAATATGTGGAAAGAGCCTTTCTTGGATATCTACAACCACTAATACAGTTTGTTCTTTTTGAATCCTCATAACATCAATTTTTTTAGTGACATTTGTAAATCAAAGTAAATTAATATGAGTAAGCTAATAAGTATAGTGTTCGTTTTTCTTTTTGCTACGGTTTCTGGGCAAATAACTGTAGATAAAACGTATATGCCAAGTGCTGGAGACAAAATCAATTACACTGTGGCTAACAACAATAACAGTAAAGAATATGAGAAGAAAGGGACACAAGTAACTTGGGATTATTCTGATTTAACCCTTGCTTTTCAAGAAATGGAAGACTACAAATCTGCTCGTTCTATTAACTTTTTCTTTTTTGGAATGGACTACGGAATTAAGGTTGCTGACTCACTCGGTTTTGGACAATTTATGATGCGCGATATTTACGACGTGTATGATGTTAAAAACTCATTCTTGTTGGCTTCTGGTAGAAGCCTTAGGTACAATGGTATTCCAATCCCCCAGAATTACTCAGATAAGGACGAGATTTATCAATTTCCTTTAATGTATGGAGATATCGATACTAGTTCTTATAAGGTTGCTTTTTCGCTTGGAGGTCAGCTTTCTTTGATTCAAAACGGACAGAGAATTAATAATGTAGAAGGCTGGGGCGAGCTCGTTTTACCACATAGGACTTATCCTAAATGCATAAAAGTGAAAACCACAATCAATTCGAGTGATACATTGAAAATTGCGGGTATTCAGCTGCCACCCATACCAAGAACCACTGTAGAGTACAAATGGTTTGCCGAGGGAGTGAAAAACCCAGTGCTATTAATTAGTGGGGCTTTGCTGGGTTCAAATTTTACAAGAAGTAGGATTCAATATCAAGAAAAACCAGTGGATTTTGTAGGGTTTTGGGCTGAAGATACTAGCTTGATCGTTGAGAGTACTACTAATTTACACGACACATCAAAAATGAGTGGGATTTTCAGAAATTGGCAAATTACACCTGAGACTTATGAGTTGAAAGGTGGTAGCAATTTGGGAGATTCTTTACTAATGGTAAGCTTTACCGAGCCAGGTTTATATACTGTTAGCTTAACAAAACGAAACCGATTTGGGGCAAAAACAGTTACAAAAACCGATTATATAGAAGTTGAAGAAAAACCAATAGATAATACTTCACTATTAGAGTTTAATGATGAAAACCAAGGGGTAGTTTTCCCAAACCCTTTTAAATCAAAGATTGCATTGTCGGGCGTACAGGTTAACGCTATGCGCTTAATTGATATGGCGGGACGCGTGCTGGTTCAATCCAAGTCAAATGAACTAAACCAGCTGCAAGACCTTGAAGCTGGGGTTTATTTTCTTGAATGGGAATTACCTAATGGTTCGATTAGTGGGACAAAAGTTGTAAAACACTAAGCTTCGACCCAGTCGCCGTGAGTTTTAATGAGCTCTATTAGCTCGTCCACAGCGTTATTTTCGGGGACATTTCTTTTAACCACCTCTTTTTCTTTATATAAAGAGATTTTTCCGGGTCCCGTACCTACATAACCGTAATCGGCATCGGCCATTTCACCAGGTCCATTTACAATGCAACCCATTATACCAATCTTAACGCCTTTTAGATGCTCAGTTCTTGATCTGATTTTAGCGGTAACTTCTTGTAAATCGAACAAAGTTCTACCACAGCTCGGGCAAGATATGTATTCCGTTTTCGAAATTCTAGTTCGGGTAGCCTGTAGAATACCAAATGCGGTTTGGTTTACCATTTGTTCGGGGCCACAATTTTCTGCGGCAACAAAAACACCATCGCCAAGACCATCAATTAAAAGAGCACCCATATCGGTAGCACTTCGTAACTGTAATTGATTCGGAGTTAAGTTAGCGTATGCTCGTCCAATAATAACTGGCACGGAACACTCTTGATTGAGCAATTCAAACATGATTTTTCGTTGTTCTGCCATGCCATGTTCGTTATAGGTATCCAGCATTATAACAGCAGTACTATCACTTTTAAGTTTGCCAATAAGCTCAGAAGTTAAGTCGGTTAAGCATACATAAACCAAGTTGAATACTTCTGATACCACCTCATTCGATAGGTATTCTTTACTGGTAAGAAAAGGATGATGCCTGTCCTTCGTTTTGTCTTTTAACCAATACTTGTACGATTGAATTACTCCTAACGTCCCTGGAATTTCAAAGTCAATTTTATTGTCGTTAATAAATACGTAATCAGCTGCTTGGTCTGTTAAATTCCATTTATCCAATGGCACCGAATATTGATAGCCGTATGCAAATAGGGTAGAGGGTTTAATTTCTGTTTTGAGTGACAAATCAGCAATAACAACTGGTGCATTGTGGTCTCCAATATTCAAAACACTATTGGTTGTTCTTCTGCTGTACTCAAATGGGTTAATAGGGTTTTCGGATGCCGCCTCAATTTTTTCATGCCCAGCTCTTTTGGAATATCGAGCCACTAACTCTTGTGCAACAGGAATTTCAAACTCAGGCTCTTCGGTTAGTGATACTCTAATTGTATCTCCCAATCCATCTTCCAGCAACGCACCAATACCTACTGCAGATTTTATTCTTCCATCTTCGCCCTCGCCTGCTTCTGTAACACCTAAGTGTAAAGGATAATTCATACCAGCTTCTAGCATATGATTTACCAGTAACCGATAAGCTTCCACCATAACTTGGGTATTAGAAGATTTCATACTAAGCACAATGTTGTGAAAACCCTCTGATTCGCATATTCTAAGAAACTCCATTGCAGACTCCACCATTCCTAGCGGCGTATCTCCATATCGACTTAAAATCCTGTCGGATAATGAGCCGTGATTGGTGCCAATACGCATAGCTGTTCCATGCTCTTTACAAAGTTTCACTAAAGGTACAAAGCGTTTTCTTATGCGTTCAAGCTCTGCTTGGTATTCATCGTCGGTATATTCTATGTGTTCAAACTTCTTTTTATCGGCATAATTTCCTGGGTTTACTCGAACTTTTTCTACAATCTGAGCTGCAATTTCGGCGGCATTTGGAGTAAAGTGAATATCAGCAACAAGTGGAGTGTTGTAACCTCTAGCACGCAATTCATCTTTAATGTTTCGCAGGTTTTCTGCATCTCTTTTGGTTGGCGCTGTAATTCTCACCAATTGACAACCGGCCTCAATCATTCTAATTGACTGCTCAACCGTTGCTTGAGTATCCATGGTGTCGGTGGTAGTCATAGATTGTACAATAATTGGATTGTCACCACCAATTTTGATATTGCCAACAGTTACCTCTCGGGTTTTAAATCTGCTGTATTGAGTTAAAGAGTTGCAGTATTTTTTATTCATAGTAGCTCACGGTTTAATTGCGATTGCAACTATAACATCTTAATCTTCTGAAAGGTTCGGAAATTCAGATTTTATTACACCATATTTTCGTAAATACTTTAGCGCAAGTGGCTGCAAACTGCCCGCATAAAACTCGGTTAAATCTCCACTTAATGCTACTGCTATCAGTACAAACGAGAAGTTTATTTTAATCTGAAACTTCAGCATTAGCATTACAATTAATCCCATAAGAAGAGCAATTTCTGCTAGCTGTAAAGATTTTGTGATAAGGTTGTAATACATTTTTCTTTTTTCAGCTACATATAAAAAGACACAAACATTTAAATAAGTAATTACAACTAAAATGATTTTGAGTAACCAATCAGGAGTTTGGTGAATGTATTTTTTGTCCATAATCATCGAGATGATGTTGGCATGCACTAAACCCCGTAGGTGTCTGGATAAGCCCTGCCCGCAACGCGCGGATTTTGTGGGGTGTAGAAAATATCATCCAAATCTCTTTTGCCAAGTTGCTGACCAATGTATCCCATCAGTACTATTTTGTCTTTCATAACCGATAGATCACCAATTTCACCAAGAATTTGATGGGCATCAAAAGCCATGAATTTTCTATAGTTTCCCGTCCAATTAATGGTTTCTTTAAAGTGCTTTCTATTCATCAGTGTTTGATAAGCATCGGGGTCGGCCAACTCAACAATTTTTGTCGAAAAGTTAGGGTAGAGAGAATCTTTACTACCTAGATATTGAAATGGATAAAACGATTTAACCGTTCTAAAGCCTTTACCCCCAGCACTTGCTAATACATTAGCAAAACCATTGTGAGCCGACTCATTGAACATGGGGTGTGAATACTGCAAAGAATCGAAATACTCATTAGTTTCATCTGTGGTTACCAATTGATTCACGAGTACTAGGTTTTTCGTTTGTCCTAATGCCATGGCAAGAGGAAAATCCAAAGCGGGTCCTTTTTCTTTTCGGAAGAAGGCATCAATTCCAGTTACCTTGGGTTCATGCTTGTTAATGATGTCGATCATTTGGCCAAGTTCTGCCCTGTTTCGGTACTGAATATTAACTAGAACAACATTGGTGTCTCTAGGGATTTCAGAAGGGTCACGCAGTTAATCAACCTCGTCGCTCACTAGATCCTCAACAGGTGCCGGTTGAGCAAAAACTAAATCCGACATTTCAAAATCTTCAAAAGCTTTTGATATTGGATCAAAAAGATCGGTTTCAATGGGAATGTTAGTTACAATAAAAACAAATAAACCGATGTAGGCTGTGCAAAACACCGCATTGAGGTTAAAAAAATACTTCATAAGTGGTACAATTAGTGACTACCCGAACTAAAGTACTCAAATACGGGTATTTTAGGTTATTAACAAAAACTTTATTTGTTCGTATAGAATTAGCATCTTTATATTTATCAAATATTAAATGTAATGCCATGAAAATAAAATTGTTATCCCTTTTATTTAGCCTCTTAATTTCTGTTTTTGCAATCGCTCAAGGAAGCTTCACCGTATTATCGGCCAAAGGTGAAAATGTGGTCCAAAAAGGAGCTGAATACTCACCACTAGGCCCAGGTATGAAATTACCTGCAAATGCTAAGTTAATGCTAGGTGAAGGTGGTGCTGTTGAATTAAGTAACGCAGACGGAAAAACCATAAATCTAAATTCACCAGGTATCTACACTATGAATGATGTTGCTGGTAACTTCAAAGCAGATAACTCTGGTTTAGCTCAACGTTACTTAGCGTATGTTTTCAATGAAATGAGCGGAGATGAGTCGAGCAAAACAAGTAACATGTCAACTACTGGTTCGGTTGAACGTTCTTCAGAAAACAACGGTATTAGCTTATTCTCTCCAGAAAGTACTTACTTTATGCAAAAGCATACAACTATCAAATGGGATGCAGCTATTGAATTAGGAGAGTGTAAAGTGCAAGTACTAAACTTATTTGATGAGCCAGTTTTAGAACAAACAGTATCTGAAAACGCAGCTACGCTAGATATGTCAAAAGTTGAGTTTGAAGAGGATGCTATCTACAAGCTGGTTGTTGTAAGCAAAGATAACCCAAGCATGAAATCAGGAGAGTTAATCCTACGCGTTCCTTCAGAAACTGAAAGAGCTCAATTTGAAAAAGATTTAGCTGAGATTGAGGCAAATAAAGTTGAAGAATCTCCTCTTTACCACGCTTTAATGGCAAAGTTCTGTAAGGTAAATGGTCTTTATGTAGATGCTGTTAATCACTACGAAAGAGCATTGGCTTTAGCTCCCGATTCTGAAATGATTAGAATTGAATACGATGTGTTTTTAGAGCAAGCAGGTGCAATCGAAGCTAAGAACTAAACGTTAAAACATAAGATTTAGAAAGCCAGTGAATTTCACTGGCTTTTTTTATTTCAAAAGTTTCAGGGTTGACTTGTCCGTAAAAACGCTAAGCTCATATTCAGCCCCCAGAATAATTGGCGTGTTGGTAGCAGTGTGCCCCGCAGGAAAATCAAATGCAACAGGAATATTCTGATCTTTAAGATGCGATGCAATTAGTTCATAAGAGTTTTTATTAAACCAACCAGAAGCATCAGTCATTTCGGTGAACCTACCAACAAGCACTCCAACTAGATTGTCGAGCTTTCCTGCAGTTTTTAACTGCCAAAGCATGCGATCTAACTTATAATTTTCTTCGCACAAATCTTCAATAAAAAGAATGCAGCCTTCTGTGTTGATGTCTAATGAAGTGCCAATTAAACTTGAAAATACGGCTAAGTTTCCACCAACTATCTTGCCTGTGTTAACTCCCTTTTGGTTTAAAGAATTGGACTCAAACTCAATGGACTGCATTTTTCCGAATAGCAAATCAATTAATTTGTCTGCATAACTTAACTCCTCAGGTTTGTCAACAATGTTGAGTGGCATTGGTCCGTGAATAGTGCATAGATTTAGTTCTCTTTTAAATAGATTGTGGAAAACGGTTATATCGCTGTAGCCAACAAGCCATTTGGGTTGAGTTTTCAGTTTTGAATAATCAATTTGTTCGGCAATTCTAATGCTCCCGTAACCTCCTCTTGCACAAAAAATAGCTTTAACTTCATTGCTGTCAATTGCCCATTGCAAGTCTTCCGCGCGCTCGCCGTCAGTTCCTGCAAAACGGTTCCATGAGTTAAAAACATGTTTACCAACAAGTACATTGAGTCCATGTGATTCTACAAATTGAATAGCAAACTGCAATTCTTCCGGTGCAATTACCTTAGCAGGACTCACAATTGCAACGGTATCTCCTTTTTTCAGGTACGGAGGTCTAATCATACGAATCAGATTATTTTTGCCACTTTTTTAGCATCAAATAAAAGTAGCAAATCGCTATGAACGAACATACCAAAAAACACTTGATTACCGCAGCATTACCTTATGCAAACGGACCCTTGCACATCGGACACATTGCTGGAGCTTATTTACCTGCAGATATTTACGTGCGATTTTTAAAAATGCAGGGGAAAGATGCGGTTTTTATTTGCGGATCAGACGAGCATGGCGCTGCTATTACCCTTCGTGCAAAAAAAGATGGAACAACTCCCCAAGCAATTGTAGATAAGTACCATCAAATCAATAAAAAAGCATTTGAGGATTTTGGAATCAAATTTGATAATTATAGTCGAACCAGTAGTCAATTACACCATGAAACGGCCCAAGAGTTTTTTAAAAACTTAAACGATAAAGGTGTTTTTGAGCAGAGGATCTCGGAGCAGTTTTACGATGAAGAAAATAAGCAGTTTTTAGCGGATAGATACATTACTGGTGAATGCCCAAACTGCCATCACAATGCTGCTTACGGAGATCAGTGCGAAAAATGTGGTAGCGCATTGAGTCCTACTGATTTGATTAACCCTAAATCTACCATTAGCGGAAACGTCCCAGTTCTAAAAGAAACATCACATTGGTACTTACCAATGCAAAAAGATGAAACGTGGTTAAAAGAGTGGATTGAAACTGGAAACCTTAATGGGAATCAACATCATGACCCAAAACTTTGGAGAAATCAAGTTATAGGGCAGTGTAAATCTTGGATAGATGGTGGTTTACAACCTCGTGCCATGACCCGTGATCTAGATTGGGGAGTAAAAGTACCACTAGAAAATGCTGAAGGAAAAGTCCTTTATGTATGGTTAGATGCGCCGATTGGATATATCTCAGCTACCAAAGAATGGGCAGCGGAGAATGAGAAGAACTGGGAAGGGTATTGGATAAATGAGAACACCGAACTCATTCATTTTATAGGAAAGGACAACATTGTTTTTCACGCTATTATTTTCCCAATAATCTTAAAAGCACATGGAAACTATAACCTACCTAACAATGTTCCTGCAAATGAGTTTTTGAACCTAGAAGGCGATAAACTTTCAACGAGTAGAAACTGGGCGGTTTGGTTGCATGAGTATTTAGAGGATTTCCCGAATCGTCAAGATGAATTAAGGTACGTGCTTACCTCCATAGCGCCTGAATCAAAAGACAGCGAGTTTACCTGGAAAGATTATCAGGCTAGAGTAAACAATGAGTTGGTTGCTATTTTGGGGAACTTTGTTAATAGAGTTGCCGTGCTTACACACAAATATTACGAAAGTGCTATTCCTACCGTAGATTTCAGTGAAGCTGAAAAGGAAATACTTTCAGAGGCACAAGCATTTGCTAATCAATCTGGCGTATTAATCCGAAAGTTTAAATTCCGTGAAGCTCAAACGGCTGCTATGTCAATTGCTCGATTGGGTAACAAATATTTGGCAGATAACGAACCTTGGAAATTGATTAAAACAGAGCCAGAAAGGGTGAAAGAAATAATGTCATGCGCTGTTGAGATTATTAAAATCCTGCAAGAAGCCTTAACCCCATTTTTGCCAAATACTAGTTCTAAACTGACTGCTTTACTAGGCGATGGTACAACTCTTAGTAAAGCAGAATTACTATTCCTAAAAATAGAAGATAAGGCAATAGATCAGCAAATTGAAAAGTTGGAACAAACCAAAAAAGCACAGCAAAACGAAACGAAAATGACGCCACAAAAAGACACTATAAGTTTCGAAGATTTTACCAAGTTAGATATTAGAGTAGGAAAAATTTTGGCAGCAGAAAAAGTTCTAAAAGCCAATAAACTTTTAAAGCTATTGGTTGATACCGGTATTGATAAAAGAACTGTGGTAAGCGGAATTGCTGAGCATTACACAGCAGAAGAAGTGATTGGAAAAGAAGTATCAATTTTACTCAATCTTGCCCCTAGAAAAATACGTGGAGTAGAATCACAAGGAATGATTTTAATGGCTGAAAACGCCGAAGGTAAGTTGTGTTTTGTTTCGCCTGAGCAAAGTATGAATAGCGGCTCAGATATCAGGTAGAACTTAATCTACAATACTGCAATCGTAGGTTACCGAGTAACCAGTTTCTTGAACAGTGCCATTTAATTCATTGCAAGAAGCCTCCGCATCTTTCTTTTTTACTTTCTCGTTAGAAGTTTGGCTATCAGTAGTCGATTTAGTTTCCGAAGTAATAATTATGCCTCCTACATTTACTTCATCGGTTACAGTTGTAACTTCACATTGACAGGTATATACTTTTTTGCAACCCGTTAAACCAACGATAAAACAACCAATAAAAGCAATTAAAACTATTCGATACATAATTTGAAATTTGAGGTTTTCCAAAGATAGGAACAAAATTGATTTTTTGGTTAAGCCACCGTACCCTGGCAGCTACTTCCAGCTCCGGCTGTACAACCAAAACAATGGTTGTTGGTAATTATGTTTCTGTTGTGTAGGCTTTCCAAATCGAATGTAGAAATGTGCTGGTTTTTCTTGCCGGCACTTTTTAATTCTAGCATCTGGTTAAAATCACAATCGTAAAGATAGCCTTGCCAATCTACCGAAATGGTGTTTTTACACATTACTCCTTCCACAGCAACTGGATTAAAAGCATTTACCAGTTTTTCCATGTAGTCTTCGTAATTTTCCGATGCAACCAAATAATCCAAAAAACGAGAAATTGGTAAGTTGGTTATCGCTAGCAAATTGTTGAATTCAATTCCAAAATCTTGCTTTAATGCAGATTTAAACTCAACCTCTAACTCGCCCTGGTCGCCTGGTAAAAAAGCCCCACTTGGGTTATAAACTAGGTCTAAAGTTAAACCACTGTTGAGCTTTCCATAACCCGCTTCGTTTAATTTTTTTAATGCTTCTATAGACTTATCAAAAACACCATCGCCTCTTTGTCTATCTGTTTTATTTCGTTTGTAATACGGAAGGGAAGAGACTACTCTCACCTTGTTTTTAGTAAAGAACTCGGGTAAATCATGATACTTTGGGTTTGCCATGATTATGGTTAGGTTAGAGCGAACAATAACCTCTTTTACCCCAGCTGTAAATGCTTCTTTTACAAACCACCTAAAATTTGGATTCATTTCGGGTGCTCCTCCTGTAAGGTCCAGAGTGTGAATATCATGCGTTCTTAAAATATCAATGCACTGCAGCATTGTTTCTTGCGTCATGATTTCCTTCCTGTCAGGCCCTGCATCAACATGACAATGCTTGCAAACCTGATTACACATATAACCAACATTTACCTGAAAAATCTCCAACTTCTTTGGCTTAAGCGGAAACTGATTCATAGCCCCGAGCTTGTCCTCAAAATGGTTTAATTCTCCTTCTTCAAATGGCCCACTTCGCAGTTGCTTTAGTTGTTTCTGGGTAGAAGAAAATGCGTGCTCTCTAGCTTTTAGTGATTTAATCATACTGCTTTACTCAGTTTACATACTGAGTTTTTTCGCCTTTTTCATCATTTGTGTTCCATGAACCAAAGATGCGCCTCCTCTAATTGCACCCGCTACGTGCAAGGCCTCCATCATTTCTTCTTCGCTACAACCTTTTTCCATCGTATCAACGGTGTATGCATCAATACAATAAGGGCATTGAATAGTGTGCGCTACAGCCAAAGCGATAAGCGATTTCTCTCGTGCCGTAAGTGCTCCTGGTTTAAAAACCTCACCATACCAATCAAAAAATTTATCTCCTAGTTCTTTATTCCACTCGCTGATTTTACCAAAATTTTTAAGGTCTTCAGGATCGTAATAGCTTTTCGAGCTCATAAGTTTATTCGTTTAAATTCCAATTGTATTCTAGATAGCCTGTCGTTGCAGACTTACTTATTTTAGTATCGCTGTATTTGTTTATGAAATCACTTAACGAAACACCGTTTTTAGTGAAATCACCTTTATACCAATCAAACAGCTTACTCAACTTAGGTTGGTTTGAGTCGCTTAAATCGTTTTTGGTTTTATCGCTTAAAAATAGCTTAGTCTGTTTGGTTAGCTGAGCATTTAACTTATTTGTAGAATAAGCTTCATTTAAAAGTTTTGGGCAAGATACCGAAGCACAATTTACCGCAAAGTGTATTCTGGGCTCGTTAAACTGTCCCCTTATTTTCTGATGTTCGATATTGTTGAGATCCAGTTCTTCAGTTCCAATCTTAATGAATTTGATATCCCAAGAAGTGTTCACTCGGTAAATTGGCCCTCCTATATCCTTTATACTTTTTACGGGGTAATGTTTAACTATCAACTGAACCGTAAAAGCGTTATAAGCGTTTATCCAGAACGCAAGTGTTTCGTTCTTTGTCCACGTATCTTTTGGAGGATTGTTAGATAGGAGATTTAGGTAGGCATCTAAACGGTCTTTGTCTTGAATAAAGCCTTTGTAATTCACATTTCCTGATTCACTAACGTGTTTTTTAACTAATTCATCCCATTGTTTGTGAGATACTTGTGCATTAACTTGAATGCCTATTGCAAGAACCACAAATAATAACAGAGCTTTCATAAATAGATTTTTGACAAACCTAGCCTTGTTTGCGCTGTAAATAAGTAATGTATCTTACATAAAACAAAAAAAATGTTGTGACTTTCTAGTGGAAAACTGTTTAACAAATCATGATGCAGGCATGAAATTGTGTGTGACTCCCAAATAATTTTGTTTTTATGTTTAGATTTTTGTTGCCAGTTTTATTTGTATTGACATTTCAATTGTCAATTGCTCAGCCAGTTAGCCATTTTGTTGATTATCACGATAAAGATAGCACCATTAAAAGAAGCGAAGGAAAGTTTTTTTATGGTCTTGAGGAAGGTCTTTGGAAATTTTGGTACAAAGACGGAAGGATTAGAGAAGAGGCTAATTATACCGAAGGTAAGCTGAATGGGTCAGTTAAAATTTGGTACAAGAATGGGCAGCTGCAAAACGAAGGTTATTTTAAGTTCAACGTTCAAGATAGCACATACACTTCATGGTTTTCAAACGGAAACATAAAGTGTAGAGGGCAATTCGATTATGGCTTCAAGGATAGTATTTGGGTGTACAATTTTCCGAACGGTACTCTTTATAAGGAAGAAGATTGGAATAAAAGGAATGTAAAGGTTTTGGAGGCATACGATTATTCGAGCAAGAAAACGCTTACTGCAGGTAATGGGTACGTAAATAAATATTTAGGTGAAAAAATAATTGCTGTATCAAACTATAAGGAAGGGTTACGTGACGGTAATTATGAATCATATTTTGAGTCGAGCCAGGTAAAAGAAACAGGCAACTATAGTGCTGGAGAAAAACACGGAGTTTGGAAAACTTTTTACGAAAATGGACAATTGGCTCGCTTTGAAACCTTTGAAAAAGGTAATAGAACCGGTGAAATGGAGGCGTTTAATGAAGATGGAACTCCAAGAGTAAAGGGAAGCTATGCAAATGGAGAAAAATCTGGCTTTTGGAAATTTTGGAGCAATGCCAATAAAGTGTATATGCAAGGTTTTTTCAAAAATAATTTGCAAGACAGCACTTGGTCTTATTTCTATGAAAACAGTACACAAAAAGAATCGGAAGGGAAGTTTAGCTTAGGCCAAAAAGAAGGGAAGTGGAATTTTTGGTACGAGACCGGAGAGCTTTGGCGAAAAGGAAATTATTCCCAAGGTGAAAAAGAAGGCTTATGGACAACTTGGTTTGAAAATGGACAAAAGCTTCAAGAAGGAAATTATACAAAAGGCAAAGAGCAAGGATTGTGGACTAGCTGGTACAACTCTGGTGCAAAAAAGGATGAAGGAAGTTTTGAAGCTGGATTAATGGAAGGCGAATGGCAAGGTTGGTACGAAAACGGGAAACCTAACTACAAGGGAGAAATAAAAAACGGATTTAAACAAGGCGACTGGGTGTTTTGGTACTCCAGCGGAAGAGAAAGAGAAAAAGGTGGATACGATAAAGGCTTTAAAGATGGGCATTGGAAATATTTTTACCCAAAAGGAGGGGTCCGACAAGAAGGGCCGCACAAATACAACCGTAAAGTTGGCGAATGGAAATACTATTTAGATTACGGTCAGTTGCAACGGGTGATGAATTACAAAAAAGGCAAGCTAGACGGTAAAACTGAAATATATTACCCCGGCGGAAGCATCATGTCATTGAATTACTACAAAGAAGGTAAACAGCACGGCACCTGGAAAATATTTAAAGAAGATGGGTCTGAGCTAAAAACCATCAAATACGAGAATGGAAAACGAATACAATAAGATTAGGTAAATCATTGAAATAAAATAATTACATTTGCCGCGTAAAACGCTAACGCAAACACTTAAAAGAGGGTTTTTCCCTCTTTTTTATTGCAATAAACTTGAGTTTGATTACTAGAGAAAAAATACAAGCGCTAATAAATGAGAAGTTGGAAGGTACTGATTTCTTTGTGGTTAGTATCGATATTTCACCTGCAAATAAAATTGTGGTAGAGATGGATGGAGACAATGGTTTCCCTATCAGCGAGTGTATCAACTTTAGCCGTCAAATTGAGCATAATTTAGACAGAGAAGAGGAAGATTTTGCTCTCGAAGTAAGTTCTCCTGGTTTAACTAAACCGTTTAGACTTACTCGACAGTATATTAAAAACTTGAATAAAAACGTTGAGGTTAAAACCAATGACGGAGATAAAATCAAGGGTAAGTTGATTGTGGCTGACGATGAAAAAATTACTGTTCAAACTTCAAGGAAGGAGCGTTCAGAAAAGAAAAATAAAAAAGTCGAAGTGATTGAGGATGTTGAGTTGCTTCGAGAAAATATATTAGAAACAAAATTGGTTATAGAATTCTAAATTAGGTTGTTATGAATACCATTGAATTAATTGAGTCGTTTTCAGACTTTAAGGATCTAAAAAACATTGACAGGGTTACTATGATGAACATCGTTGAAGATGTTTTTAGAAGTGTTTTGGCAAAGCAATTTGGCGATGCAAACAACTTCGATGTAATTATTAACCCAGATAAAGGTGACCTTGAAATTTGGCACAACCGAGTTATTGTACCAGATGGTGAGGTTGAAGATCCAAATTCAGAGATTTCTTTAACCGACGCTAGAAAGATTGAGCCTGATTTTGAGGTTGATGAAGACGTTTCTGAAGAAGTTCAGATCGAAGATTTTGGTCGCCGTGCAGTATTGGCGTTAAGACAGAATCTTGCGGCTAGAATCCAGGACCTAGAAAAAGACGGTATTTACAAAAAGTACAAAGATCGTGTTGGCGATATTGTTACTGGAGAGGTTTACCAAATTTGGAAAAAAGAGATTCTGCTTTTAGATGATGATGGTAATGAATTGGTATTGCCAAAATCGGAGCAGATTCCATCGGATTACTTTAAGAAAGGAGATACTGTAAGAGCAGTTGTTACCAAAGTTGAGATGAGAAATAGCTCTCCAATTATTGTGCTTTCTCGTACTTCTCCTGCATTCCTCGAGCGTTTATTTGAAATGGAGGTGCCAGAAATTTTTGACGGGCTTATTACCATCAAAAACATAGTTCGCGAACCAGGTGATAGAGCTAAAGTTGCTGTTGAGTCATACGACGATAGAATTGACCCCGTAGGAGCTTGTGTTGGAATGAAAGGATCTAGAATTCATGGAATTGTGCGCGAGTTGAGAAACGAAAATATTGACGTAATTAACTTCACTACCAATCCGACTCTCTTCATTACGCGCTCTTTAAGCCCAGCTAAAATTTCAAACATCATTTTTGACGAAGACAACAAAAAGGCAGATGTTTACCTGAACGCAGATCAAGTTTCTTTGGCAATTGGTAAAGGCGGATTTAACATCAAATTAGCTAGTAGATTAACAGGTTATGAAATTGATGTTTATCGTGAAACTGATGCTGATTCTGACGATGTGAACTTAGATGAATTCTCTGATGAAATCGAAGGTTGGGTATTAGACCAATTAAAAGGAATTGGTTTAGATACGGCTAGAAGCGTATTGGATCAAGATCCTGCAGACATCGTTAAAAGAGCTGATTTAGAAGAAGAAACAGTAGAAGAAGTTATAAATATTTTGAAGGCTGAATTCGAGGACTAATGATGGTCTTTTAGCTTTTAAACAGAGTTTTATATTTGCAACAATTGGAAAGGCTTGTAAAGTCTAAGGAACAGTAAAAAATTATATGGCAGCAGCGCACAGATTAAGTAAAGTAGCGAAAGAGCTAGGTGTTGGGGTAAGCACTATCACAGATTTTCTGACGGATAACGGAATTGAATGTGATGGGAGACCTACGGCAAAAATTGACGAAACCGCCTATAATCTTTTACTTGAGCAATACTCTACAGACAAAAAAGCAAAAGAGAAATCTAAAGAGCTTTCACAAAATAGAGAGGAGCGAGTTACTATTACTATCGAAGATCAAAAAGCGGACAGCAAAGAAGAACGTTTTGAAGATGTTGATGAAATAGTAATTACCAATACGCAAGTAATACCAGTTGTTGACCTTCCACCTGTTCCAAAAGAAGAGCCAAAGGCAGAGGAAAAGAAAGAAGAAGAGAAACCTGTAGAGGAAGAAGGTGATGGCCCAAAGGTTTTAGGTCAAATAGACTTATCTTCAATTGATACTCGAACCAGACCCTCAAAAAAGAAAAAAGAAGCTGAAGAGGACAAAGCCAAGGTAGAAGCTGAGAAAAAAGCTAAGGCTGCTGAGGCTAAAGCTAAAGCGGAAGCAGAAGCAAAGAAAGAGGCTGAGAAAAAAGAACCTGCAGCTCCTGAAAAGCCTGAGCGAATTGAAACGAAAGTTGAAAAATTGGCTGGACCTAAGCATACTGGACAGGTTATCGATTTAAGTAAATTCCAGAAGCCTAAAAAAGCTAAGCCCGTAGCTTCTTCAAATGAGGATAAAGATACAGAGGCAGGAAAGAAAAAACGTAGAAAACGTATTCGCGTTGGTGGTCCAAATGTAATTCAGTCCGAAAAACACAGAAAGGATAACCGAGGAAAAGGAAAAGGTAGAGGAAGAAGAAATGAGCCTCAACCTGAAGTTTCTCAGGAAGATATTCAAAAAGAAATTAAAGAAACACTGGCACGGTTAAGTGGTGGCGGTGGTAAATCTAAATCTGCTAAGTTCAGAAAAGCTAAGCGTGATGCAGTGAGTCAGCAAGCTGAAGAAGAACTGCAAAAAGCAGAAGAAGAAAAGAGCATCTTAAGAGTAACCGAATTTGTTACTGCAAACGAATTGGCAACGCTAATGAATGTATCGGTAAACGATATTATTTCTGCGTGTATGTCTCTTGGGATGTTCGTATCTATTAATCAACGTTTAGATGCGGAAACCCTGACCGTTGTAGCCGATGAGTTTGGATTTACGGTTGAATTTACTACTGATGAAATTGATGAAGGAGAATTGGTTGAAGCTGATGCTGAAGAAAATCTAGTTACTCGTCCACCAATTGTTACGGTAATGGGTCACGTTGACCATGGTAAGACATCCTTGCTAGATTATGTGCGTAGAGAAAATGTAATTGCAGGAGAAGCCGGTGGAATTACACAGCATATCGGAGCTTACAGAGTTCAGTTAGAGAGTGGTAATACTATTGCTTTCTTAGATACTCCAGGTCACGAGGCGTTTACAGCAATGCGTTCTAGAGGTGCTCAAGTTACCGATATTGCAATTATTGTAATTTCTGCAGACGATAGAATTATGCCTCAAACAAAAGAGGCCATTAACCATGCTCAAGCGGCAGATGTGCCTATCATTTTTGCAATTAACAAGATTGATAAGGATGGCGCTAATCCAGAGAAAATTAAAGAGGAATTAGCTTCGATGAATTTCTTGGTGGAAGATTGGGGTGGTAAATTCCAGTCTCAAGATATATCTGCTAAAAACGGAACCAACGTTAATGAATTGATGGAAAAGGTAGTGCTTGAAGCAGAGCTGCTCGAGCTAAAAGCCGATCCAAAGAAACGTGCGGAAGGCACCGTAATTGAAGCTTCCCTGGATAAAGGAAAAGGTTACGTTTCAACCTTACTGGTCCAAGGTGGAACTTTAAAGGTCGGTGATATCTTCTTAGCGGGAGCTCATACGGGTAGAATTAAAGCCATGTTTAATGAGCGAGGCAATAATGTTATCGAAGCGGGTCCTTCAACGCCAGTTAGTGTTCTTGGTTTGAACGGAGCTCCGAGTGCTGGTGATAAGTTTACAGTGATGGACGATGAAAGAGAAGCGAGAAACATTGCGCAAAAGCGTTCTCAGTTGCAGCGTGAACAAGGTGTTAGAACTCAAAAACATATTACGTTAGACGAAATTGGAAGACGTATTGCAATTGGCGATTTCCAAGAGCTTAACGTAATTGTTAAAGGTGATGTTGATGGATCTATCGAGGCGCTTTCTGATTCTTTACTAAACCTTTCTACAGAGCAAATTCAGGTGAATATCATTCACAAGTCTGTTGGTCAAATTAGTGAGTCTGATGTGTTGTTGGCATCTGCCTC
Organism: Salibacteraceae bacterium; assembly: GCA_965661115.1. GTDB lineage: Bacteria > Bacteroidota > Bacteroidia > Flavobacteriales_G > Salibacteraceae > UBA6770. The sequence goes on from CBFICO010000003.1 coordinate 50,221, forward strand.
TAACGCAATTATTATCGGATTCCAAGTTCGACCTTCGACTAATGCGCGTGTTATTGCTGAGAAAGAAGAAATAGATATCAGATTGTACTCAATTATTTACGATGCTATTGATGAGGTTAAGCAGGCTATGGAAGGAATGCTTAAGCCAAAAGTTGAAGAGCGGGTAGTTTGTAATATTGAAGTGCGTGAAACATTCAAGATTTCTAAAGTTGGAACAATCGCTGGTTGTTTTGTATTAAACGGAACGGTTACTAGAAACACCAAGGTAAGATTGATTCGCGATGGTATTGTTCAGTACACCGGTGCTTTAGGTTCACTTAAACGTTTTAAAGATGACGTTAAAGAAGTGAAGAAAGGGTTTGAGTGTGGATTGAACATCGAAAACTACAATGATATTAAAGTTGGCGATATCATTGAAGGTTACGAAGAAGTAGAGGTTAAGCAGAAGCTAGGTTAGTCTTCCTTTTCAGTTTCTTGTTCTGAGAGTAGAGGCGGTAAATTAATATCGTCTTTCACCACAAAAGCATCTGGAAAATTTTCTTGTAATTCTATAAAGAATCGCTCAGCTTCGAGGCGAGTTCTAAAGTCACCTACGCGAACTTTAAAAGCTGGCTTTTTGTGCACAACATAAGCGGGAACTTCATTGTATATCTTTAAAAACTCAGCCTGTACCTCGTTTGCCTGGTTAAAACTATTAGGGCCTGATGAGCTAAATAATTGGAGTCGATAACCTTCAATGGTTTGGTTGTTTTCGTTGTAGGATTTTACCCTGTTTTCCATTTCTATTAAGCGCTCATCACCAACTATTTCAATTTCGTCATTCTTTTCAATAGTGGTTTTATTTGGGTTATTAGCCGGAACTTGAGCGAATAGCGCTGAGCAGAACGTGATACCTACTAGGGTGAAATAAAATCTTGATGTATGCATAACAGACAATTGAAAAAACGAAAGTAATTTTCTTTCTAGCACCTTTCATTCCAAAAGCATATTTCTGACTTTTAATAAGTTGACATTTATCATAATTTAGAATCATTCTAAATTAATTGAACGCATTCAAAAAGAATAGGCCTACTGAACCTGACTTAACGTTTATTATAAATTTGCGCTTTAAGTAAAATTGGGGTTGTTAAGAGATAATTTCGGTTGAAAATCTTTAAAAATATGAGCAAATTACAAAGGGCAATTCGGCCCTTAACCTACTCGCTTTCAGTTATTTTCTTTTCGTTTTTGCTGTCTAATTCTGCTATTGCACAAGACGGTGAAAAGCTGTTTAAAGCAAACTGTGCTTCTTGTCATAAATTAAACAAGAAGCTGATTGGGCCTGCGCTTTCAGGTGTTGCAGAGCGTTGGGAAGACAAAGAGGCGTTGTATGCTTGGATAAAGAATTCACAAGATTATTTAAAGAAAAATCCAGATGATTCTTATGCTCAAGAATTATTTGTTGAGTATAACAAATCTGTTATGACAGCACAGGCAGTTTCAGACGCTGAAATTGATGCGATTCTTGCTTATATAGCCAATCCTCCCGAGGATGTTGTTTTAACACCTACTCCTGGTCCGGAAACGGCTACTGCACCTGCAGAAGATTATTCAACTTACTGGATGTTAGGATTGGTGGTTGTGCTTTTAATTGTTGTAAAGGTGTTTTCTGGTGTTAAAACAAGTTTAGCTTCAGTAAAAGCTCAAATCAATGGTGAGGAAGCGCCGGAAGAAAAAGGTCCTATTGCAGGTCTTAAAGATTGGATTGTAAATAACAAAAGAACTACAGTAGCTATAGTGGTTGTTGTTTTGGCGGCATTCTCAGTTAAGGGCTGGTTTGTTGTTAAAGATATTGGAGTTTATCAAGGGTATGCTCCGGAGCAGCCTATTAAATTTTCGCACAAGATTCATGCAGGAGATAACGCAATCGAATGTGGTTACTGTCACCATTCTGCTTACAAAGGAAAAAATGCTGGAATTCCTTCGGTGAATGTTTGTATGAACTGTCATAAAGGGATTTCAGAAGGTAAAGTTGATGGAACAACTGAAATCGCTAAGATTTATGATGCGGCAGGTTGGGATCCAGAACAACAAGCTTACACTGGGGTTGAAAAGCCAATTAAGTGGATCAGAATTCATAATCTTCCAGATCATGCTTATTTCAATCACTCACAGCACGTTGTAGTAGGTAAGCAAAAGTGTCAAACTTGTCATGGCGAGGTTGAAGAGTATGGCTATCCAATGAAGCAGTTCGCGCCACTTACAATGGGCTGGTGTATTAACTGTCACAGAGAAACCTCTGTTGCTATGGAAGGAAATGAGTATTACACCAAAATTCATAAAGAACTTTTGGAGCGATATAAAGATGAGAAAATCGAAGCCTTTACGGTTAAGCATATCGGCGGCTTGGAGTGTGCAAAATGTCATTATTAAACTAAGATCACCTAAGAATTATGAGTGATAAGAAATATTGGAACAGTGTAGATCATTTAAAGGAAGAACCTTTATTTGTTGAAGAAGCACAAAAAGAGTTTTCAGAAGCAATTCCTGTTGAGGATTTTCTAAGTAAGTCAAACTTATCAGATACGTCTGCTTCTAGAAGAGATTTCTTGAAATTTATGGGCTTCAGTTTGGGTGCCGCTACATTAGCAGCATGTGAAACTCCGGTTGTTAAATCTATACCTTACGTAGTAAAGCCAGAAGAAGTAACTCCTGGTGTTGCTAATTGGTACGCTTCTTCATTTGCAAGAAACGGGGAGTTCTCTAGTATCTTGGTTAAGACTAGAGAAGGTCGACCAATTTTCGTAAAAGCAAACGATGCTTACCCTGATGCAATGCGCGGTGTAACTGCTCGTGTTAACGCTTCAGTAATTGAGCTTTACGACGATAATAGATATCAGAAACCACAGCAAGGCGGCGCTGATGCTTCTTGGACGGATGTTGATTCAACCGTAATGAACAAATTGGCTGCCATTAAAGAAAAGGGTGGTACAGTTAAGGTGGTTACAGAATCTACTAGTTCTCCTAGCACTAAAGCTGCATTAGCTAAATTCGATGAAATGTTTGCTTCTGAAAAAGAAGTGGAAATTTTTGATGAAATGGGTGATGTAACTGGAACGGCTATGGTTAAGGATAGTGCAGTTGTTACTTACGACCCCATCAATTACAACGGTTTAATTAACGCTAACCAAAGAGATTTTGGTATTGCAGCCGTTCCTACTTATGACTTTTCAAAAGCAAAAGCTATTGTATCTTTAGATGCTGATTTCTTAGGCGGTTGGTTAGATACCGTAGCGTATTCTAAGGGATATACTCAACGAAGAAATCCTGCTGGTGCATGGATGTCTAAACATTTCCAGTTTGAGACAAACCTTACACTATCAGGTTCCAACGCAGACGTACGAGGAGCTATTAAGCCAAGTGACATAGGAAACGCAGCAAAAATGTTACACGGCGCAGTTGCAAAACTAGCTGGAGCTGCAGGTGCTTCAGGGTCTTTATCTGATGATGATAATGGTGTTGCGGATAAAATTAATAACGCTGCGAAAGAACTTTGGGCTGCTAAAGGTAAGTCCTTAGTAGTTTGTGGTTCTGATGATGCAAACGTACAGCAAGTAGTTAACAGCATTAACAATATGTTAGGCAATTACGGTGCTACCATAAGAATGGATCGTGCCTACAATGTTGTTGAGGCTAACAGCTCAATGTCTTCATTGATTAAAGATATGAACGCTGGTAAAGTAGATGGAGTAATATTCATGTCTGCTAATCCAGTATACTCGGTAGCAGGATTTAGTGATGCTTTAGCAAAAGTTGGTTTCAAGGTTTCTACTTCTGATAGACCAGATGAAACCTCAGTTTTGTGTGATGTTGTTTGTCCAGATCACTTTTACTTAGAAGCTTGGAACGACCATAATCCATATACTGGTTTATACACATTGCAACAACCTTCAATTAGACCTTTGTTTAAGACAAGAGCAGCTCAGGAATCTATTTTGAAATGGTCTGGAGTTAATTCTTCTTACTACGACTTTATTAAGTCAACTTGGATGAGTACTGCCTTCGCTGGTTCAGATGCTATGACTGCCGAAACGCAGTGGAATAACGCTGTTCAGTCTGGTGTATTTAATGCGCTAAAAGGAGAATCTGCTGCTATTAACTATACAGATAATGGCGCTGCAGCTGCTGGAAGAATTAAAGCTAGCGGTGGTGGTACAGAGGTTAAATTCTACATCAAAGGTTCAGTAGGTAATGGTGCACAAGCTAATAACCCTCACTTACAAGAGCTCCCAGACCCCATCACTAAAATTTCGTGGGACAACTATGTTACCATGAATCCAGTTGAAATGGTTGAAGCGGGTTACGAAACAAAAACAGCTCAGCAGACTCCTGCTAACATGGTTACTGTAACCGTGAATAATGTGACGCTTGAGTTGCCTGTTGTTTCTGCTCCAGGACAAAAAGTTGGAACTATTGGTATTGCCTTAGGATACGGTAGAACTGTATCCGGAGATGCAGGTAAAATTGGGGTAAATGCTTATCCGGCTCTTTCAATGAATGGTGGTAATGCAGTTTATTCTGCTGCTAATGCAACTGTTGCGGATACAGGAAAAACATATCAAATAGCTTCAGTTCAAACTCATCATACAATGATGGGTCGTAAGATTGTTAATGAGACTAATCTTAGTACTTATAAGTCTATTGATAAGAATGACGATAAGAAAGGATGGAATAAAGACGCTATTCTTGCGGATGCTTTTGGTAAAAAGCGACCTGTAAAAGAGCTTAATCTCTGGGTTGATCACGCTATTGAAAAAGGTCACCGTTGGGGAATGTCTATAGATCTTAACTCATGTACCGGTTGTGGTGCTTGTGTTACTGCATGTCATATAGAAAACAATGTTCCTGTTGTTGGAAAAGATGAAATCCGCAGAACTAGAAGTATGTTCTGGTTAAGAGTGGATAGATACTTCTCTAGTGACATGTCTAAAGAAAAAGGAAAAGAAGAGGGAGTAGGTATTATCGATACTTACAAGCAAATGGAAGATCCTTCACGCTATCCAGAGGTTGTGTTTCAGCCTGTAATGTGTCAGCACTGTAATCACGCTCCTTGTGAAACTGTTTGTCCGGTTGCTGCAACTACACACAGTGAGGAAGGTTTAAACCAGATGACTTATAACCGTTGTGTTGGTACAAGATATTGTGCTAATAACTGTCCTTATAAAGTAAGACGATTTAACTGGTTTAACTACAATAAAGATTCGAAGTTTACTGGAATTAATCCAGCTCAAAACGAACTACAAAGAATGGTTCTTAATCCAGACGTTGTAGTTAGATCCAGAGGGGTTATTGAAAAATGTAGTTTCTGTGTTCAAAAGATTCAAGCTGGTAAATTGGTAGCTAAAAAGGCTGGAAGACCAGTTGAAGATGGCGATGTGGTTAGTGCATGCGCAGATGCTTGTCCTACAAATGCAATTCAGTTTGGGGATTTAAATGATGGTAATTCTGCAGTAAGAGCGAACTTCGATGATGATCGTTCATACTTTATGGCAGAAGAGGTTGGTACTCAGCCTAACGTTGCCTACATGACCAAGGTTAGAAACACAGATAATTTAGTTTAATAGATTCAAGAAAAATAATTATCCATGCATAAGGAATCAGAAATAAGATATCCACTCATACTAGGAGATAAGACTTATCACCAGATTACAGAGGATGTTTGTGCTCCGGTTGAAGGAAGAGCCAATAAATTATGGTATGCATCATTCACAATTGCTGTTGTGGTTGCATTATGGGGTTTAGGCTGTATCCTTTACACTATAGGTAGAGGTATTGGTGTTTGGGGATTGAACACAACAGTTGATTGGGCATGGGATATCACCAACTTTGTATGGTGGGTTGGTATCGGTCACGCAGGAACATTAATCTCAGCTGTATTATTGTTGTTCCGTCAAAAATGGAGAATGGCAATTAACCGCTCGGCAGAGGCAATGACAATTTTTGCTGTTATGATGGCGGCTTTATTCCCTGGAATTCACATGGGTCGTATTTGGATGGCATATTGGGTACTTCCACTTCCAAACCAATTTGGTTCTTTATGGGTAAACTTTAACTCGCCACTGCTGTGGGACGTATTTGCAATCTCAACTTATTTTTCTGTATCGTTAGTATTCTGGTACATCGGACTTATACCTGATTTTGCAACAATTAGAGATAGAGCAACTAGAGCAATTCCAAAAGCAATTTACTCAGTGCTTGCATTTGGATGGAGTGGAAAGGCAAAACAATGGATTCGTTTTGAAGAAGTTTCACTGGTTTTAGCTGGTTTAGCAACTCCATTGGTATTCTCAGTACACTCAATTGTATCAATGGACTTTGCAACTTCGGTTGTACCGGGATGGCATACTACCATTTTCCCTCCTTATTTCGTGGCAGGGGCAATTTTCTCTGGTTTCGCAATGGTACAAACACTTTTGATTATTGCTAGAAAGGTTGTTAGTCTTGAATCTTACATAACTAGAAAGCACATCGAGTCTATGAACATTGTAATTGTTATTACAGGTTCTATGGTAGGTATTGCCTATTTAACTGAGCTGTTTATTGCTTGGTATTCTGGTGTTGAGTTTGAACAATATGCATTCTTAAATAGAGCAACAGGTCCTTATTGGTGGGCTTACGCTTCTATGATGACTTGTAACGTAATCACTCCTTTGATTTTCTTCGTTGAAAAGGTTAGAAAGAGTATTGTAATTTCATTTATCGTATCAATCTTCGTAAACATTGGTATGTGGTTCGAGCGTTTTGTAATTATTGTTACATCGTTACACCGTGATTTTATTCCTTCAAACTGGACAATGTTCCACCCAACTTTTGTGGATATAGGAATTTTCATCGGAACCATCGGGATATTCTTCGTTCTGTTCCTTCTTTACGCTAGAACCTTCCCTGTATTAGCCTTGAATGAATTGAAATCGATTTTGAAATCTTCAGGTGATAACTATAAAAAACAACAGCATTAAAATTTGACTGAGAATGAGTGTTGGAAAAAAGATATACGGTTTATACAACGATGACGGTATCCTAACTGAAGGAGCCAAAGCAGTTGTTGCCAAAGGAATAAAAGTTAGTGATGTTTATTCTCCATTTCCTGTTCATGGAATTGAGAAGATTATTGGTATCAAGTGGACGCGACTTGCAATATGTGCATTCTTGTATGGTATTACAGGAACATCACTAGCAATTTTGGGTATGTATTATTTCATGATTGTTGATTGGCCAATGGATATTGGTGGTAAACCAAATCAATACTTTATTCAAAATATGCCTTCATTCGTGCCAATTATGTTTGAATTTACGGTATTATGTGCAGCTCACGGAATGGCATTAACCTATTTCTTAAGAAACTGGACTCTGCCTGGAGTATCTGCTAAGAATCCTCACCCAAGAACTACAGACGATCATTTTGCAATGGAAATTGATCCAGCTGAAAATGATTCTATGAGTGCTGAAGAGATTCAAAACATTTTAAAAGAAACAGGAACTGTAGAAGTTTTTGAAAAGTAGTAACATGACTAGAATTAAAAATATGTTAGCAACTAAAAACGGCGCAAAAATGTGGTTGGTTGTTGCGGTATCGGGTATGTTATTCGGTGCGTGTCAATCAGACCCAAATAGCCCAGGGATTGAGTATATGCCTGATATGTATCGTTCTCCTTCTTTCGAAACTTACGGTGAGAATGAAGTTGGTGGTCAAAAAATAATGAGTGCACGAATTCCTGCAAACAATACCATTCCTAGAGGAAAAGATAATTTACCTTATCCTTATCCAAACACTTTTGAAGGATATGAGGCGGCAGGTGCTAATCTTAAGAACCCGTTTCCAGCGTCTGAAGAGAATTTAGCTGAAGGAAAAGTGCTATACACTAGATTTTGTGTGCACTGTCACGGTAAAAAAGGTATGGGTGACGGGACGGTTCCAACAAATAGTGAATACCCACCACCGCCGGCATATTCAAAAGGTTTGAAAGATTTGCCTGAGGGTAAAATGTTTCATACGCTTACACACGGAAAAAACTTAATGGGATCTCATGCTTCTCAACTTACAAAGTCTGAACGTTGGAAAGTTATCCTATATGTACAAACACTGCAAAACCCTGGTGGCAAAAAAGCTACTGAGCAACCTGCAGAGGAGAATAATTCAGAACAAGAAGAATCAAAATAATAAAGCGCTTTTTCAATGGAACAATTTACTATACCGGATAAAGTCAAAAGATGGTCAATGATCTTTATGATCATAGGAGGAGCTGCTCTACTATTGGGTATTGCTTCACTATTTATGGGTGGAGACGAACATGCGCATCACCATGCGGTTGCTCGTTTCTGGTCTAACTTATTAATTAATGGTTTCTTCTTCTTTGGAATTGCAGCTTGCGCTATATTCTTTATGGCAGTAAACTATGCAGCTGAGTCTGGATGGTGGGTTGTTATTAAAAGAATATTGGAGGCTATTGGTAGTTTTATGCCTTATGGCGCTGTTGTATTGTTTATTGTATTAATTGCAGGTGCAATGCATGGACATCATTTATATCATTGGATGGATCCAGCTGTAACCGATCCAGAAAGTCCACTTTACGATGAGATTATTGATGGGAAATCACCATACTTGAACGTTGGTTTTATGGCTATTCGTCAAATTCTAATAATAGGCGGGTGGTATTGGTTCTGGAAACGTTTTAGAGCTAGATCGCTAGAAGAAGACTCAGGTTTTGACCGTGCAAGACACTTTAAAAACGTTAGAGACGCCGCGATTTTCTTAGTTGCTTTTGGTTATCCAATTTCTACATTCGTTCCTTGGGACTGGATTATGTCTATCGATACGCACTGGTTCTCAACTCTTTTTGGGTGGTATGTATTTTCTGGGCTTTGGTTAAGTGCTATGATAGTAGCAATCTTAATGGTAATTTGGTTAAAGAGCCTTGGTCACTTAAAGGAGGTTAATGAAAGCCATATTCATGACCTTGGAAAATGGATGTTTGCCATTTCTTTCTTGTGGTCATATTTATTTTTCTCTCAGTTTATGCTTATCTGGTATGCAAACATTCCTGAAGAAGTAACTTATTTCCAAGCAAGAATTGAACATTATCCGGTATTGTATTGGGGAATGTTTATCGTGAACTTTTTGTTCCCTATGCTTGCCTTAATGGATAGAGATAGAAAGAGAAACAAAATGATGCTTACTATTATGGGTGTAATCTTATTCTGCGGTCACTGGGTAGATACCTTTATGTTGGTTACTCCAGGTACTATGAAAGAAGGTGGGCATATCGGTTTGTTAGAAGTGGGAATGGCTATTGGTTTTGTTGGTTTGTTTGTTTTTGTAATTACAAAAACACTCGCCGCTGCTCCATTGGTTGCTAAAAATCATCCATTCTTCGATGAAAGTGTTCATCATGAAATTCATTAATTGCTAATTAGGTAGACTTAAAAAATTAAAATAGACATGACTGCATTGTTACTTTCTTTAGTCATTATTCTTGGAATAGTTGCCATCGTTCAAATGCTTAGAGTATTTGATTTATCAAATGCTTTAAAAGGTGAGGATGGAATTCGAGTTTCTAACCAAGAAACAAACAATATCCGTTGGGGATTTGTAGCGTTCTTTGTTGGTTATTTTGCATTCTTTATCTACTTAGTTGCAGCCTTTGGTGATCAATTATTGCCAGAAGCAGCCTCTTTGCACGGAGTAGAGTATGATTGGTTAATGAACTTTAACCTTATCATTATTACAATAGTGTTTGTGATTACCCATATTATACTTACCATATTCGTTGTTAAGTACGCAAAAACTGTTAGTCCGAACGCAACATTTGTTACTCACAACAATCAATTAGAGTTGATATGGACAACTGCGCCAGCTGTTGTGTTAGCAATCATTATTATTTACGGAATTTCCACATGGAATTCTATGACAATGGATAAGCCAGAAGATGCTATCAACATTGAATTGTATGCACGTCAGTTTGATTGGACAGCACGTTATGCTGGTGAGGATAATATTCTTGGTAAGGCTAATTACAGAATGATTTCTGCTACTAATGCGTTAGGTGTAATAAATAGCAATACAATTGATGAGCGTTTAAATCAATACGATGAGCAATTGCAAGAGTTAGAAGATAGCAGAGCAAAAGTTTACCCAGGTGGTGCAAGTGACCAAGAAATTTTAGATCAAATTAAATTGGTAAAGAAAAACCGTGCAGCGGTGGTTCAATACAAAGAGCAAAGCAAGAACGAAAACTTTTCAGTTGCTGATGATGATATCATAACTAAGGTTGAGTTTCATATTCCGGTGAACAAGGCGGTGAACTTTTCTATCAGATCTCAGGATGTTATTCACTCTGCTTATATGCCTCATTTTAGAGCTCAAATGAACGCAGTTCCTGGTGTGATTACAAACTTTTACTTTACTCCAATTATTACTACCAAAGAGATGAGAGAAAAAACAGGTAATCCTGATTTTCACTACATTTTACTGTGTAATAAGATATGTGGTTCAGCGCATTACAACATGCAGATGAACATAATTGTAGAGACAGAGGAAGAATATAACAAGTGGTTGGCAGAACAACCGAAATTTAATGTTGCGCAAGCACAATAAGAAATAAATAAGCGGAAAGAAGATGGCTGGACATAAAGAGACGTTTCTTACAAAGTATTTATTTAGTTACGATCACAAGATGATATCTCGTCAGTTCTTGTTGACGGGAACTATAATGGCCTTTATCGGAATGATAATGTCATTGTTATTTAGACTTCAATTGGCTTTCCCGGGTGAGAGTTTTGGAGTATTAAACTTTTTCTTAGGGGATAAATGGGCTCCAGGTGGTGTGCTTGATCCAAATATGTATTTGGCTCTAGTTACTATTCACGGAACCATTATGGTTTTCTTTCTACTTACAGCTGGTTTGAGTGGAACATTTGCTAATTTACTTATTCCATTACAGATTGGTGCAAGAGATATGGCCTCGGGTATGATTAACATGCTCTCTTATTGGTTCTTCTTCCTGTCGTCGGTTGTAATGGTAGCTTCATTATATGTTGAGAGTGGCCCTGCAGCAGCTGGTTGGACGGTTTATCCTCCATTAAGCGCATTGCCTCAAGCCATGCCAGGGTCTGGTATGGGTATGACCCTTTGGTTAGTAAGTATGTCGTTGTTCATCGTTTCTTCATTATTAGGCGGTTTGAATTATATCGTTACTGTAATAAACTTAAGAACAAAAGGAATGACTATGACCAGATTACCATTAAGTATCTGGGCACTGTTTGTAACGGCAATCTTAGGAGTACTTTCTTTCCCTGTTCTTTTCTCAGCAGCCTTATTGTTGATTTTTGATAGAACATTCGGTACTTCGTTTTACTTATCAGACATTTATATCGCTGGGGAAGCTTTAGACCATACTGGTGGTTCACCTTTATTATTCCAGCACTTATTCTGGTTCTTAGGTCACCCAGAGGTGTACATTATTCTGTTACCAGCATTGGGTATCACCTCGGAAGTCCTTTCTACTAATTCGCGTAAGCCGATTTTTGGTTACCGTGCAATGGTAGGTTCAATTTTAGCGATTGGCTTCCTATCATTTATTGTATGGGGTCACCATATGTTCGTTACAGGTATGAATCCATTTGTAGGGGCTGTCTTTACATTCACTACACTACTAATTGCAATTCCTTCTGCTGTTAAAGCGTTTAACTTTATTTCTACACTTTGGAAAGGTTCTTTACATTTTACACCAGCAATGATGTTCAGTATTGCTATGGTAAGTACTTTCATTACAGGTGGCGTAACAGGAATTATTTTAGCAGATGCTGCTTTGGATGTTAACCTACATGATACTTATTTTGTTGTAGCTCACTTTCATATTGTAATGGGATTGTCAGCAGTAATGGCAATGTTTGCTGGAGTGTATCATTGGTTCCCTAAAATGTGGGGTAGAATGTTAAACAAAAAGCTTGGGTACTTACACTTTTGGATTACGTTTATCAGTGCTTACGGAGTATTCTTTCCTCAGCATTTCCAAGGTCTTGCAGGAGTTCCAAGAAGATACTATGCAAATACAGAATTTCCACTTTTTGATGGCTTAAGTGACATTAGCTTAATGGTTACCATATTTGCTATGATTGGTGGATTGGCACAGTTCATATTCTTATTTAATTTGTTGTATTCTATGTTTAAAGGTCCAAAGGCACCACAGAACCCTTGGGGATCTAATACTCTTGAGTGGACAACACCAGTAGAGCATATCCATGGAAACTGGCCGGGCGAATTGCCAACGGTTCATAGATGGGCATACGATTACAGTAAGCCAAATGCAGATGGTTCAGATTTCCGAATCCCGGGTCAAGATTTTGTGCCGCAAACTGTTCCTTTAGAAGAAGGAGAAATAGATGGCGAAGGTCATTAGGAATAATAATACACATTTTAAATGTCCTGTTTCAAATGAGATTCAGGACATTTTTTTTGTCTTAATTTTGGGTAACCTTGTATAATGAATGAGCATTTAAATCCAGACGGTAATAATTTGAATCAAACGGAGAAAGACATTGAAAAAGTCTTGCGTCCCGCACAATTTGGTGATTTTACAGGTCAGGAAAAGGTGCTAGAAAATCTTAAAGTTTTTGTTCAAGCAGCCTTGCAAAGACAAGAGGCTCTAGATCATGTTTTATTGCATGGTCCTCCAGGACTAGGCAAAACTACCCTTGCCCATATAATCGCAAACGAACTAGGAGTTGATATTAAAATAACCTCGGGTCCTGTGTTAGATAAACCTGGTGATTTAGCAGGTTTACTCACTAATCTAGGTAGAAATGATGTGTTGTTCATTGATGAGATACATCGTTTGAGTCCAGTTGTTGAAGAATTTCTTTATTCAGCTATGGAAGATTACCGCATTGATATTATGATTGATACTGGTCCGAATGCAAGGAGTGTACAAATAGAGTTAGAGCCATTTACTTTGATTGGAGCTACCACACGCTCGGGATTACTTACCTCTCCTCTGCGAGCTAGGTTTGGAATAAACGCGCGACTTCAATATTACAATAGTGAAATATTAAGTCAAATAATTAAGCGCAGTGCCACTATTCTAGATATTGAAATAGAGCATGAAGCTGCAGGAGAAATTGCAAGTAGAAGTAGAGGTACTCCTAGAATAACTAATGCACTATTAAGAAGGGTAAGAGATTTTGCTCAAATAAAAGGAGACGGTTCAATCAATAAAGATATATCACATTATGCTCTCGATGCGCTGAATGTTGATCAATCTGGTTTAGATGAAATGGACAACAAAATTCTAATGACCATAATCTCTAAATTTAAAGGGGGGCCTGTTGGATTAAATACAGTTGGTACAGCTGTAGGTGAAGATGCAGGTACAATTGAAGAGGTATACGAGCCGTTTCTTATCCAAGAAGGATTTTTAATGCGCACTCCAAGGGGAAGAGAGGTTACCGAAAAAGCGTACCGTCATTTAGGTATCTCGCCACAAGCTTCGCAAAGTACCTTGTTTTAATGAATAAAACACAGCTTACTCAAAAGGTTAAATCTAAGGCTCTTGAGCTTGGTTTTAATCAAGTTGGAATAGCACGAGCAGAAAGATTAGAGCTAGAGGCCCAACGCCTTGAAAAATGGCTTAAAAATGGTTTCCATGGAACAATGAGCTGGATGGAAAACCATTTTGATAAAAGGGTAGACCCAACCAAATTAATGCCTGGTGCCAAGTCAATAATCAGTTGCACGCTCAATTACTTCCCGGAAGAGGAACAAAAAGCTGATGCTCCCAAAATTTCTAAGTATACGTATGGAGAGGACTATCATTTTGTAATCAAGCGAAAACTAAAGGAATTAATTAAATACCTAAAAGAGGAGGTGGGTGACATAGAAGCGAGGGCTTTTGTGGATAGCGCTCCTGTTTTAGATAAGGTTTGGGCCAGCAAATCTGGTCTTGGTTGGATTGGCAAAAACAGCAATCTTATTCACCCCAAAATGGGTTCATTTTTTTTTGTAGCGGAGATAATTTTAGATGTTGAATTGGAGTATTCAGATGCCCCGATAAGGGATTACTGCGGTACTTGTACTAAGTGTATTGATCACTGCCCAACAGATGCAATTGTTGAGCCTTATGTGGTAGACGGAAGCAAATGCATATCTTATTTTACCATTGAACTGAAATCAGATATTCCTCTTTCACAAAAAGGCAAGTTTGATAATTGGGCATTCGGTTGTGATATCTGTCAGGATGTTTGCCCATGGAATAAGTTTAGCAGCCCAACTACGGAACAAGCTTTTAAACCACACCCTAAGTTGCTTTCATTTACTGGTGACGATTGGGAAGAATTATCGGAAGAAGTATTTCGTGAAATATTTAAAAACTCAGCGGTAAAGCGCACCAAGTTTGAAGGTTTAAAACGCAACCTCAAGTTTATTACAACCTAAAAAACGTAATTTATACTTGCACCAACAACAATATTATAAGCACCGCCAAACGAACCATAAGGCGTAATGATTCTGGTAGAAACTGTTGAAACGATGGATTGGTGAATTCTAACGTTTGCAAATACATTATCGTTAAAGAAATAATTAGCTCCGAGCATAGCGTCAATTTCAAATGAACGCCATTTAAAACCACTTGGATTTACTGCTCCAGCAGAGCTCTCTTCAGCAGTGTTGAACAAAACACCAACACCGGGTCCTATTTCAATGGTAAACTTGTCCCATTCGTATTGATATAACAAAGGAACCTCGATGTAATCTAAATGAATCCTATAGGTTTGATAATTACCATTGTCGGGATCTCCAGGATCAAATGAGCCTTTTTGAATGTATAGGATTTCAAACTGTAATTGAGAGGTTTCGTTAATTGGCTTTTGAAGCAGGAATCCACCCTGTAGGTTTAATTTATTAAATCCGGCATAACCATCGCCCGTTATTTGAGAGCTGTTTAACCCGGCTTTGATACCAGCTTTGAATTTGTTATCCTGCTGTCCAATCAAATAGCTGCTCGTAAAAACAAACAGCCCAAGAAATAAAGCTATTTGCCTACTCTTTTGCAATCGAAATTTGCTCAGCTTGAAGTATTTGATTGTTGTCCGCATCTCCCACAAAGGCAATAAGTTTTACGTTTTTATCTATCCACGCATTGTCTATGTCATAGCAGAATACTTGATTTTGCTTTTTGTTTGCCGAAATATCTCCCTGGATAAGGCTTGAACCAAAAACAGAAGTTTCATAGTTTCTCAATACAAATCGATGCTCATAGTCTGGAACATCTTCAGGAGTTTGGCTGTAGTCTGTCTGCTTTGCCACAACCTTATCTTCTACAATAATTAACCCTACCACAAGATTTGTATTCTGCATGTCCTTGAGGATTGTAGTTTCAACATAAAGTTGACCTTTCCTTGTAGGAGGATTATACACACTCATCAAGTTGAACTTAAATAACGGTTCGTCAAAGACACCTGATGTTTTTAGTGAGTCGATAAAGCCATCCCAAAGTGTACCGGAAATTGGCTTGTTTGCTCTATTAACGATTAACCCCGGGTAGGAGTTTACCTTAAATCGATTTAGTAATTCATTCCCTTCATCAGTGGTAAAATCTGTGGTGTATTTTTCATCAAGGGCTGCAAACGGCCCAGCATGAATACTTACCATAACTGATTTTTCACTCAAATCGTTTTCTACTTTTTCAACAAGTTTTTTCGTGAATTTGGGGCAATTACCACAGGTGTGGCCAGTATATTCTTCAAACAACAACTTTCTGTAATTGGTTGAAGTGTCGTTGTACATTGTGTCATTTATGCTTAAATCAATTTCTTTGATACCGCAAAATGACGTGGTATCAATATCGTTTCTAATTACTCCTTCGTATGGGTCTTCGATGCGGTCACAGCTTATTAAAGCCATAACAATTACAGAAAATAAAAAATACTTTACGCTCATAAATTAAAAACTTGAAGTTACGTTAATTGTAAACCCATTCGACGAAGGAACAACTCTACATACTCCACCAACACAAAATAATCCAGCTTTTTGACGACCTGCACCTATAGAAATTCTGTTACCCCCGTTAATGTAACCAAATGTTGCATACGGATAGTGGATCTGGTTTTTTTCAATTGGGTTTCCATAGTTATACTGATCCATTACTGCAATAAACCAGTGCGGTGAATACGTATACTCAACAATCAGTGTACCCCAATCGCCCATGTCTTGACCAGACCAAAGGCCTTGCAGCTCAGCTCTAATTGCATGTTTAGGTTTTATCTTGTACATCACATCTAATACAGCTATATCAGCAAAAATGTTCCCTTTAAAAGAACCGTTCAAACCACTATAACGCGTAATTAGGTTGTTAACCATCATGTTCATGTACATTGTTTTTAGCTTAAACTTCTTATTGAGTTTACGCTCAACTGTAATGTTTATATCCTGAAAATATTGTTCTGATCCTGGTGATAAAATTTTTGCTGTGTAACCTTGTCTAGTAGTATTTAAATCATTGACCCAAGTAGAGTCAAGACCATAAGCAACAGAACCATTCAAAAGAACGCGTGTTCCGTATTTACCTCCATACCATGTTTTCTTTTTGAGCCTAAAAACAACATCGGCTTGATAGGCTATTTCGCCAGTAGGCTGCGTTGCATATGGGTACAATGTTGCTGCTAGATTATAGGTGTGTTGTTTAGTTAGCGCTGGTAAGAAATTAATCATAAGATTATTTAATCCTTCTGTTCGGTCCGTTCTAAAACTCAAATTATCAATGTGTTTGGCACTGAGGTTTAATCCAAATCCCTTTTTAGAATACGACGCGCTCAAAAAGATACCTTGTCCAAAGTTGTATAGGTAATTATTATCGGCCGAAGGATCATTTTCCTTAAACGCATATTCTCCAGTAAATGAAAAGTTTTTGTACCGAGTAATTATTCTTCCACTATAGGCTCCTACGTTTTCTGGAAGCTTGTAATTAGGGTCGTTATCCTCTTGGTATTTACTTACAAAATTTGCCCCAAGAGTAACCTTCAAAGGCTTGTTAGCAAAGCTTGAAATATTCTCATTTAAATTGATTTCACCGTCTATAGCTCTAACGATACCGTCTCCTTTTCCGAAGAAAAACCGCTGTCTTCCCATAAGCCCTTTAACACGAATTCCATTTCCAAGATTGTACTTAACTCTAATGCCATCAAATGCATTATCAAGCCCTAAATCTCGTTCTTCGTATGAGCGCAATAACATACCTGACCCAAATTGCTCATAAAAGTTACCCACGGTTACGTTTAGTCCTTTGTTATCAAAAGAAAAATATCTATAAGGGAATCCACTGCCTTTAAATCTAGGGTCGAAACCTAAAAGTGCATTTTCATAACTTTCATAACGTGCTCCAGCAGAAAAAGCTCCTTTGGTAGCAATAACATTAGCGTATCCGTTATACAAGAATTTTTCTGGAACAGGCGGTGCAGCAATAGAAGTATCATCTAGGTAATACTGACTATTTAAGTTAAAATTTCCATGTACTTCAAGTGGCGCTTTTTTAGCTTCTTGAAGCACATTTTGCGCTACAGAACAGGTGGTTGAAAGAATAAAAGTGGTTAGTGTGATAATTCGG
>CBFICO010000004.1:0-65248 GCA_965661115.1 Salibacteraceae bacterium
TTTATCAACGTAACGGAATGGGAAATACTCTAGTAACCCTCTAAAATTGGTAATTCCCGTCTCCTTTTGCAACAGCTCGGCACGCTTAGGACCAACCCCTTTCAAAAACTCTATGGAAGTATCGAGTAAAGACACAATTTCTTTTTGCCAAAGTTAGACTTGGAAAAGAACGAATAAAAAAAGAGTGGCTAAAGAAATTAACTAAGTAAAACGTAATTCATATCCGTCACTCCATCACAACCCGATAAGCACTCACTTCTCCTTCCGCATTCAGCTTAAACAGATATACACCTGGTGTTAATTGGCTAACGTCAATGTTAGCTTTTTCCCTCTACAATCAAAACAATCTCTCCTTTTGGTGGATGTTCTTCATAGTGCTTTAGCACTTCGGAACATAATCCTCGCTGGTTTTCTTCGTACACTTTGGTGAGCTCACGCGCCACAGAAACTTGTGGGTCGCTCTCAAAATATTCTATTATTTGAGCAAGGGTTTTTATTAATCTATGAGGCGATTCGTAGAAGACTATTGTACGCTCTTCTTCGGCTAATTTTTTGAGTTTGGTTTGGCGGCCTTTTTTATGCGGAAGGAATCCTTCAAAAACAAAACGGTCGCAAGGCAATCCACTATTTACCAGTGCAGGTACAAATGCCGTAGCGCCGGGAAGTGTTTCTACTTTTACTCCTTTTGCCAAACATTCGCGAACCAACAAAAAGCCAGGGTCGGAGATACCGGGAGTGCCAGCATCGCTTACTAAAGCTAAATGTTCTCCAGATTCCAATCGGTCAATTACGCGTTGTAAGGCCTTGTGTTCATTGTGTTGGTGAAAGGCGGCTACTGGTTTAGAAATATTGTAATGCTTGAGCAATTTGGCGGTTTGACGGGTATCCTCTGCTAAAATGCCATCCACCTCAGATAATACGCGCACTCCTCTGTAGGTGATGTCTTCTAAATTGCCAATAGGTGTAGGTACAAGTGTGAGCATAGATTTCTGTTGTTTTGAAGCCAATGTGATAATTGACTTGGTCTAAATTAGTATTAAAATCAGCGTAACTAAAGGGCAGAATTTACAAAAAGTAATTTTGGATTTGTACTGAGAGGCAACCGTAAATTCTGGAAGAGGTTTAAAAAATTATCTAACTATACCGCCTCTTAATAATCGTAACAAACTCTTCTGCAACTTCATTGTCTGCTGTCCAGCCAAATTGGGGTATGTATTTGGCTTGAATGAGGCGCATGGCATCATCAAAAGAACTTAAGTGGTTAAACTCGTTAATTGCACGAACAAATTCTTGTCCGTCACCACCAAAAAGTTCGTTAGTGTAATAGAAGCGTTCGTTTAACCCAAAAGCATTTCTTAAATCGCTAATGGCATTATTTGCGAGCATTTCCGCTACTTCAATTTGTTCTTGGGGAGCAGCTTTAGCCGTTGATTGAACAACAGGTTGTTCTTGAGGCTTTTCTTCCACCTCAACGGGTTCGAGTTCAGGCTCAATTGTAGGTGCTGGTGGTTCGTTTATTACCGATTCCAGAGTTCCTAATTCAGGTTTTTGTTCCTCTGCTGGAATAGGTTGCTCTTCTATAGCTTGTTCTTCCTCCACGTTTTTAATTACCTGAAAAGCAGCAACCGCCTTAAGCAACTCTGTACTTACTCGAATATACGCTTGCAAATCATCAATGCTATTCTGGTCTTGCACACTTGGCAAGGCCAACAGCTCTTTTTTGAGCAATTCGATTTGAGCTTTTATTTCTTCGATTTTCTGTTGCATCGATAACTAACGCTGAGGGTCACAAATTTATTTTAATTATTAAGATAGTTCCTGCAATATAGCAGCAAAATAAACAGTTGATTAGCTTTGCGTAACTACAATGTTTCTAGAGAATAAAATAGAGAAAGAGAATAAGGTTGGCTGGATAGAAGTCATCTGCGGATCTATGTTTTCTGGTAAAACTGAAGAACTTATACGCCGAATGAAGCGAGCTCAGTTTGCGAAACAAAAAGTAGAAATTTTTAAACCTCAAATAGATACGCGTTATTCTGATGAAGAGGTAGTATCGCACGACGAAAACGCAATTCAGAGTACCCCAGTACCAAGTTCCAACAACATTTTGCTTTTAGCAGATAATGTTGAAGTGGTTGGGATTGATGAGGCACAATTTTTCGACGATAACTTACCTAATGTTTGTAATCAGCTGGCTAATTCGGGTATAAGAGTGATTGTAGCCGGGTTAGATATGGATTTTAAAGGGCAACCTTTTGGACCCATGCCACATCTAATGGCCATTGCGGAGTACGTTACCAAAGTACACGCAATATGTGTAAAAACTGGAAAGCTGGCCAACTACTCTCACCGATTAACCAATAATGACGGGTTGGTTGAGTTAGGTGCAACAGAGAACTATCAGCCGCTTTCTAGAGAAGCCTACTTTGAAGCACTACGAAAAGAAGCCGAAAACGAAAAATAGATGGCCGGTTTTAGAGATTCGGTGGTACAAATAATCGAGCAAAGCTTGTTCGATAACATGTCTATTTATAAGCAACGATTAAAAAATAATCAAGCCATTATTTTAGTTCTAAAAGCCAATGCGTACGGAGCAGGTTGTGTTAGAGTTGCGGAAATATTTGAATCTGAAAATGCTGTCGAGTATTATGCTGTTGCCAGTATAGACGAAGGCTTAGAATTGCGAAATGCTGGTATTAAAAAACCAATCATGATACTTAATATGGATATTGGTTTATTTGATCAAGCTATTGACTATAATCTTGAGCCGGTTTTAATAAACCCGGCATATACCGAAGCTTTAATCTCTGTTTCAAAAAACACGAACAAACAAATAGACGTTCATATAAACCTGGATACCGGAATGCATCGGGTTGGCTATAAACCTGATGAAATAGAATTTTTAGGAGCTCAACTTACTGAAAACCCTAACCTCTGCGTTAAAAGCATATTTAGCCATTACGTAGCATCGGGCAATGAAGCTTTTGATTATTACAGCTTAAAACAACTGGATGAATTTAACGCTTTGGCTAAGTCATTAACATCCATTGTTAAAACTGATGCCAAATTACATATGGCCAATACAGGTGCAGCCGAACGTTTTGTGCACGAAAACTTAGACTTACAACGTATTGGCATTGGTATGTACGGAATTGCTGCTACCAACATACATCTTGAAAATGTTTTTTCTTGGAAAACAAAAGTGGCACACATTCAAAGTATTGAACCTGGCGAAACCGTTAGTTATAACAGAACCTGGACCGCAGAAAGAACAAGCAAAATAGCTACTGTTTTTGTGGGCTATGCCGATGGCTTAAACCGCAAACTATCTAACGGAAATTGGAGCCTAAAATGGAATGGGAAAGCACTGCCTATAGTTGGTGACATTTGCATGGATTTATGCATGGTTGATGCAACAGGTTATGATGTGCAAATAGGCGACGAGCTTACCATCCTTGGCTCAATAAAAGATATTCGCAAAATGTGCGAGGTAATTGATACCATTCCGTACGAGATTCTCACCTCCATATCTCCTAGAATAAATAGGGTTTACCTATAATCCAACAATCTGATTTTTAATCACTTAATAATCATTACTAAAGTTTGGCACAGATTTGGATTATGTGCAGGTGAATTTAAAATTAGTAGTCATGAAAACACTTAAAAAGCCATTGTTAGGATTAGCAGTTTTAGCACTTTTCGCTTTTGATGAGCGCATAGTGTTAGAAAAAATGCCTACAAAATTTGCGGATCAAAAATTGTCCAAGGTAAAGCCATTTAAAGAAGGTGAAAAAATTTCTTACCTAGCACACTACGGATGGTTAGATGCTGGTACTGCGGATTTAACTATTAAAAGACAAGACACCACTATTGATGGAAACCCAGTTTTTCATGCTGTTGGTGAAGGTAAAACTTTGAATGTTTTTGAATGGTTTTACAAAGTGCGAGATGTTTACGAAACGTATTTAGATGAAAATACTCTTGCTCCTAGAAAGTTTAAGAGAAGAGTTAACGAAGGTGGCTACATCATAAACAGAGACTATCACTTTGAGCCTGAAAAAGGGCATGTAAACACTAAGGCAAAAGGTCAGATAAAAACTCCTAGTGATGTTCAAGATATGTTGAGTAGCTTCTACTACTTAAGAGCTTTGGACTTTAGCGATGCAAAACCTGGTCAGATATACAGAATAAACGCTTTTATGGATTACGAAATGTGGCCTTTTTACGTTAAGTACAAAGGGATTGAAGAGGTTACCGTGAACATGGGAACTTACAGATGTCACAAATTTGTACCAGTTGTTCAAGAAGGTAGAGTTTTCAAGAGTGAAGAAGACATGAATGTTTGGGTAACTGATGATGCTAACAAAATTCCTATCCTACTTGAGAGTAAGATTTTGGTAGGAAGCGTGAAACTAGAAATAACTGGATATAGCAACTTAGTTGCACCAATTGCAAAAGTTGAAAAGAAAAAAAGAGGATGGTTCTAACCCTCCGATTTACTTCCAGATAAAGCGCCTCAATATTGAGGCGCTTTTTTTAGATAACGTTGCAGAATATCTCGGAATTACTCGTCATTCCTTGCGTGACAAGGAATCTAGAATAGTACTTAGATTCCTGTTTTCACAGGAATGACGCGATTATTTTCTTGACAATATCATTGACCCACAATATTCTACAACCCTCCTTTTTTTATTCCTCAATGTGAAATAAGCCCATTACATTTGTTTGAGTAAAAACTAAACATGTTATGCTACAAACAACACACTGGAAACAAATCTGGAGTTTAATCGCCTTAAATGCAGCGATAGTTATTTCATGGATTGCCTACCACAATTACCAACCCCAATTGCTTGATCAGTTTAATTACAATGGATACGAGTCTTTCTTGCACAAAGCAAAACTGCTTATCCTGCTAATTGTTCCGCCTTTGGCTGGATTTGTGGCTGATCGTTTTTACAAACCTAACGACAAGCGAATTCCGCTAGTTACTTCCGGAGTAAGTTTTACGGCTTTGGTTTTTATGGTAGTTGCCAGCACCATTGGCGCAAATCCAATTTTCGATTTAAGCCTATACCTTCCGGTTATGTTGGTAATTTGGTTAATATCTATGAACCTCTTTTATGCACCAGCCCTGGCTATGCTTGAGAAATTTGTTCCTAGAGCTCAGTTTGCGGTTGTAATGGGTTTGTATGTTTTGAGTACCGACCTGGTATATGCCCTGGAGCCCGCTATTGTATTGCTGATTGAGGCATTGGGAGCACCCATCACTTTTGTGTTTGGAGGTACTATAGTGTTGGTTACCGGAATTTGGTTTGGGCAAAATTTTAAGTCTTGGTCTAAGCTATCTGATGACCATAAAAAGCGATTTGAGCCTGGAGAAGAAGGTGTAAAAGGAATTCAACCGTTGAAAATTTGGGGTTTGGCTTTCTTATTTGGTGTGGTGTTCGCTTACCTAATTAACATACTTCCAAATCAAATAGAATTAAAACTTATTAGGGCTGACATTGGCGATTATACTGGAGAAGTTATTGTAAGCGCCTTCTTGCTTATTACTGCATTCTCTGCTTGGGTACTATCAAAACGCATTGACGAAAACAACATAAAAAACACCTTTATCATATCCTTTGTTTTGGCCACTGTGTTTTTTGTAATAAGCGCATATCTAAAAGAAGTTGCAGCGCTATTTCCTCTTCTGTTAGCAATTCCTGCACTTGCACTTTTATCCGTATGTGCATTTCCAATGGCAATGAACAAAGCAGGATTAAAGCATAAAATGCTAGCGGCTGGATTGTTTATTTCTGGCGCTGAGTTTCCGGATAGTTTTATGGAAATGTTTTTCTAATCTTTTTTTCGCTTTAAACCAAAAGTCATTATTGGGTAATCTACTTCTGTAGAAACTACCTGCCCTCTTTTATAATGGTAAGTTGTTTTTCTACCAGAGAGCTTATCTACTATATCGTGACTATTTTTCGCTGACTCTTCAATTTTGTTAAAATGCCCATACAATTCGGCATAATTGTAAGCGTACTTAATATCATCTAAAGGCTCATTAAAGAATAACATAGTTGATGTTACAAAAATGGCAGGTACATTAAGCAACTCATTGCGTTCGTTGCCATCCTCATCTATTCTGTGCAATTTGTAATTATTTCCAACAAAAACAGTATGATTGAATTCGCGCAACTTTCCATTTACAAAAACATCAACATGGCAGAGCACCATAGTGTCTTTATAAAACTTTGATTTGGTTATAAATTGCACCTTGTACTTGCTGAATAAATACGGTACCTCAACGTCGGAAATTGCATCGTAAATTGTAGAGTCTCCCTTTGTTTCTTTAGTTACCGTGTACTCACCTAAATCAAAAAAAGCAGCACCAATTGAGTAGCGTAAAGTAGTTTTTTGGGCAACCGCTTCCACAGTAAAAAAACAAACGAGAAATAAGGGTAAAAACTTCAACATCTTCATAAATCAAAATAAACAGAAATCTGTTTACAATAAGCTCGCCAGTAAAATTGGTCTACCTATTAAATAGGCACTTTTGGTGATATGCGAATTGGAATAATTCTATGGCAAGTTTTAATACTGTTTTCTATTGGAATAATAGGTTGCGGTGAGAATGACAACACTGCAGATGTTAGTTTGCCTACAGATACAATTGCAGTTCCTAAAGCGAATATGGCATATGGTCTTAATCTAGATTCCTTTATTGTAAAAGAAGGGACGATTAAGAAGAACCAAGTTATTTCTGAAATTCTTTTACTTAACCATATCCCCTGGCCAGAGATAGATAGGTTATCTAAAAAAGCAAAAGATGTGTACGATTTGCGCAAGCTGAGAAGTGGAAAAAACTACACCGTGCTTTGCAAAAAAGACAGCACAGAAAAGGCTCAATATTTTATTTACGAGGCCAATGCAATTGATTATGTAGTCTTTGACTTACGAGATACTATGAACGTTGCAATTGCGCAAAAAGAAGTAACTGTAAAACGTAGAGAAGTTGCTGGAGTTATCAATTCATCCTTGTATCAAACCCTAATTGATATTAATTGTAGCGCAGGCTTAGCCATGGAATTGTCCGAAATTTATGCTTGGAGTATTGACTTTTACCGAATTCAAAAGGGAGATAAATTTAAAGTGGTTTTTAACGAAAAATGGGTAGAAGATACCCGCGTTGGGGTTGGTGGTATTGAATGTGCATTATTTGTACATCACAACGAAAACTTTTACGCTTTTCCGTTTGAGCAGAATAACGTTACTGACTATTTTGATGAGAACGCAAAGAGTTTGCGTAAAGCATTTTTAAAATCACCGTTAAAGTTTGGAAGAATTAGTTCAAGCTTCACTATGCGCAGATATCACCCCGTTCAAAAGCGCTGGAAAGCCCATTTAGGAACCGATTACGCGGCACCGAAAGGAACGCCAATTCTAGCGGTTGGCGATGGAAAAGTAATAGAAGCTCGCTATAAAAAATTCAACGGGAATTACGTTAAGATTAAACATAACAGCACCTACACTACTCAGTATTTGCACATGTCCAAATTTGCAAAAGGTATTCGGTCTGGTAAGTATGTTCGGCAAGGTGATGTTATTGGCTATGTAGGTAGCACTGGGTTAGCTACTGGTCCGCATGTATGCTTCCGATTCTGGAAAAACGGAAAGCAAGTAAACCACAGAACTCAAAAGCTCCCTGCTTCTCTACCTGTAAAAAAAGAGTTGCTTCCATCTTTCAATAGCATAAAGGACTCTCTTAAAATTCAATTAGATGCAATTCCGTTTGAGGAAGCAAAACCTAAAGAAATTGCTATGAAATAATTTTTTTATCCATTTGGTTTATTTTATAAACTAGTTTATATTTGACAAAAATTTAAGATTATGAATACTGGATTTGCAATTGCCGCTGGGTCAATGATTGGTTTGGGCCTAGGATTTTTGATGAACAACATGTTGCCTTACCTTATGATAGGCACTGGTTGTGGGTTTCTTTTAGCGTTATCTCTAAACAGAAAAAACCAAAAAGACAACAACGATGAAAACTGATTTTACACCGGAAGAAAGCCTTGCTGTTATCCACTCAATGATAGGCCGCACCCAACAAAATATCAGTGAGAACAGTATATTTTTTCTCATTTGGGGCTGGGCAACTTTGGCTGCCGCGCTGATTCATTATTTTCTACTTCAACATACTGGTTACCCGCACCCGTACGTTGCCTGGGGCATTTTTATGCCTACAGCCGGAGCATTGGCTGGATACTTTGGTTGGAAAAACTCAAAATCCAAGCAAATCAAAACACATTTAGACAAAAGCATTGGTTACTTGTGGGGTGGCTTTGGCGTCTATTTGTTTGTACTGCTAGTTTTTATGCACTCTATTGGCCCAACAAAAGTATATCCGCTACTTATGGCTTTGTATGCATTAGGTTGTTTTGTAATGGGTGGAATTATCCGATTCAGACCTTTAATAATTGGGGCTATAGTGTGCTGGGGAATTTCAGTTGCTGCATTTTTCTTGAGTTTCCCAAATCAACTATTGTGCTTGGCGGCAGCAATTATTGTGGCCTATTTAGTTCCAGGTTATCTGCTTAAAAAAGCCGTGCATTGAAGAAAAAACTAGACCCTCTCTTACACAATGAATTGCGCCTATCGATAATGAGTTTACTTGTTAATATTGAATCGGCGGAATTCAATTATTTGCTTGCCGAAACTAAAGCATCAAAGGGAAATTTGAGTGTTCAGATATCTAAACTAAAAGAGGCAAATTATATTGAGGTAAACAAGTCGTTTAAGGGTAACCTGCCACTTACCACTTGCAAAATTACAAGTATTGGGTCACAGGCATTCAGGGCCTATGTTGAGGAGATAAAAAAGTACCTTAAGCTGTAATTACTCGGTGTTTAAATGATCGGTAAATAAGATGCCATTTAAATGATCTATTTCGTGCTGAAATATTACCGAAGTAAATCCGCTCACTTCTTCAATGTGTTTCTTTCCATCCATATCTAGATATTCAATGGTAATGCTAATTGGCCTAAATACTTCCGCCTGAAAATCAGGAATAGATAAACATCCTTCTTTACCCAGTTTTTTCTCTTCAGAGCAACTCACTATTACTGGGTTTACATAAACCTCAAAA
Source organism: Salibacteraceae bacterium (assembly GCA_965661115.1). Lineage (GTDB taxonomy): Bacteria > Bacteroidota > Bacteroidia > Flavobacteriales_G > Salibacteraceae > UBA6770. Next base: position 9,134 of record CBFICO010000004.1, read on the forward strand.
GGGGTATTGTCTTTATCAAAGCGCTGAACTACAATAATTTGCCGTCCCAAACCAACTTGTGGCGCCGCAATACCTACTCCCATATTCGACGGGTCTTGAACCGTTTTAATTAAGCGCTTAGCAAAGTAATTGAGCTGAGCTTGGTTCTTTTGAACATCTACTTTTTTACAAGCCTTTCTCAGAAAAACCGAATCCTTTTTGTTGATTATTGTAAGCACACACATGGGCTCATTTGGCAAGCCCTTTTCAATAAGTTTTAACTCCTTTTTCTTGAATTTTTTGGCTTTTTGAGCCGTAACATTACACCCAAGAAAAACAAGGAGAAAACTTAAAAAAACTATCCTAATCCAATACAAACTCAGTCGTTCCTATTTCGTGCTGATCGGCATACGCATAAACAATGTATTTACCTGGTTCAGCCTCAGCCTTCACTTCCCAGTACAAGCAAACATCTACCTCTTTGTTTTCATAGGTTATCTGCTTTTTAACCGAATACAATCCACGAATCCCATCAAACTCAAACATATTTGACTTATCCTCAGTGAGTGTAAGGACCTTACCGGATGGAGCAATAATTCTTACATAAACATCTTTTTTACCCGGTTTTGCCAGATCATTTTCACCAATAGTTACACAGGTTTTAATCTTTTCAACCGCTCTAGCTCTATCGGTCCGTTTATGGATGTTGTTATTTTTTACTTTTTGCCCATAAGATTCAATAAAAACTGCTTGCAATCGCTCGCCAATTTTCACCTTAGCAGCCAGTTTACTTTTTTCTGACTCAAGCTGCGTAGCTTTTTCACGCTCTTTACCCAACTCACCTTTTATGTTTTGGTTTTCCGCCATCAACTCAATGTTGGCCGTGTTCAATGAATCTATGGTATGCACAAAACCCTTCATTATTTTACGTAAACTTTCCGCTTCTTTTTTGAGCTTGTAAATGGTCCAATTTCCATTCTTAACTTGCTGAATAAGCTTTTCAACCTTAGCTCTTTCATCAGCTAATTGGGCATTTAACGTATCGTTGGTTGATGATAAGGTATCGTATTGTGCCAACATATCGTTCAACTCGTCAGTTAGGTTTTCTTTCTCAAGAGTAATTTCAGTATTCTCGCCAGTTAGCTGTTCTGTTTTACTTTTTTCATCAAATAGCATAAACATCAATCCTACATTAGCTAGAATTGACACCGTAAGCAGTGCTATTAATATCTTGGAAGTATTGTCTTTCTTTTCAGTCGTTTCTGACATTATTTATTTTTTTTACTTTTACTAAACTCAAACAAAGCTAGTTATACCAAACAGAGACCAAACTCATGATTAACGAAATTATTTCACTATTCTATCCACAACTTTGTGCTGCGTGCAAAAAGCCTGTACACAAGTCTAACTGGGCAATTTGCCTTAATTGTAGAATAAAATTTCCGAGAACCAAATTCCTTTTCATGGAGAAAAATCCAATTATGAGTTTACTGGAAGGAAAGTGCAACGTTGAACATGCATTTGCCTATTATACATTTGAAAAAAGTAGCGCATTGCAAAAGGCCATACATGCATTAAAATACAAAGGTGTACAGAAGGTTGGTGAAGAGTTTGGTCAGATAATCGGTAGCGACTTAAAAAAAAGTGACTTATATAACAACATCGATTTTATAGTTGCACTCCCTCTTCATAAATCAAAAAAAAGAATTAGAGGATACAATCAATGCGACTCAATAGCAAAAGGTATTGCAAGTGCTATTGATGCTGAGTTAAATCTAGAAATTGTACACAGAATAAGAGCAACAGAAAGTCAAACCAAAAAATCGCATTACGACCGACATACCAACGCCGAACAGATTTTTAAGGTAAAAAACCCGGAAAAATTCGCAAATAAAAAAGTGCTTGTGATTGATGATGTTATCACAACGGGTTCTACTCTAGCATCGTTGATAAGAGAGCTAAACAAAATAGAAAACTGCACCGTATATGCCGGTACAATTGCAGTGGCTCGCTAATAATTTGGTAATGGCTTTTTTGATAGGCTTTCAGAATGTATTTTCGTCGGTAATTTACCTAGAGTATGCTTAAGGATTTCGCTAAAACAAGTCCAGTTACATTTTTTGCATTACCCATTATTATTATTGGAATGATTGTGCTTAGCTATTTTATGTACAGCACACTCATTACCAACCAGATAAACTCGAGACAATAGTATATTGAAAAGCAACTAGAGTTGTCATCAGAACACGTTGAGAATCAAATAATTCAATTCAAAAAAGAATTTCCAAACCTTGCCGATTTAGAAGATTTTCAAGCAGCTTTTAAGCCTAATGCACCAGGTAGTGGAAAATTCAGGTATAGACTGAAAAGAACCGTGAATCGCTATCGATCTTTTGTTGATTCGGTTTTCATATATAACAAGGAGCAACTCTATTTTATTAGTATCGATAAAAAAGGGATTATTGAAGAGGGATTTAACAACCTATCGTCAACGCTACTTCCACTGCAGTATACCAATACACCAAAAGTTATTCATCTAGAAGGCAGTAAATTACTATTGATGAGCCCGCTTAGAATTGGGGCTGAACAAGAAATTTATGTAGGTGCAATAATCGACATTATTAAAATGATTGGTGACGAAGCCTTTAGACAATACACCGGAGAATACAGCTCCAAAATAATCTTTACGGAAAACATAGGCTTCCAAACCATAGAGACTGGAGAACATTTTGAAGCCCAATTTAATTTAATGCCTCATTACAAAAAGCAAATTATTGACGATATTCTAGATAACAAACAAGGACAGCTGCTGCATAAATTACCACATAGCACGAAAGTATTTATGAGCTGTTACAAACCTTTTAAAATTCTAAACGAACGCTTTGGGTTAATTTTCGTTGTATCAGAAGACGATTTTGTTGCTCCAATCAAAACGAAACTTCAAGTTATTTTCCTCTCGTTTTTTGTAATGATTGCTATAATTATAGTTGTTTTTGTTATCAGTTTAAAAGACATTACTCAAACCGTAGACGAGCTGTTCCAAAGCAAAAAAAGCCTGTCGAACGCCTTAACTCAACAACGGTATATTTTAGAACACGGGGATACTTTCTTTTTCACTTTAGACAAACAGGGAACACCTATTTATACCACTAAAAACTTTGAGGCCTTAACTGGCTATTCGCCTGACCAATGGTTTGCAAACCTACCGGATTTTATTGAGGAAAATAAGTTAGAAAAATCACTTATAGAAAAGCTAGATTTATTGACGTCGGGTAAGCTTAATGAAGACGTTTGCTACAAATTAAAAGTAGAAAAGCCAGACCAAACTATTTCGATAATTGAATTAAAACAACGTGCTGTCTTTGATGATCTTGGCCGTTTTGAGGCAGTTATTTGTACCGGAAAGCTCGCTACTAATTAGTTAAAGTCACAATAAATAAATTTTTACGATTGGCGTAGATCTCAGCGTTTCTATACTTTTATAATTATGCCAGCCAATTACAGTTTTACATTGTTGAGCCCATAAAAAAAGCCGCTATAAGCGGCTTTTTCAATTGTATAATAAGCTTGTGTTAATATTCGTCTTCATTGAAGAAGAAATCCTCTTTTGACGGATAGTCTGGCCAAATATCCTCAATACTGTCATAGGTTTCTCCCTCGTCTTCAATTTCTTGAAGGTTTTCTACCACCTCTAAAGGTGCACCTCTTCTTAATGCATAGTCGATAAGTTCCTCCTTGCTAGCTGGCCAAGGGGCATCTTCCATATACGAGGCTAATTCTAATGTCCAATACATTTTCTTAGTGTCTAAGGGTTATAATTTTTGCAAATGTAATTTTTTTACACACACTTCCAAATCAATTTAAATATCGTCTAAATGCGTGGCTCCCAAGGGGTTTCATTGGCGTTTTTATCCAAACTTATTTGTCTGGAAAGCACAAATAAAAAATCGCTTAATCTGTTCAAGTACCGTATTACTAATTCATCAACGACACTCTCCTCGCTCAACCTAATTACCATACGCTCTGCTCTTCTGCAAACGCATCTTGAAATATGGCAATAAGATACTATTTGATGCCCACCAGGCAGCACAAAAGACTTCATTGGCGGCAGGTTATCATCCATCTTATCCATTTGCTGCTCCAAATAGGTTATATCCTCAGCAGAAATGATTGGTATATTTTTTAAGGGTTTTTCAGGGTCGCTGGCAAGCATAGAACCCATAGTAAAAAGTCGGTCTTGAACCTCAACCAGAACTTGTTTTTGATTTTCAGCTATTTCTTGATCCCGCAGTAAACCTATCCAAGAGTTTAGCTCGTCTACTGTTCCGTATGATTCTATGCGTAAATCGGCTTTTGATATCCTTTTACCTCCAAACAACGAAGTTTGCCCTTTATCTCCTGTCTTTGTATAAACCTTCATTATTTTGTAAAAACAAGTTTGACATTAAATAGTTCTCCGTTGGCCATTACGTTTAGAAAATAAATTCCAGCATTTTGATTTTCAATGGAGAAATGAGCCACACTTCCTAGATCTTCTGAATAAACTGTCTTTCCCGAAATATCGCTTAGCCTGTAACTCACGTCCATCATTTCCACTAAATCAACAGAAATAGATCTATTCGACGGGTTTGGAAACACTTTTATTGAATTTGATTTATCAAAACTCATTACTTGAACAGACCCTTGTATATTGCTAATATCCTTAATTGTGCAACCATTTTTATCGGTAACACTCAAGGTATATTGCCCTCTAATTCTCAAATCAGTAAGGTCTTTTGTGCCTGGGTTTCTAAAACCAGTTGGACCCGACCAAGCATAGATGAACGGCTCACTACCACCCTTTACCTCAACAGATATATTGGCTGTTCCTCCGGTGTCATTTACCGAAGAGCTTACCACAATTCTTGGGGTCCCTTTTATTTCTATAGAATCAACCAATGCGCAATTGTTTGTATCGGTAACGGTAAGTAAATACATACCCGATTCAACACCAGAAACTACATTCGTTTTAAAACTGGTATCTTCCCAGGTGTACTGATAACTTGGGACTCCGCCTTTAACGTTGGCTTGAATTCTACCATTTTTATCGTTGAAACAAAAGTTATCTATCGTTTCAAAATCTACTGATAACGGTGCTTTTGGGCCTTTAACAGTCACCCGTCTTGCACTAACACAAGCTGGGTTTGATGAATTTGTTACCGTAACAAAATAATTACCCGAAGAAAGGCCAGTTAAATTGGTATCGGTTTTACCATTGCTCCATTTGATAGTAAAAGGACCAACCCCTCTTGGAATGATATCGATAGTAATTTCTCCATTGTTATCATTAAAACAATTTTCATCTAATACTTTCTTTACTGAAATTAGCGGTGCCCCGAAATTAACTACCGCTTTGTGGTATACTTCACTGCACCCCAAAGAGTCTGAAACGGTAACAACATAATTTCCAGCAGATAGGCTCGAAATTGTTGAGTTAGTATCTCCGGGATTAGTCGTCCCCCATTGATAGCTTAATGACCCGTTTGCCCCAAGAACCGTTAAATTGCTCCTACCATTATTGGATCCACAACTAGGGTTTACCGTCTGACTGGAAATCTGAAGGTCACATATTGGCTTAGAAGTGTTAAGCTTAACCAATGGCAAATATTCACTTTGAGTGTGACCAGTTCCAATGTTTACTATTGAAATTCCATTTTGCGCACGACTACCAGACACTCCAACAATAACAGAGTCTGTTTTTGACTTTATACCAATATAATAATTTCCTATCGGCATTGGCGTAGGTGGAATTTTAAAAGTGTTCCATTTTCCTAAGTGTTTAGCTGTTATTGCAATGTCTTGATCCAACTGTGGAAATACCTGTGGAATAACTCTACTTTGGAAAAATTCATTAAGAATAATTACATCGAATTGGGCTCCTACTTTAGCGTATTCATCAATAAATACGGATATAGACGTTGCGGTATCTGGGGCTTTCATTTCAATCAAAGAAGACAAGTCATAATTGACTCCCGGCCCATACCAAAAACCTGCCACTGGCACTTCATTTCCAACCCTGGAGTACACCGTATCCGTAACGTCAATATCAAATCGAAAAGTGTCTTTGTCTGTGTTTGTTTCAATACTATCCGACTCAACTACCAAGTTGAAATTATACGCTCCTACTCCATTTGCTGCCAAAAATCTTTCTTTAAGGTTTAGTAGCGTGTCTTCGTTAGCCAAGAGTGAAAATTCGTCGGATTTAGAGGATAAGCTTCCATAACCTAATACGTCTAGTTCTACCGCTGATTTAGTAGCAGAAAAACGCCCTAAATTCAGCACATTCACATCAATATCTATTGGAGTTTTGGATGCTTGATGAGCTGGAATTTGGCTGTAAAAGTTAGAAGGGTTTAAATCGTTTAAATACACTCGTTCTAATGCTAGATTAACCCCTTCTGAAGGCTCACAAACCGCAATATTATCCACTGCCAATCCACTCCCCCAAGTTCCACCATCAGAATAAGAAAATATGATTTGAGTACTACCCGATAAACCAAAAAGAGGAATCGTAAGTTTCTGCCAGTTACCTTGGCTAGTAATAGACTTAAGCTCTTTAACTATTCCTCCATTCTTTACCAAAACTTTGGCTGATTCATTTACACTAAACGAATTAAAATATACGTCAACCACCAATTGATAAGCAGTATTAGTAGATAGGTTTAAACTAGGTAAAAAGAGGGAATCGGCAGATTTATTGCAATTGCATTTGTCATCTGATGTGTAGGCTATCTTACTTGCTGATGGTACTTTCCAAGCCTGTCCAGCACTTGCATCAGCTGTACTTCCAATTTTATACCCCCCGTCGTTTGATTTGGTTTTTACGGTAATACCGTTTAGCGGAAATGCCGTTCCTGATTCAAAATCCTCCGAAAACAAGATGGTTCCACCAGCAAGTTGACCAAATTGTTTTGAAGCATTAGATGCTGACTTTTTTATAAGCACAGGATGTGGGGTTCGCTGAGCAAAAACCCCAAGAGCAGCAATTATAAAACAGCAAGTGAGTAGGTTTTTCATGGAGCGTGAAATTAGCAAAGAAAAAGGGAACGCAGTGGCTCCCTTTTTATTTCTTAAAGTGAATTCAATTACTCTGCAGTTTCGTACTCCTCTAGTGGAGGACATGCGCAAATTAAATTTCTGTCTCCAAAAGCATCATCAATACGAGCAACTGGAACCCAATATTTTGCAGACTCCACCCATGGTAACGGATAAGCTGCTGCTTCTCTCGAATAAGGTTTATCCCAGTTAGAACTCATAATTTCTTGCGCTCTGTGCGGTGCGTTTTTGACCACATTATTGTCTTTATCCGCTTCGCCATTTTCTATTGCAGCAATCTCTTTTCTAATTTGAATCATTGCGTCGCAGAATCTGTCTAGCTCAGCCTTGCTCTCGCTTTCTGTAGGCTCCACCATAAGCGTACCAGCAACTGGGAAACTTACCGTAGGTGCATGGAAACCGAAGTCGATTAGTCGTTTTGCGATATCAACCACTTCAATTCCAGCCGTTTTCTTGAAATTTCTGCAATCCAAAATCATCTCGTGAGCAACTCTATTGTTTGCACCTAAATACAATACTGGGTAATGCTCTTTTAAACGCTCCTTGATATAATTTGCATTAAGAATAGCGTATTGAGTAGATTCTTTCAATCCTGTTTTACCCAACATCTTGCAATAAGCGTATGAGATCAATAAGATAGAAGCCGAACCCCAAGGCGCAGCACTTAAGGGAGAAACTGCATCTGGATTATCATTTAAGCGGAATGAGTGACCTGGTAAAAACTTAGCTAAATGCTCAGCAACTCCAATTGGGCCAACTCCAGGACCACCGCCACCATGTGGAATGGCAAAAGTTTTGTGCAAATTCAAGTGGCAAACATCGGCACCAATATTACCTGGACTTGTTAGACCCACTTGTGCATTCATATTGGCACCATCCATATAAACTTGACCTCCATTTTCATGGATAATGTCTGTCATGGTGATTATCTCTTCTTCATAAACACCGTGAGTAGAAGGATACGTAACCATTAAACAAGAAAGCGTGTCTTTGTATTTCTCTGCTTTCTCACGTAAATCGTTTACATCAATATTTCCGTTTTCTAAACTCTTAACTACCACTACCTTCATTCCCGCCATAACAGCTGACGCAGGGTTTGTTCCATGAGCACTTGATGGAATTAATGCAATATTTCTTTCTGGATTTCCATTAGCGCGGTGATAAGCTCGAATGGTTAACAACCCTGCGTATTCTCCTTGCGCGCCAGAATTTGGCTGAAAGGAGACAGCGGCAAAACCGGTAATTGCACATAGCCATTGCTCTAAATCTTCGATAACCTGATCGTAACCAGCCGTTTGATCTGCCGGAACAAACGGATGAATACTCGAAAACTCAGGCATTGATACTGGATACATTTGCGTAGCAGCGTTCAATTTCATAGTACAAGACCCCAATGAAATCATTGAATGCGTTAAAGAAATGTCTTTGTTTTCTAACGACTTTAAGTAACGCATCATTTCACTCTCTGAGTGATAGCTGTTAAAAGTAGGATGAGTCAAAAATTCTGAAGTACGATTTAAGTGAGCAGGGATACCCAAACTACAATCAGCAAGTACCACATCTTTTCCTTTTACCTTAGCAAAACCAGCAACTAAATCAGCTAAATCCTGATTCATTACCGTTTCGTCAATACTTACCGAAACAGTCCCCTCTTCGTACCACAAGTTTATTCCTTTGTCTTCAAAGGTTCTTTTGATTAAGCTCTCTTCAGCTTTTATTGTAATGGTATCGAACCATGTATTATTTACAATTTCGAAACCTAAGTTTTTAACCGCACAAGCCAAACGATTGGTGTGCTCATGAATTCGATTTGCAATTTCCTTTAGCCCTTCTGGCCCATGATAAACGGCGTACGATCCCGCCATATTTGCCAACAACGCCTGTGCCGTACAGATATTAGAAGTAGCTCTATCGCGCTTGATGTGTTGCTCTCTAGTTTGCAACGCCATACGCAGCGCTTTGTTTCCATTTCTATCTTGAGAAACACCAATTATTCTACCCGGAATAAACCTTTTGTATTCTTCCTGAGTAGCAAAAAATGCAGCGTGAGGACCACCAAACCCCATTGGCACACCAAATCGTTGCGAATTACCCACAACAACATCGGCACCCCATTCACCTGGAGGCGTTAACTTTACCAAAGACATTAAATCAGAAGCAACAGCAACTTTAGCTCCGAATTCGTGTGCAGAAGCTACAAAACCTGAGTAGTCTTCAATCGTTCCAATTCGGTTTGGATATTGTACTAAAGCACCAAAAGTTTTTTCGTTGAATTTAAAAGATCTCCAATCTCCAACAACCAGTTCAATATCTAGAGGAATAGCACGTGTTTTAATAACGTCTATTGAATGCGCGTAACAATTTTCATCAACAAAAAATACGTTCTTTCCAGCCTTTTCGTCGGCACGACTTCGAGCATGAAATAATAGAATCATGGCCTCTGCAGCAGCAGTAGCTTCATCTAAAAGTGAAGCATTCGCCAGCTCCATTCCTGTAAGATCTGAACACACCGTTTGAAAATTCAAAAGTGCTTCTAAACGACCTTGAGAAATCTCTGCCTGATAAGGGGTATAGGCTGTGTACCAACCTGGGTTCTCAAACATATTACGCTTAATTACCGAAGGGGTTATTGTGCCATAATAACCTTGCCCAATGTAAGAGCGGAAAACTTGATTTTTTGACGCAACACCGTCAATGTGTCTCAGGTATTCAAACTCGCTAATTCCCTCTGGAATATCTAAATCTGATTTTAATCGAATTTGAGCCGGAATGGTCTCATCCACTAATCGCTCCAAAGAATCTGCTCCAACTACATTTAGCATCTCTGAAACATTGTTGCCTCTTGGGCCAATGTGTCTGTTTTTAAAATTTTCCATTTTATATAGCTTTTATTGCCAAAAAAGACCGCAAATATACGTCAGTCTCTACCTTTCCTTGTTATGGAATAAGACTGCTTTTAGGGTATTTTGTTTAGCTACTTTTGACTTTTTAAAACGAATACCCCGTATGCTAAAAAAGGTTCTTCTTTTTATTCTTATTTCGCTGGTAGCTACAACGTTGTTTGGGCAAACGGAAAAACGCCTACTTATGCTGGGTGGACAGGTTTTAGAAGGATTGCAACTGGACGAAAACATTGAAGAAATTGTATTTGAAACCACAAAAAAAAATGGGAAAATCAAAATCGTAATTGTAGATAAATCCCGAATATTTTCGAGTACAGAAAGTGATATTGAAACCGTGCATTACAACCCTGACAGTAGCGAAACAGGCTACTCAATTAATGAAATGCGCTATTACATTAAAGGCCAGCAAGATGGAAGAGTATTACAAAAAACCACGGCAACTTGGATAGTTTCGGTTGCTGTTAGCGGAGCATTAGCCACTTACGCAGGGAGTGAAGGTTCGGCCGCAGTAGTAATTGCACCAATACCAGGAGCAATTTTCGGAAGTTTAAGCTCAAGAAATGTACCGCCTAATAAACACGCAACAGGAACAGAACCTTCAAATAAGGCGGCGTACATAGCTGGTTACAAACAATCGACGAGAATGAAAAAAATAGTGCACAGTATTTTGGGTTCCGTAATTGGAACTGTTGTGGGGGGAGCAATTGGTTTTCAAATGAATGGCAACTCGTGAACAAGCTATTAATTTCACTTACTAATTTTTTTCTGTTCAGCAATCTATATGTTGCTGCTCCTGTATGTGCAATTAGTGCTGCATCATATTATGTTTTTAATTACCCTATTGACCTTACGCTGTTAACTTTTATCTATAGCAGTACATTGTTCATTTACAATTTGCATCGCATTGTTGGGGTAGATCAAATTGAGGAAGAAAGTCGATCGCCAAGACATGTATGGGCAATTAAAAATAAAAACCTCTTATTCTTTTTAGTAATTATTTCTGGAAGTATTGCCGTAGTAATGGCTTTACTCATGGGAACCAATTTTATTACCCCAATTTCTATACCGGCCATTATAGCTTTAGGATATAGCATGCCAATTGTAAAACGCAAAGGAAAATATTGGCGATTGCGTGATGTTCCATTCGCCAAGGTATTTTTAATTAGCCTTACCGTAAGCTATGTAACGGTGTACTTGCCCTTTTATAACGAGTTAGAACTCTTTTTTGAAGCTAACTTATTCTACTATTTCCTCAGTCGATTCTTTTTCATTTTCGCCATCACCATTCCGTTTGATATCAGAGACGTTGACTTTGACCAGGGGAGTTCTTTAAACACCATTCCAATGATGGTTGGCATAGAAAAATCGAAGCAAATTTCATTGTTAAGCTTGGCGGCTTTCTCTTTTATTGTGATGATATTGTTTCAAACAAGTGCATACATGAGTGTGGCCCATTTAGTGTCTGCAATTTTTGCTGGCTGGGTTATCACACTATGCAAAAAAGACAGCTCTGAATACTATTTTTCTTTGTTGGTTGAAGGTACGATGCTGGTGCTTTTTGGGTTAGTTTATTGGGTAAGCCTAGCTTAAATCAAATAAGATTAACCCACCCTCATTGGCTCAATAATGCTCAAAGCCTCTTCCAACGAGGTAACCCCTTCAAACACTATATACAATCTTTCCTTGCGTTCTTTCATTTGAGTTTTGCCCGGATTTGCATTTACGTATTGCACTATGTAGTGGAACTGATTGGACTGGTAAAACCTTGATTTTGGGTTAGAAACAAAGTAACATAGTAGCTTTTTGTTCTTTAAAACGATTTTCTCAAAACCTAGTTTCTCCGCCAACCATTGCAAACGAACACCACTAATTAATTGATGAGTTTCTGATGGTATAGGACCGAAACGATCTTTTAAATCACGCTCAAATTTTTCGAGTTGAGTTTCAGTTTTTACATCCGAAAGCTGACGATACAACTGCAAGCGTTCGTTTACATTTCGTACGTATTTGTTTGGAATCAATATCTCTAAATCCGTATCCAACTGGCAATCTAACACAAAGTTTTGTAGCTCAGATTCTTCTTCTTTAAACAAATCTTTAAATTCGTTTTCCTTGAGTTCGTGAATGGCTTCGTCCAGTATTTTTTGGTAAGTCTCGAAACCAATATCTGCCATAAAACCACTTTGCTCTCCGCCCAATAAATTTCCAGCTCCACGAATATCCAAATCGCGCATGGAGATATTAAAACCAGAACCTAAATCAGAAAATTGCTCAATGGCCGTCATTCTTTTTCTGGCCTCGGGTGTAAGCGAACTCATTGGAGGGGATAACAAGTAACAAAATGCTTTTCTATTGCTTCTACCCACTCTACCTCGCATCTGGTGTAAGTCGCTTAAACCAAAGTTATGTGCGTTGTTTATTATAATGGTGTTGGCGTTTGAAATATCAAGTCCAGACTCAATAATAGTAGTAGCAATCAACACATCAAATTCGTGTTCCATAAAGGCGTACATAGTTTTTTCGAGTTGATGACCTTCTAATTGTCCGTGTGCAATTCCAATTCGGACCTCAGGTACCAACCGCTGAATCATTCCAGCGACTTCTCTAATATTCTCTACTCGGTTGTGCACCACAAACGCTTGTCCACCACGACTCACCTCATAATAAATGGCATCCCGAATGGTTTCTTCGTTAAACGGTTTTAGAATGGTTTCTACTGGTTGTCGATTTGGTGGAGGTGTATTTATCACGCTCAAATCTCTGGCTTTCATCAATGAAAATTGCAAGGTTCTCGGGATGGGAGTTGCCGTTAAAGTGAGTGTATCAATGTTTTCTTTAATGGTTTTAAGCTTGTCTTTTACCCCAACACCAAACTTTTGTTCCTCATCGATTATCATTAAACCAAGATCCTTGAACTTAACGTCTTTACCTACAATTCGATGTGTTCCTATAATAATGTCAATTTTGCCCTCTTCAAGTTTTTGCAGTGTTTCTTTTTGCTCTTTGGCGGTTTTAAATCGATTGATATAATCGACAGTACAGGGCAAATCAGCTAATCGATCTTTAAAGGTTTTCCAGTGCTGATAGGTAAGTACCGTGGTAGGCGCCAAAACAGCAACCTGCTTACTATCTACAACTGCTTTAAAGGCTGCGCGAATAGCAATTTCAGTTTTTCCAAATCCAACATCACCGCATATTAGACGATCCATTGGATGAGGTTTTTCCATATCCTTTTTTACATCAATAGTCGCTTTTTCTTGGTCAGGAGTATCTTCATAAATAAAAGAACTCTCCAGCTCATGTTGCAAATAATTATCGGGAGAATAGGAAAACCCTGGCGCTGCTTTTCGCTTGGCGTACAGCTTAATGAGGTCGTAGGCAATCTCTTTTACCTTCTTTTTGGTTTTTTGCTTGAGTACTTTCCAAGTTTGGGTACCCAGTTTGTTCATGGTTGGTGCAGTTCCATCCTTTCCGGTAAAGCGCGCAATTCGGTGCAAGGAGTGAATGCTTACGTACAAGATATCGCCGTCTTTATAAATCAATCGAATAGCCTCTTGCTCCTTGCCGTTATTCTCGATTTTTTGCAGCCCATCAAACTGACCCACACCATAATCGATATGAGTTACATAATCGCCTTTTTGCAGACTCGTTAATTCCTTTAAAGTTATGGCCTGCTTGGCTTTGTTGTAACCTTCTTTGAGCCTAAATCTTTGGTAGCGTTCAAAAATTTGATGGTCGGTATAAACTGCAATTTTCAAATCGCTATCAATAAACCCTTCGTGAGCAGTTTGCAGAATTGGAGAAAACTCTACTTGAGCATCAATATCTTCAAAAATGGCGTGCAAACGTTCCATTTGTTTGGCTTGACTCGATAAGATAAAGTTGGTTAAACCATTGTCTTTGTTGGTATGTAAATCTTGCGCTAGGATATCAAACTTTTTGTTGAAAGTTGGCTGCGGTTTTTGATTGAACTGAACTACTTGAGTTGGGTTAGATTCAAAGCTTCCGCCGTACTCTAAAACGCGGTGTTTTTTCAAACCCTCATCAAATTGATTAGGAAGGATGTACAACTCTTCGGGCTTAGATTGAACGGTGTCTTCCGAGAGACCTTTGAACGCTTCTTCGGCAACCTCAAATGATTTTTTTATCTGCTCTTTAGAAAGCTCTTTTTCTTTCAACCAAATGAAGGAGTTAGCTGGTAAAAAGTCAAAAAATGCCTCACGCGATTCCATTAAATTGTGGTCTTGAACGTTGGGTAAGATGTGAATCTTTTTATAATTCTTTTTTGAAAGTTGACTTGCCGGGTCAAAGGTTCTAATCGAATCAATTTCATCGCCAAAAAACTCTACACGGTATGGGTCGTCGTTTGCAAAGGAGAAAATATCCACTATTCCCCCGCGAATTGAAAACTGGCCGGGTCCGGTTACAAAATCTACTCGTTCAAAATGATACTCGTAAAGCAGCTCATTGATAAAATCTATGGAAATTTCTTCCTCAACCTTTAGCTCGAGAATGTTCTTTTTAAGTTGCTTTTTGGTTACCACCTTTTCGCTAAGTGCTTCGCCATAAGTTACCACCACCATCCAAGAAGGCTTTTTTACAATTCGGTCAAGCGTTTCGGCGCGCATAAGTACATTGGTGTTGTCAACCGATTCTTGCTTGTATGGATATTTAAATGGAGAAGGAAAAAACAATACTTTATCTTCTCCCAATAGGTCTTGTAGGTCGTTTAGGGCATAAGCGGCATTTTCTTTATCGTTGAGTACTACCACATGTAAGCCATGGGCTTGTTTTGCCATGGAAGCAATAAAAAACTGAGAAGCACTTCCTCTAAATCCTTTTAAATGAATGTTAGGTTTTGGCTCAGCTTTGCAATGCTGCTCTACTTGTACCACTTGTGGCCATGTGCCAAAACCGGAATTAAACTCTGCTTTTGTTACGGACATTTACTATAATACAAACGAGGCTGGCAAAAGTAAATAAGCCCTTAAATGAGGAGGTTTAACCGTTACATTTATTCTAAAGAACTCAAAAAACTAACAACAACTATCAGCCTCACTTTCTGAATCTGCTGAAAATGGCATTGCACCACCACAACCTTCAAAAATTCCAAAGTGAGTATCCCATGTTCCGTAGAAAGTAAAATGTGATTTGAATCGAGTAACGTATAACATGCGATAACTATTGCCACAAACCGTCATCACTTTTCCTTTTGAGAAATAATGGTGGTCATCTAGTTCGAACCCATGTTCTTGGCCTGAAATTCCACCGTTGTACATAACTGCTTGACCGTAATCTTCACAGTCGGATTCTAAGTCTTCGATTTTAAACAATCTGTACGTAACAGAGAAAAACTTGAGGTCACCAATTTTTTCTTCAAGCTCCTTATTTTCAACGGTTATCGGCTTATTTTCAACTGCTCTTGGGTCGGTAAAACCGGCTTTTTTAGCGTAATTCATAAAGTCGTTCCAATACAAAGCACCACTCAAACATTCGCCCCAAAGAACTTTATCGTATTGCAGATGCTCAGGCACTCTTCTATCGCAATACACATCTGAGAAGTACATCTCTCCTCCAGGTTTGAGTAACTTGTAGGCATCATTCAAAACCTTTTGCTTCTCTTTAGCAAGGTTTACCACACAATTGGAGATTATTAAATCAAAACTTCCTTCTTCAAGTCCTAATTCATCCAATGCCTCAATATTGCCTTTTATGAATTCGATATTAGGCTTTGAGTATCCGAATTTTTGGGTGTGATAATCCACATATTTATTGGCTACTTCGAGTTGTTCGTCGGTCATATCCACACCAACAACATAGCCGCTTGGCCCAACCAATTTGCTAGCTATGTAACAATCGCGACCACTACCTGAACCTAAATCTAAAACTCTTAGACCTTCAACTTTAAACGGAATCGTTAATCCACACCCGTAATACTTGGCTTGCACCTCATCGTGCACTTCTCTGAGTGCTTCTTGAATGTATTTTGGCGGTGCCGTTAGCGTACAGCAAGCATTGGTTTTTAAATCTTCTGAAGTAGTTAATTCTTTACCGTAATACTCTTGTACTTCTTGATGTAGGGATTGCATAACGCTGTTTTAAGGTTGCAAATGAACAATAATCAAACGACAGCTTTGGTTTGTTGGTTGACAAATTTGGGCATCTGATGTCCGATGTCCGATGTCCGATGTCCAAATTTGATTTTACTTCAACAACCCTTCAATCTCGGCAACCATATTTTTAGAGCCAACATAGTATGCGCATCGCTGGTGCAATTCGGTAGGCATAATTTCCATAGTTCTGGTGTAACCGTCAGACGAGCTACCACCAGCTTGTTCAGCAATAAATGCTAGCGGATTACATTCGTACAACAACCGCAATTTTCCATTTGGTGCTTTAGTGGTTGAAGGGTACAAATAGACGCCACCTTTAATTAAGTTTCGGTGAAAATCTGCCACTAAAGAACCTATGTAACGCGCTGTTTTTTGCTCCTTTTTGCATTGGTCTAAGTAAGTTTGAATCCCTTCGGGCGAAAGGTGATAATTCCCCTCATTCATAGAGTATATCTTCCCGTTTTCAGAAGTTTTCATGTTTGGGTGCGATAGACAAAACTCCCCAATTGAAGGATCTAAAGTAAAGCCATTTACACCGCTACCAGTAGTGTAAACCAACATTGAAGAAGAACCATAAAGCACGTAACCAGCAGCTACCTGTTCCGTGCCAGGTTGAAGAAAATCATCAATAGTTGCCTTAGTTCCTACTTCTGTTTTGCGTCGATAAATTGAAAAAATGGTACCAATGGAAACATTTACATCAATGTTCGAAGAACCATCAAGCGGATCCATTGCTAAAACGTATTTTCCTTGTTTCGATTTTTCGTTTTCAAAAGCGATAAAGTCGTCGTTCTCTTCTGAGGCTATGCCACAAACTTCTCCGCCATTTTTAAGAGCTTTTATGAATACCTCATCCGCCAATACATCTAGTTTTTGCTGCTCTTCTCCTTGAATATTCTCAGAACCAACCGCCCCAGCCAAATCAACCAAACCCGCCATGTTAACCTCGCGGTTTACAATTTTTGCAGCAAAACCTATATCGCGCAACAACCTAGAAAGATCGCCGGTTGCAAATGGAAATTCGTCTTGTCTGTCAATAATAAATTCGTCGAGGGTAGTAACTCCAATCATAGTTGTAAAAATCAGATTGCAAATATAGTTGTGATAAAAGGTTGAGATTATATTTGACCACATGACTTCAAACATTTCACTCAGAGAAGGTACTCCTATAGACATACCCGCATTATTGGCACTAATAAAAGAACTAGCTACCTACGAGCGTGAGCCCGATGCGGTAATTGTAACTGAAGAAGTTCTGCACGAAGACGGTTTTGGTCCAAATAAAATCTTCGATTTTTTAGTAGCTGAAAAAGAAGATGAAGTTGTGGGCATAGCCTTGTATTACACCAAATATTCCACTTGGAAAGGAAAGTGCTTTTATCTGGAGGACATTATTGTGAAGGAAAGCCACCGCATGCAAGGAATAGGTTCAATGCTTCTGAAAGAGCTTATTACCATTTCTGCAAAGGCTGGCGTAAAACGACTCGAATGGCAAGTACTTGATTGGAATGAACCCGCTATTCAATTCTATAAAAAGCACAAAGCTATCATTGATGGTGAATGGCTTAACTGTAAAGTTGAGTTTGAATAAATTTGCCATTCAAACAACAATTATGAAAGGAATTATTCTCGCTGGAGGCTCAGGCACTCGACTACATCCACTAACACTTGCCATTAGTAAGCAACTTATGCCGATATACGATAAACCAATGATTTACTACCCATTGTCGCTGTTGATGCTGGCTGGTATAAAAGACATTCTTATCATATCCACTCCACACGATTTACCGCTTTTTGAAAAGCTATTAGGAGACGGAAAACACTTAGGCTGCAACTTCGAATATGCAGTTCAAGAAGAACCCAATGGGCTTGCTCAAGCATTTGTAATTGGAGAAGAGTTTATTGGAGACGACAGTGTTTCGCTAATTCTTGGAGACAATATTTTTTATGGTACAGGCTTACCAAAGAAGTTGAGAGATTGTGCGAATCCCGATGGTGGATACATTTTCGCTTACCGTGTTTCAGATCCTGAGCGTTACGGCGTTGTAGATTTCGACGAAAACCAAATTGCCCTTTCCATAGAAGAAAAACCAGCGAATCCAAAATCGAATTACGCCGTGCCTGGACTCTATTTCTACGATAATTCAGTAGTGGAAATTGCCAAAAACTTAAAGCCTTCAGCCAGAGGAGAGTATGAAATTACCGATGTAAACAAAGCCTATTTGGAGCAAGGAAAGCTGCAGGTAAGCATCCTAAATAGAGGAACAGCGTGGCTAGATACCGGTACAATCGATAGTTTAAATCAAGCGAGTCAATACGTTGAGGTAATTGAAAAAAGACAGGGAACAAAAATTTCGTGTATTGAAGAAATTGCATGGCATATGGGCTTCATAAATGACGAGCAGCTTAAACAAATTGCTCAACCGTTGGTTAAAAGTGGATACGGAAAGTATCTTTTATCTTTACTCAATCACTAGATGACAAATAACACACCCGCTCAACACAGCATTAAAGAGCTGAGAGTCTATTTCGAAGAACAAATTCAACTGACTGAATTTACAAATGAACCAATTCATCTGTACGAACCAATTAAGTACATAATGAAATTGGGCGGAAAACGCGTTAGACCGGTTTGCACCTTGGCTGCTGCCGAATTATTTGGTGGGTCTTTGAATGAAGCCAGCAATCAAGCAATTGCGGTAGAGGTATTTCATAACTTCACGTTAGTGCATGATGATATTATGGACGAAGCGCCTTTGAGGAGAGGTGAAACTACCGTACATAAAAAATGGGACGAAAACACGGCAATTCTATCTGGGGATGCCATGATGATATTGGCCTATCAATACTTGAGTAAAAACACCGGCGACAAGTTTTCTGAGGTGTTTTCCAACTTCAACAAAACAGCTATTGAAGTTTGCGAGGGGCAGCAATTAGATATGGATTTTGAAAATGAGCAAACGGTCAGCCTTGAGGCATACACTGGCATGATAGAACTTAAAACTGCTGTTTTGCTTGGCGAAAGTTTAAGGCTGGGTGCTACTATGGCAGATGCAAGTGAAACCGATGCAAATTTAATTTATGAGTTTGGACGAAACTTTGGTATCGCATTTCAACTCCAAGATGATATTCTAGACTTGTATGGAGATCCAGAAAAGTTCGGAAAGCAAGTTGGCGGAGATGTGTTGGCGTGTAAAAAAACCTACCTATTCGCAAAGGCTTATTCTATTGCTACTGAAGAGCAGCAAGTAAAATTGGTAAAAACGTACAACGACACCAATCTTGAGCCTAACGCTAAAATTGAACAGGTTAAATGCATTCTTGACGAGCTGGATATTAGAAACCGAGCCAAGGCAGATATGAATACTTTTTACCTAAATGCCGGAATAGCCTTGAATAGTATTTCAGTAGAAGATAGTCGCAAGAAAATTTTAAAAGACTTTGCAGAGAGTTTGATGGTAAGGGAGTTGTGATACTCATGCCCGCAAATAACGCAGATTTCGCAGATGTTTTTATTGAAATGCAAAGTATGCGCAAAGAGGCGCAGAGGCATTAACCTCAAAAAATACTTGGTAACCAGTGGAGTTGTCATACTGAGTGATTCCGATTTATCGGAATTGTATCGAAGTAGACAACGGGTTATCAGTTCAACACCTCTTCCAAAGCCCCACCCAACGATGAATATAAAAACGAAAATCCTGCGTTCACCAGTTTTTGAGATGATACATGCGCTCCATTCAGTAGCATTTCATCGGCTTTTTGTCTGCCAAGAATAATTCTGAGAACAAACCCAGGCACATTCGGTGCCCAGTAAATCACACCCATTTTTTTAGCTAAGGTTTTTGAAAATTGTTGATTATCAACCATTTCAGGGGCAACGGCATTATAAATTCCAGCAGGTACATTTTCTTCTACGGATGCTATAATGCCATTAGTGAGGTCGTCAATATGAATCCAAGGCATGGGTTGTTTTCCGCTGCCCATTGGTGAACCAACACCTAGTTTAAACGGAATTTTCATAGGCCCTAAAGCACCACCATTTTTACTTAGCACTACTCCAATTCTGAATATTGTTCTTTCTACTCCTTTCTTCTCAAATCCATCTGATGCCGCCTCCCAAAGCGCCGTAACTGAACTCAAAAATCCACTGCCAATTTTATCCTCTTCGACAAATATTTTATTCGAGTTTTCAAAACCGTAATAGGCTGTTCCTGAAGCTGAAATGACCTTTTTAGGCCATATACCCTTATTTTCAAATGCTTTGTAAAGCAATCGAATTGAATCTACACGACTCGATATTATCTCTTCTCTGTATCTAGCTGTCCACGGTTTATCGGCTACGCCTGCACCTGCTATATGCACCACAACATCAACATCGTCCAAGGCCGATTTATCCAATTGCTCTTTTTTGATGTCCCATTGAAAAAACTTAAGATTTGCCTTACCCTCTTTCTCTGACCTAGTCAACACATGAACGGTATGCCCATTTTTCAATAATTTATTGGTAAGATTTTTTCCGACCAAACCTGTTCCGCCTGTAAGAAGTATAGTAGCCATAGTTTTATACCTTCGTTTGCAAGGTAACAAATCGAATTTACAAAAGTTGAACGCTACAAAATCGGATAGTTTAGATTTAAATGGTTACAAAAACCGAAAAGACATAATTGAAAAAGTAGTGTCTCAAATCAACAAAGATTTAAACTTGGATATCGCCATAGAATTTACAGACTCGAAAACCTCTTACTACGAAGAGTTACTTGCTGAAATCAAACCTAAACTAAGTCGGATAATCTACGAAGGAAGAGGGCAATTGGAACAAATACTTTACAAGATAGATGTGCCCGAAAGGAAAGTTAAAAATGCACTCGATTCTTCAGTTGAAACCGACCCAGCAGTTATTTTTTCTCAATTAATTCTTGAGCGAGAATTGCAAAAAGTGGTCTTCAGAATTTTGTACAGCAAGGGGCTCCAGTCATGAGGATAATAATTCTGCTAGCGTTTTTATTGTTTGCTGGATATAGCAAAGGTCAAGAGTTTTTTCTGAAGCACTACACTACTGAGGAAGGTCTACCGAGCAATCAAATTTATGACGTTTTACAGGATTCCCAAGGCTATATCTGGATAGCAACAGACGCAGGTGTATCTCGATTTGATGGGTATAAAATAGAATCGTTTTCCAAACAAGATGGGCTTTCTGATAACTCGATTGTTCAAATTCGATTAGCTGATGATGGTACAGTTTGGTTTATGGGGTTCAACAAAACATTTACGCTTTATAAAGACTCATTTTCTCTTTATCCTTTCAACCATCTGATTGAGGAAAAACTCCAAAAGCAGCTCATTTCTTCTTTTTATCCAAGCATTGATTCTGATACACTATTTCTAGGGTTAAACACCACCTGTGACGATGAGTTCTCAGGAGTTCAAATATCAAATGGAAACGTACTTTCAATCCGGTCAAAAAACGAAACCTGGATTGATTTTAAAAAAGAGATTTTTCACCTAACAAACTGCCCTAAGTCTTCACCGCGTGCTATTCAGCGAATTGACCAATTGAACAATTTTTCGGCATACACTACTGCTAAGAGCTTGGTTATCAGAAAAGAACAATCAGAGTTCGAGGTTAATCTCACCAAAAGAAGTAGCAAAGCATTATTGATAGATAATGACCAAAACATTTGGGTTGGAAGTTACCAAGGGCTTTTTCTTTACCCCAAAAACGTGTACCAAGAGCCTAAAACAACACCTTGGACCGTAGAGAGTAAACAGGCAATTTCATCTATTACTCAAAGTAATGACGGAAGTATTTGGTTTGGTACATTTTCAAACGGATTGTATCAAATTCCTAGTACTGCTTTGCACTTTTACACCAACCTAGATGTATCCGAAAACAATGATTTTTTAGGCGTTTCTGTAATAGGAAATCAACTCGCAACCTTTAACCGAAACAACCACATTATTACCTTAAAAGAACAAAACAATAAACTTGTAAATGCTGCTGATATCGCGCTAAACGATAACATTACCCAGCTCTACAATGCAAACGGAAAACTATTGGCATTAACAGAAAACCAATTTGATAACAACGGTTCAATTTCGCCATTTAAGGGTTTGTGCGTTACAACAAGTTCCGAAAAAAACACCTTTTGGGTAGGTGGGCTATATTCATTTAGTAAGTATAAGAATGGCTCCGAGGTTTTTAATTCTATTCAGATAGATTTTCAAGAGCGCGTCAACTGCATTGTTGAAGTAACTACAGATAATTTATGGCTCGGCACCCTAGACGGATTGTATCATTTTGTTGATGGTAATATCACGCGAATGCCTGGCACCGAAGCCAAGTCAATTAACGCTATTAGTTTAAAAAACTCCAAAATTTATATAGGAACTCAAGGTAGTGGTGTCGGTATAATTGATGGTTCAGAAAACAACCAAATTACTTGGATAACCGAAACTGAAGGGCTCAGCAGCAACTTTACTAATTGCTTTTTACAACTGAACGGAAACCTAATTATTGGCGGTAAATCGGGGTTAAATGTGCTTCGTAAAAACGGTTCCATTATTCCTTTTAATCGATTTCATGGACTGGGATTTGAGCATATCAACGATATCCAATTATTTAAAAAATGGATAACTGTAGCTACTACAAAAGGCTTGGTTTTAATTGACTCTTCCTTTGTAAACAGCTCTATTCCAGAAATAAAAGTAGAAATCAGTTTTAATGGAAGAAAAGCTTTGAATAATGGTAATTTCACCTTTGATTACAATCAGCAAAACCTCAATATTGAGTTTAAAGCATTTGACTTTTTTCAGCAAGACCAGCTTATGTTTCACTACAAATTAAACAGTGACACGGCTTGGCAAAAAACTAACAAAAGAACTATTCGATACGAGAGTCTTCCTCCGGGTGATTACACATTTGAAGTAATGGCTCAAAACAGAAATGGTGTGCTTTCTAAAGAAAGCTCCACGCTCTCATTTTCCATAAAACCTCCTTATTACCAAACAACGTGGTTTTATGTATTGGTTGCCATAATTGCACTATTAGTTTTCTATCTGATTTTAAACTGGCAACTTAACATCTCCAAAAAACGCTTGACCATAGAAAATGAACTGTCAGCTCTAAAAATTAAGGCCCTAAGCGCTCAAATGAACCCGCATTTTATTTTTAACAGCCTAAACTCAATTCAAAACTTTCTGATCGATAGCGACCTTAGAAAATCCAATAAATACCTAACCAAATTTGCCAAATTAATGCGCTTAGTACTCAATAATTCGGATAAAACCTTTGTTCCAATTAAAGATGTTTTATCGAGCTTAGAGCTGTATATGGAGTTAGAAAAACTTCGATTCAATGACAAATTTGAATACAAATTCAACATCGACCCTAAGATTGAAATAGAAACTACGCATATACCTTCTATGCTGATTCAGCCTTTTATTGAAAACAGCATTTTACACGGAATTCTTCCAAAACAAGAAAAAGGAAAAATAGAAGTATCTATTAAATACATTTCCGATTCTTCTTTGCTGTGCACTATTGAGGACGATGGTGTTGGCAGAGAGTTTCATAAAGATAAAATCGGTAAAAAACACAAATCACAGGGGCTAAGAATTACCAAAGAACGACTAGAGGTATTCAAGCAGCTTTTTAAGGACGAATTCAAATTTTCTTTCCACGACCTCAAAGACGAATTTGACAAACCGAAAGGAACCAAAGTTCAATTAAGCGTGCCAAGTCGATAGCAAATAACCCCGCCCTGCAGCATTATTACATAAATTTGGGAAAGCATAAAATCAGGGTATGAGCAGTTCTCAAATTACATGTGTATTAGTTGACGATGAAGAAAACGCCACTAAAGTCCTTTCAAAGTTTATCGAATCGTATTGTCCAGATGTAAATTTAGTTGGCATTGCAAACAGCATGAATGATGGAATTGCTACCATTGAAAAACACAACCCTCAATTGGTATTTTTAGACATTGAAATGCCATTGGGAACCGGTTTCGATTTACTCGAAAAACTTGGTGATAGAAAGTTTCATGTAGTGTTTGTAACAGCATACGATCATTACGCAATCCAAGCAATAAAAAACCAAGCGGTAGATTACATTTTAAAACCCGTTGATATTGACGATTTAGTTGCGGCTGTAGAAAAAGTAAAAAAGAAAATCAAGGAGCCTTCGTCTGTAAAAGAAGTGCTGAAAAGAGTACGAGTAGAGGAAAACGCAAAATTGGCTGTTCCTACTTTATACGGACATAAATTCATTAACCCTAAAAACATTATTCATATAAAAGCGGAAGGTTCGTACTCTATTATTTTCACCGAAAATGAAGGGCAAATTATGATTTCTAAAAACCTAAAGAGTATTGAAAATGCTTTGAAGCAAGACAATTTCTTACGGGTTCATCGCTCTCACATTGTAAACCTGGATAAGGTTACTGAGTTCCATAAAAACGATGGTGGTTATTTGGTTTTAGAGTCTGAAGAAAGAGTTGAAATTGGCTCTTCGAACCGAGCTCAAATAGTTGAGACTTTAAACTCAAGGTTAAATTTTATTTAAGCCCTTCTTGCCTTAAAAAAACGCTGCAACAAATCTGCAGCTTCTTGTGCTTTTACTCCAGAAATTACTTGCGTTTTCTTATGTAATAACTGATCTTCAATAATGGAGAATCCTTTTTTTGTGTCGCTAGCCCCATAAACCACTTTATCAATTTGAGCCCAAGACAACGCACCTGCACACATAACGCATGGTTCAAGAGTCACATACAGCGTACAACCTTTTAAATACTTACCTCCAACATAATCTGCTGCTGCCGTAATAGCCTGCATTTCTGCATGGGCTGTAACATCATTTAAGCGCTGAGTTAAATTGTGCGCTCGGGCGATGATTCTACCTTGAGCAACCACCACCGCCCCTACTGGTACCTCCCCCATTTCGGCGGCTTTTTCAGCTTCGGCTAAAGCCATATCCATAAAGCGTTCGTGCTGTTTGTTTAAATCCTCCATAAAGTCGCTCAAATATAAGGTCAAGCGCAATAAATAAGGGAAGAAAGCGTAATTTCGCACTCTCAAAAAACAAGGTAAATATTCTTGGATATTTCGTCATATCGTCACTCCCGTGAAAACGGGAATCTCTAAGTCTTTTAGATTCCCAAACATTCTGATAAATGTCGGTAAGAATTAAGAATTTCGTGATGAGAATATGAACTAAATTATTGAATAGCACTGTAAAAAAACACGCATATAATGTATAGATCACACACCTGTGGACAACTAAGAATAGAAGACGTAAACACCACTGTAAAACTTGCCGGGTGGGTTCAAAAATCAAGAGATTTAGGTGGACTTACATTTATTGATTTACGCGATCGTTACGGCATTACACAGGTTGTTTTAAACATGGACACCAACGAGGAACTGTGCGAAAAAGCGCGTTCAGTGGGCCGAGAGTTTGTTATTCAAATAGAAGGAACCGTAGTTGAGCGTGAAAGTAAAAACAAAAAAATTCCAACCGGAGAAATTGAAATAGACTGCTCTTCACTCACTATTTTAAATGAAGCTTTAACCCCTCCGTTTACCATCGAAAATGAAACTGACGGTGGTGAGGATATTCGAATGAAGTACCGTTACTTGGATCTCAGAAGAAATCCACTTCAAGAAAAAATTAGATTGAGACACCAAGTAGGAATCCAAACCAGAAGTTACTTAAACGATATTGGTTTCTACGAAATTGAAACTCCGTATTTAATAAAATCGACCCCAGAAGGTGCGCGTGATTTTGTGGTGCCTTCGCGCATGAACGAAAACGAATTTTACGCTTTACCACAATCGCCTCAAACCTTTAAGCAGTTACTAATGATTAGTGGCTACGACAAGTATTTTCAGATTGTAAAGTGTTTTAGAGACGAAGATTTACGAGCAGATAGACAACCAGAATTTACACAAATAGACTGCGAAATGAGTTTTGTTAAGCGCGACGATGTATTAAACACATTTGAAGGTTTAGTAAAGCACTTATTCTCGAAAATCAGAAATGTAGAGCTACCCGATTTTCCAAGAATGGACTACGATGTAGCCATGGAAAAATATGGGATTGACAAACCGGATGTTCGGTTTGAAATGCTCATCAATAAACTAAACTCAGTTGCTCAAAACAAAGGGTTTAACGTATTTGATTCGGCGGAATACGTGGGTGGAATCTGTGCAAAAGGTTGTGCAACGTACTCCAGAAAACAATTGGATGCACTTATCGATTGGGTAAAAAGACCTCAAATTGGCGCCAAAGGTTTGGTGTATGTAAAATACAATGAAGACGGCAGTTTTAAATCTTCAGTAGATAAGTTCTTTGACCAAGAAGCACTTAAATCATGGGCAGAGGTAATGGGAGCAGAACCTGGCGATTTAATGTTGGTTTTAAGTGGTAATAAAGACGCTACTTTAAAGCAATTGGGTGAGCTCAGGTTAGAAATGGGGACTCGTTTAGAGTTAAGAGATCCAAGTATTTTTAAGCCGTTGTGGGTAGTAAACTTCCCGTTGGTTGAGAAAGACGAAGAAACAGGACATTGGCATGCTATGCATCACCCGTTTACTTCACCAAATCCAGAAGATGAGCAATTAATGCAAACAGATCCTGGTGCTGTGCGTGCAAATGCTTATGATATGGTTATAAACGGGGTTGAAGTTGGTGGAGGCTCTATTAGAATTCACGACAAAGCTTTACAGCAAAAAATGTTCGACTTGCTTGGGTTTACTCCAGTAGAAGCGGCTGAGCAATTTGGATTTTTAATGAATGCCTTTGAGTATGGTGCACCTCCACATGGCGGTGTAGCATTTGGTTTTGATAGACTTTGCGCTCTAATGGGTGGAACAGAATCGATAAGAGATTATATCGCTTTCCCTAAAAACAATTCTGGAAGAGATGTAATGATTGATGCGCCGTCCAAGCTAGATAATGGGCAACTAGAAGAACTAAGAATTAAAACGGTTGAATAGCTTATTTCAGGTCGAATATCTTTTAAATTGGCTCTATGAAGATTTTCGGGTCAATATTTTCTATCCTCTTAATTGCTCAACTAGCTTTAAGTAAAAACATTGATAGTCTTGAAAACGAGCTAAGCAGAAATATTCCCGATTCTGTAGAGGTAAATATCTACTATTCGTTTAAAAATCGCCTGAATTCCGTTCGATCTTCTATACCAAAAGTGTCAATTATTTCTTCAAGTGAATCCATTAATTATTAGTACTTAATTATTTACTATAGTCCTTTATATATTATGAAATATGCCTTAAAAGTACATAAATAAAAGTCCTTTTTATGTAAAAAATGGTTTCGTTAAGCGTTGATTCAAAGGTTCTTTTGGCCTGTAATTTAAAAATCACTAGTTATGAACTCTTTTGTTCAGCATTATTGGGTTACCATTTTAGGAGCCACTTTTTTTTCGGAGCTTTTTTCACTTTTTTCGATATGGCGGTTGCCAAAGGGTGGTTCCCACCCGCTGCAAGGGTAGCGCTCGGATTATTTGCTAAAGGCACCTTTGGTTATATTGGGTATTACTTGCTGCAACGCGGCCAACAATTGCTTTCTGATATTGTTTCTGGTTTGGGCGCGGGTGTACTTTTTTTAAGTATTGGCTACGCTAGTTTTTCGGAGCATATCATGTGGTCGCAGAATATTCTCTTGCTTTCTATGATTGGATGCGGGTCTGTTTTGCTGCTTCTCGGATATAAACTTCAACGAAAAAATGCTTTGCTGTTAGGGACCATAGCAATTGCTGTTTTGTTGGTTTTACTAGGGTTTGTTTTTATAAAACAACTGCGCACTAAACAAAAACACGACTTAACCAAAGAGGTGTTAGTCGAAAGGGAAAAAGGAAGTGCCGCTATATTTAAGGGTATTGAAGAAGAAAGGAAAAGAATCGCGCAAGATTTACACGACGGAATTGGGCAATAATTAAGCGCATTAAAACTATCCATGTCTCATCTGAAATCCAACATAGTAGAGCCCAATGGCCAAGCAGAATAAGATTTTTTAGTCTTGGTAAATAAATTAGACCAAACTTGCAGAGAAGTATGAGAGATATCTCACCAAATGCTGCCAAAAACACTATCCGAAAATGGCCTGCTTAGCGCCTTGGAAGATATGCTGGAAAATTCGTTGGTTGGTACGGGTATCAACTACAATCTAGAGCATTATCGTTTAAAAGAGCGGCTATTAGAAAATATTGAACTTACGTTGTTTCGCATCTGTCAGGAGCTAATAAACAACACCATAAAACATGCAAAAGCATCAGAAATATCATTGCAATTAATCAGAAGCTCAAAAAACGTTGTACTTATAGTTGAAGATAACGGAACTGATTTTGATAAAGTTGTTGCCAAAGATGGCATAGGGTTATCAAATTTGAGCAGTAGACTGAGTGCCATAAATGGTGAGGTAAGTTATGAGAGCAGCCCTAAGAGCGGTACCTCTGCAACAGTTAGAATTCCATTAGTATGAGTAACATAAAAATATTAATTGCTGATGATCACAAGATTGTTCTTGATGGACTCACATCCATTTTAGGAGATATTGATGGTTTTGACGTTGTTGGTTCCGTTGAAAATGGTAAAGAAGCGGTTGATTTTGTTGCTACCAAAGAAAAACCCGACGTACTATTAATGGATATCGACATGCCCGTTATGAATGGAATTAACGCAGCTCGAGAGATTAAGAAGAACTTTGAAGGCGTGCGTATTCTAACCCTTTCCATGCACAACGAAAAAGGAATGATTCAAACATTAATGGACGCTGGTGCTGATGGTTATATTTTAAAGAACAGCAGTAAAGAAGAGCTGGAAAAGGGAATTAGAACGGTGTATGCTGGGCAGACATTCTTTTCTACCAACGTAACCATGAGCTTATTAAATCAAAGTACAGAAATTACCAAACAAGCTGACCTGCCACAAGAGGTGCAAAAGCTTACTGAGAGAGAGCTAGAGATATTAAAGTTAGTTGCCGAAGGTTATTCCAATAAAGAAATTGGAGAGCGCCTTTTCATCTCTCACCGCACAGTAGATACACACCGAACCAACCTTATGAAAAAAATGGATGTTCACAATGTGGCCGGGCTTATTCGCATTGCTATTAAAAGTGGCTTGGTGGAATAACAAAAGGCAGTGTTGTAGAATAATGTTGGTTAAATAAATAACTATCAAAATATTCGCGTCATTCCTGCGAAAGCAGGAATCTACAATTTACTATAGATTCCTTGTCAAGCAAGGAATGACGAATATTCCCACTTTATTCTACAACAACCTGTAAAAAAAGCCCTTTCGGCCTTTCTAATCTTATACTGTAAGTATGTCTTTTTCTTTTTCTTCGAGAAGGGTGTCTACCTTTTTAGAGTAGTTATCCGTTAAGCTTTGGACTTCGTCTTCAGCATCTTTGGCTATATCTTCAGGTAAGCCGTCGTTTTTAAGTTTCTTCACCTCATCGTTGGCATCTTTACGTGCATTTCGGATTGAAACTTTTGCGTGTTCTCCCTCTGACTTCGTCTGCTTAACCAATTCCTTTCTGCGTTCTTCAGTGAGAGCAGGTAAATTGATAATGATGAACTCACCATTATTGTGCGGAGTAAGTCCCATATTAGAGTTGATAATTGCTCTTTCGATAGGCTCTAACATAGGCTTTTCCCATGGCTGAACAGATATAGTTCTAGCATCAGGCGTATTAACGTTAGAAACTTGGTTTAGCGGAGTCATGTTTCCGTAGTAATCTACCAAAATGCCATCTAACATTTTAGGTGAAGCTTTACCGGCTCTAATTTTACTCAACTCTTTAATTAAGTGAGCTATGGCATCTTCCATTGATTCCTTAGCCACGTCAAATACCATTTCTAATTCTTCTTCCATGCCTTTGTTACAATTATCCTTCTACAATAGTTCCTATTTCCTCTCCTACCAGCACTTTACGCAAGTTACCTGGTTGATTCATATCAAATACTATGATGGGGAGCTTATTCTCGTGACAAAGCGTGAACGCAGTCATGTCCATAACGCTTAACTCCTTATCCATCACTTCTTTAAAAGTAATGTTATCGAACTTTTGAGCGTTTGCATCTTTCTCTGGATCTGCGGTGTAAACTCCATCTACTCGTGTTCCTTTTAGAATCACCTCTGCGTTAATTTCAACTGCTCTTAGCGCAGCTGCGGTATCGGTTGTAAAATAAGGGTTACCTGTGCCGGCACCAAAAATTACCACCCTGCCCTTTTCAAGATGTCTTACTGCCCTTCTTTTAATAAATGGCTCCGCAATTTGCTCCATTTTTATTGCAGAAAGCAATCTTGTCTTAACGCCTGCTCCTTCCAAAGCGCTTTGCAACGCCATAGAGTTTATAACCGTTGCAAGCATGCCCATATAATCGCCTTGAACTCTATCAATAGCACTATTTTCTTCTTGAACTCCACGGAAAATATTTCCGCCGCCAATTACGATGGCTACTTCAACTCCCGCTTCTTGAATTTCTTTAATATCTTGAGCGTATTTGTATAATCTGCTATGATCAATTCCAAAATCTTTGGCACCCATAAGTGCCTCTCCGCTCAGTTTTAATAAAATCCGTTTGTACTTCATTCTCTACATAATTGGATGCGAAAATTAGGACAAAAAAAAAGAGAATTTTAAAAATTCTCTTTTCTTATTTTTCGTTTTATGAAAGGGTTATCAACTTAAACCCTTTTACTTGAAGGTCGCCGTCGACTTCCTTTAAATATTGCTTAACTGACTTCTTAGGAGTTTTAATAAACTCTTGATTAAGTAAGGTTCTTTCTTTTAGGAATTTACCCAATTTACCTTGAGCAATTTTTCCAGCCATTTCAGCTGGTTTACCCTCGGCAATTGCTTGCTCAGTTCCTATTTCGATTTCTTTTTGCTTAACTTCTTCAGAAACTTCAGACTCGTCAAGAGCAATAGGACTCATAGCTGCAACTTGCATTGCAATGTCTCTACCAACGTCAGCGTTGTCTTTAGAAAGCGCTACGATAGCTGCTGTTCTGTTTCCTGGGTGATTGTAAGCAACCACTTTTTCTGAAGAAAGGATACCGTAATCAGAAACTTCAAGTTTCTCACCAATTTTACCCATTTGCTCTTGAATAACCTCAGAAACAGATCTTCCGTTCCAATCTGCGTTATTCAAATCATCTTTAGAACCTGGCATTTTAGATAATGCTAAGTCTGCCAATCCTTCTACAAAGTCGATAAATTGCTGATTCTTAGCTACGAAATCAGTTTCGCAGTTCAACACTAAGTTGATACCAGTTTTACCATCTTCGGTTGTTTTTGCAATTACATACCCTTCAGAAGCATCATTGTCACCACGCTTAGCGGCAATTTTTTGACCTTTCTTCCTAAGTAATTCAATTGCTTTTTCGAAATCACCGTCAGTTTCTACCAACGCTTTCTTACAATCCATCAAACCTAATCCGGTTTGCTTTCTCAATTTATTTACGTCTGCTGCTGTAATAGCCATCTTAGTAAGTGTAATTCGTTAAGGTAATTATGCTTTTGTTTCTACTTTTTCAGCTTTAGGCTTAGCTTCAGCCTTTTCAGCTTTCTTCTCTTCGCGGGTTGCTTTTCTATCAGACAATCCTTCTTTGATAGCTCCTGTTACCACTTCCATGATTTTAGCAATAGATTTTGCTGCATCATCATTTGCTGGAATTGGAAAATCAATCAACTTAGGATCAGAGTTAGTATCAACGATTGCGAAAGTTGGGATATTCAATCTTTTTGCTTCTTTTACTGCAATGTGCTCTTTTTTCACATCTACAATAAATAATGCAGCAGGAAGACGATTTAACTCAGAGATAGACCCTAAGTTTTTATCCAATTTATCTTTCTGACGTTGAAGTAAAAGTCTTTCTTTCTTGTTTACACCTGTTGCTTCTGGATCGTTAAGCACTTTGTCAATTTGTGCCATTTTACGAATCGCTTTTCTGATAGTAACAAAGTTGGTAAGCATACCACCTGTCCAACGCTCAGTTACAAAAGGCATATCTACTGACTCAGCAGCACTTGAAATTGCTTCTCTTGCTTGTTTCTTAGTAGCAACAAACATTACTTTTTTACCTGAAGCAGCAATTTGCTTAAGTGCATTACAAGCTTCGTCAAGCTTTACAACAGTTTTGTGTAAATCGATTACGTGAATCCCGTTACGCTCCATAAAAATGTAAGGAGCCATGTTTGGGTTCCACTTTCTTTTAAGGTGACCGAAATGTACGCCAGCCTCTAAAAGGTCTTGATAATTAGTTCTCGCCATTTTAAAAAAGTTTATAAAATCCTGGAATCTGCCAGGCCAGGTTTATCGCTCACGTTCCGCCGACTCTACTAATAAAGAGCATCCCGAAAAATTCGGGATTGGATGCTGAGCTTGAAATAAAAATTAACGCTTGCTAAACTGGAATTTCTTACGAGCTTTCTTCTGTCCTGGTTTCTTACGCTCAACCATTCTAGGGTCACGAGTCATAAGTCCTTCTGCTCTTAAAGCAGGCTTATGCTCTTCGTTAACCTCAACTAAAGCTCTAGAGATAGCTAAAGAAATTGCTTCAGCTTGTCCAGAAATTCCACCACCGTGTGCATTTACTTTAACATCGTATTTGCCCATGTTTTCAGTTACAGCAAATGGTCTGTTTACCACTTGAACTAACAAATCTGAAGAGAAATACTCTTTTACATCACGTTTGTTTACGGTAATGTTTCCTTTTCCTTCAGATAAGTAAACTCTCGCTACCGATGTTTTTCTTCTGCCTAATGTGTTTATAACGGCCATAAAAATTACTTAATGCTGTTGATATCAAATTTTGCAGGCTTTTGAGCTTCGTGATCGTGCTCTGCACCAGCATATACTTTTAAATTTCTGTAAAGAGCGCTACCCAATCTGTTTTTAGGTAACATTCCTTTGATAGACTTTTCTACTACACGGTGTGGGTGTTTTTCTAACATCACCTTTACCGAAGTACTTCTCTGTCCACCTGGGTAACCCGTGTGACGCAAGTACTCTTTAGTATCCATCTTATTTCCACTCAATACAATTTTATCTGCATTGATAACAATTACGTTATCGCCACAATCTACATGTGGTGAGTATGAAGGCTTGTGTTTTCCTCTTAAAAGTTGAGCAACTCTTGAAGAGAATCTTCCTAATGTCTGTCCTTCTGCGTCAACAACCAACCAATTCTTATCAGCTGAATCTTTGTTAACGTGCGTTGTCTTATAGCTTACTGTATCCAATTTGCTTCAGTTTAGCGTAATCAATAAATAATACACCCCCAAAAACGGGGGTGCAAATTTAGAATTTATTTTTAATCAAAACCAAACTTTATTTCGGTTTAAATCAACCTTTTACAATTCGCTTTGATTTTGAACAATTTTATCAGCTTGAAATCAGTGTTTCAATCACTTACAATCTTTAGAAAGAACAGCGGAAATATTGATATCAACAGTCGGCCAAAGTTTAGATACACCATCCTCTCCTTTGTGCAATTCTTCGCAAACCTTGTTTAATGCATCAATTGCACTCATTCCGTCCCAATTTACAACATCAATTGTTCCTGTTAAGCTCACTTTTGTTCCCTCTATTGCGTATTTCAACTCTTGCTGATAGGTAGAATCGTTCATTGTTAACTTTACCTGAGCTGTTCCAGCCTCACCGTTTCCTTTCATGCCAACAATAGACCCAGTAATTGAACCCGTATTTGCCATAGTTCCGAAAAACGATTCCATAATTTTTTTATCTCTATCTGGGTTTTTGGTGTTTACTGAACTAATTGGAATTTCGAAAGATAAACCGCCTAAAATCTTTTCAGGAGTATCTACAGATCCCGCGGTTGAAACTACAACCGAATCGAATTGTCCGCCAACGCCCGCTTTTTCGGTAAACTTAAATGCTGTCCAGGCAGCAGTTACGGCATTTGCATCGTAAGAATAAGAACAAGTTTCTTGAGCAAATTCAATTTTCTTTTCAGGTTCTGCTTGTTTGGTTTCTCCATCTGAGCCACATGCAACCAAGGCAAGGGAGCTCATTGCCAAAAATGTATTTCTAATTTTCATATCGTTTCGTTTTGTGTTTAACAAATGTAAGGGAGTACTTTAAATCCAAGCAAAATCAACCGTAGTATTTAAGTTAAGTTTGATGCCTGATATTCTCCTATAACGAATGACAAAAAGTATCACACTTCGTTTACTGAACTTTATAATTGGGTGCATTGTGACACTTAGTTTGCAAGGTCAAAGCGATTTTCAACTAACCATTAGTTTTTCTGGAATCACATCAGATCAGGGTAAAATGATGATTAAAGTACAAGATAAAACGGAGAAAGACGTGGCCAAATTGGTTTTACCCATTTCGAGTGGAAAAGCCAGCACCAGTATTATACTAAAAAAAGGAAAGTATGGCGTTTCTGCTTTTCACGACGAGAATGAAAATGAAAAAATTGATTTGAGTTTCATCGGTGTACCAACTGAAGTCTATGGTTTCTCGAACAACGCACGTGGAACTTTTGGAAAACCACCTTATGACGAAACCTTGATTGATTTAACCTCGAACAAAAGCATTACCATAAAACTAGAATGAACTTAATATCTATTCAAGAAGCTTTAGATGCGGTTTTAAACAACACGAAACCCGGAGCTAATTCAAAAACAACGCTAAAAAACATCCAGCATAACTATCTAGCTGAAGATGTGATTGCTCCTATAGATTTACCCGGATTTGACAATTCGGCAATGGATGGATATGTTTTCCGCTATGAAGATTATGAAAACGGAAACAGAACCTTTACTCAAACTGGTAAAATAAAAGCCGGAGATCCTTTACCAAGTTCCATTGCTGAAAACTGCTGCTACCGAATTTTTACCGGTGCAGCTGTACCCGATAATGGTTCGTTGGTAATTATGCAGGAACACATTTCTATCAACGGAAATCAAATTACCATCGAGGAAGAAGGAAGCAAGTATTTTCAGAACATTAGAAAACGAGGCGAACAAGAAACAAAAGGCAAGGTTGCTCTTGAAAAAGGTACCTACCTCTCGCCAGCCGCTATTGGGTATTTATCCTCTTTGGGCATAACCGAAGTTGAAACGATTTACCCACCAAAAGTTTCGATCCTTACTACAGGAAACGAACTGGTTCAGCCCGGAACAGAACTAAAATCCGGACAGATATATGAATCTAACTCGGGAGCTCTCATGGCTGGTTTTAAACAGTTTAGGATAGATGCAA
Source organism: Salibacteraceae bacterium (assembly GCA_965661115.1). Classification (GTDB taxonomy): domain Bacteria; phylum Bacteroidota; class Bacteroidia; order Flavobacteriales_G; family Salibacteraceae; genus UBA6770. Next base: position 44,483 of record CBFICO010000004.1, read on the forward strand.
AAGTTTCACTTAAGGTGAACGATGAATACGAATTAACGAAAACAGCCATAAAAGGACACCTTGAAAACAACGATTTTCTGGTTTTAACGGGTGGCATTTCTGTTGGTGATTACGACTTTGTTGGAAAAGCACTAATTGAGCTTGGAGTTGAACAGGCATTTTATAAAGTGAACCAAAAACCCGGGAAACCTTTCTTCTTTGGAAAGACAGATAATTGCCTTGTTTTTGCCTTGCCTGGTAACCCGGCAGCTGTAATGACTTGTTTTTATTATTACCTACAACCAGCAATACGAAAGTTTATGGGAGCTTCGAATCCAACAAATCTTGAATTTAATTTGCCACTGCTTACCGAATTTTATTTGAAGGGCTCTAGAGATGTTTTGCTAAAAGCCATAATTGAAAATGGAGGTGTAAACATTCTAGACGGGCAATCGAGTAACATGATGCACACCTTTGCGCATGCCAATGGCATTGTGCAATTACAGGCAACTAAAAATGAATTTGCTAAAGGGGAAATGGTAAGGGTTTTTCCTGTTTAACGCCTCATTACCCCCTCCCACTCCCGTTGTTAAAAAAACCTCCTAACACAACATATTCGCAACAGCTTGTTTTACACCTTTGAGTTGGAGTTGAAGCATCAACTTTTATATAAAACAAAGTGACTGGAAGCATAAAAAAATTAGCAGGACAAACAGCCTTATACGGGCTGAGTAGTATTCTACCGCGCTTTTTAAATTATGCATTGGTTCCGTTGCATACGGCTTTGTACTCCACCAACCAATACGGCATTATCACTGAAATGTATGCTTATGTAGCTTTCTTGGTTATCCTACTAACCTATGGTATGGAAACGGCCTATTTCCGGTTCTCTAACAAAGAGGGAGTTATAGAAACTACCGTTTTTGGCACCGTTTTAAAATCAATAACCACTACCAGTTTTACGTTTATTATAACGGCAATCATCTTTCAGCAAGAAATTGCCAATTGGCTCAAATACCCCAATCACAGCGAATACGTAGTTTGGTTTGCCATCATTATCGGATTAGATGCTATTTCGGCTATTCCATTGGCTCGATTGCGTTTTGAGAACAAGCCCTTAAAATTTGCTTTTATAAATATTAGCTCGGTATTGGTAAATATTGGTTTAAATGTCTTCTTCTTAGGGTACTGCATGACTGCCTACAAATTAGGAAACACAAACGCATTAATCGATGCGGTTTACAACCCTGAAATTGGTGTGGGCTATGTTTTTATTGCTAATCTAGCCGCCAGCATCTGGAAAATCCTAGTCTGTACTCCTACCTACTTTAAGGTTAAAATGGGCTTTGATAAACAACTACTCAAACAGCTTTTAAAATATGGTGCACCCTTACTCTTAGCAGGCTTGGCTGGAATTGTAAACGAAACGCTTGACCGAATTTTACTAAAGCATCTTATGTACGATACTTTAGGAGAAGTTGAAGCCATGAGTCAATTGGGGGTTTATGGGGCATGTTATAAACTTTCTATCATTATCACTTTGTTTATTCAGGCGTTTAGGTATGCTGCTGAGCCATTCTTTTTTTCGCAAGCCAAAAACAAAAACGCTCCAGAGGTTTATGCCAACGTAATGAACTACTTTGTTGCAGTATGTGGTCTCATCTTTTTAGGCGTTACTCTGTACATCGATATTATCAAGTATTTTATTCCTAACCCCGATTATTGGGTTGGATTAAAAGTGGTTCCAATTCTACTGATGGCAAACATATGTTTGGGCATTTATTTTAACCAATCTATCTGGTATAAAATGACCGATAAAACCAAATTTGGCGCCTATATAGCCATTGGTGGAGCGATAATTACCATTACCTTAAACCTTATATTAATTCCAATTTTAGGATATATGGGATCTGCTTGGGCTACGTTAATTGTTTATGCTCTTATGGTGATTAGCTCGTATATTCTTGGGCAAAAACACTTTCCAATTCCGTATAATCTACCGCGAGTGCTCGGGTACATTGGACTTGCCTTAATCTTATTTTTTGGGGGCAGCTATATTCAGCAAGAACACGGTTTAAACTTTTTAGCTGCAAGCATTTGCCTTGCTATTTTTGTTGGAAGCGTTTATTGGATTGAAATTGTACGCGGAAAAATATAATATCAGATGACCATTGAAGTAATAAATAAGAGTAAACACGCTCTCCCAGAATACGCCACAGCACAATCTGCAGGGATGGATTTAAGAGCAAATCTTGACGAAGCAATAACCTTAAAACCACTAGAACGAGCAATAATTCCGACAGGCTTGCACATAGCTTTACCGGCAGGATACGAAGCACAAGTACGACCTAGAAGCGGACTTGCCGCAAAACACGGTATAACAGTACTTAACTCACCAGGTACCATCGACGCAGATTACAGAGGGGATATTGGCGTAATTTTATGCAACTGTTCTAACAATGATTTTGTTGTTGAAGACGGTGAACGCATTGCCCAATTAGTAATTACAAAACACGAATCTGTTGGTTGGAAACCCGTAGAAAACCTTTCAAACACTGAAAGAGGAGCTGGTGGTTTTGGTCACACAGGAAAAAAATAAAACAATGAAAAAGCTTACATACTTATCGGTTCTAATCCTATTCATAGGTTTATTCAGCTCTTGCAATAAATGCAAAGATTTAGACTGCCAAAACGGTGCAACATGCGAGAAAAGAGAAGGTGTTTGTATTTGTACTTTTTTATATGAAGGTGAACTGTGTGCCGATGAAATCAGAAAAACTTATGCTGGGAAATACAATGGAACACTTACTTATCCAAATCCTGCTAACCCTATTGCCAGAGAAAGTAGCGAAATTGCAGTGGATGTAAAACCGGTAGGCTCTTCAGCAGCCGGTATAGGCGTTGATTTCACTTTTTTTGGCTCAGACTATGAATTGACCGGTGTTATTACTGAGAAAGATAAGTTTACCATTAATAATCAGTCAATTAATATTAATGGATTTGGAGACGTGTTGGTGCTAGAAAGTAGCAGTGGAACTTTTTCAAACGGAACGGTAAATGCTAACATCAACATGCAATTAGAAGATTTTCCTCTTCCAATAAACTTAACCTTTTCAGGAATTAAGTAATTACTAATGATTTCTGAAGAAAGAATTCAAAACGCGCACCAGCGCATACAACCATTTATTCATAAAACCCCAATACTTACAAGCCAAAAGCTAAACCAATTGGCAGGTTGCGAGCTGTTTTTTAAATGCGAAAACTTTCAAAAAATCGGTGCTTTTAAGGCAAGAGGCGCTTTAAATTTTGCGCTACAACTGAAAGAGTCTGAACTAAAAAACGGACTATGTACACACAGTAGTGGAAACCATGCACAGGCTGTATCTTTAGCCGCCCAACAACTGAACACTACAGCACATATTGTTATGCCTGAAACGGCTCCAAAAGTGAAAGTGGAGGCAACGAAAAGCTACGGTGCGCAGGTTACATTCTGTAAGCCAACCTTAGAAGCCCGAGAAACTACCTTAAAGTTTGTTCAGCAACGAACAGAGGCAGTGTTTATACCTCCATACAATCACGAATGGGTAATTGAAGGTCAGGCAACGGCTGCAAAAGAGTTGTTTGAGGAAGTAAACGATATAGACTATTTACTAACCCCTGTTGGAGGAGGTGGATTATTAGCTGGAAGCGCTTTAACTGCTCACTATTTTTCGCCGAAAACCAAAGTAATTGCAGCAGAACCTGAAGGTGCTGATGATGCCTATCAATCTTTTAAATCTGGTAAACTTATTCCTTCAACTAATCCAAATACCATAGCAGACGGGTTGTTGACCTCGGTTGGAGCTATCAATTTTAAGATTATAAAAAAGCACGTTACAGATATTGGTTTAGTAAACGATGAGGAAATCATACATGCAATGAAACTCATTTATCAATACCTAAAAATTGTTGTAGAGCCAAGCTGTGCAACTGTTTTGGCGTTGGTATTAAAATCACCAAACACCTATCACAATAAACGCCTAGGGTTGATACTTAGCGGTGGAAATGTGGATTTGGTTAAATTGCCTTTTTAGAGAAAGATTGCACTACAAAATGTTCTCGATACGTCCGCTAGGGCGTCCACTCGAACTGACAAACAAGGTCAAACAGCCAAAACCCTAATAAGCTCTTTCAGTTCTTCCTTCGTAGTAGTATTGAAACGACTTGTTCACCACTCTATTACCTCCAGGTGTTGGGTAATCTCCTGAAAAATACCAATCGCCCGAATGATTAGGACAAGCTAAATGCAGGCCTTCTAATGACTGGAAAATAATTTCTACCTCTGCGTTGCAATCTTCTGGTGTTACCATCTGCGCCACCTTCGCTGAAATTTGCTCTGGAGTGAATGCCGCGTATATCTCTTTTACCACGTTTACTTGCTGATTCATCGGTAACTTGAGTTGCCCTTTGGCTTTTTTGTACAACTTCTTCAAGATTTTTTCGTTGCCGTTTTCTCTGTGCAATTCAACGGCTGCCCTGAATGCAATAAAGTCTCCCATTCTGGCCATATCAATCCCGTAGCAATCGGGATATCGTATTTGCGGAGCAGAAGAAACAATTACAATTTTCTTTGGCTCCAACCTATCTAGCATTCGAATAATACTCTTCTTTAGCGTAGTTCCTCTTACGATAGAATCATCTATCATCACCAAAGAGTCTTGCTTGGGCACAACAGATCCATAGGTAATGTCGTAAACATGAGCTACTAGCTCATCTCTACCATCGTCCTGAGTGATGAAGGTTCGAAGTTTGGCATCCTTAATGGCTACTTTTTCCGTTCGGATTTGTTGATTGAGAATCTTCTCAATTTCCTTTTGGGTTATGGTGTTACCTAACTTGACCAACTTCTTAGCTTTTTGCTCGTTGAGCAAAGTATTCATTCCTTCTACCAGACCCAAAAAGGAGGTCTCCGCTGTATTTGGGATGAATGAAAAAACGGCATTTTTATGGTCATTGTTCAATGCCTTCATCACTCGTGGCACAAGAGAACGGCCTAGTTCTTTACGCTCCTTGTAAATGTCCATATCACTTCCTCTTGAAAAGTAGATACGCTCGAAAGTACAAGAGTTCTTAGAGTAACTTTTTATGATACTCTCTTCAGAAACTTTCCCGTTCTTCTTAAGAATAAGTGCGTTTCCAGGACCTAATTCCTTAATGGTGTCCGCTTTAACATTCATGGCGGTTTGTATTGCTGGTCGCTCTGAAGCTACCACGGCAACTTCGTCGTCTTGATAATAAAACGCTGGGCGAATACCGTTTGGATCTCTGAATACAAATGCGTCGCCATGCCCTACCATTCCAGCCATTGCGTAACCCCCGTCAAAATCTTCGGCGGCGTGCTTTAAAATCTGAACCAGATTTAGCTTCTCCGAAATCTTTTCGGTAATCTCCTGATTGGTGTATCCAAGAGCTTTGTACTTGGCGAATAACTGCTCGTTTTCTACATCTAAAAAATGACCGATTTTCTCAAGAACCGTTACAGTGTCTGCCTTCTCTTTCGGATGCTGACCGAGCTTTACCAACAAATCGAATTGTTCATCAACGTTGGTCATGTTAAAATTACCGGCTACCACCAAGTTTCGTGTCATCCAATTGTTTTGACGCAAGAATGGATGGCACGATTCAATCGAGTTTTTACCGTAGGTTCCATATCTAAGATGACCTAAAAACACTTCTCCGCTAAATGGTGCATGATCTTTTAGCCAGAGTGCATCATTTGCTTTATCGTAATTGTTTCCTATACGCTCTTCAAACCTTTTGTAGATATGATCAAACACATCTTGAATGGGTTTATTACTAATAGAACGCTGACGAGAAATGTACCTTTTTCCGGATTCAACATCCAGTTTTATGTTTGCCACTCCAACTCCGTCTTGCCCTCTGTTGTGCTGCTTTTCCATAAGCAAGTACAGCTTGTTTAGGCCATAGTATGCAGTTCCGTATTTCTTTTGGTAGTAGTCTAGTGGTTTGAGTAATCGAATGAGGGCGATACCGCATTCGTGTTTGATAAAATCACTCATAAATTTTGTGTGGCAAATTCATAAAATTATTGCCATGCAAAGATAAGTTTTCAATTGGACAATTGAGCAATTTGATAATTGAACGAATGGAGAATGTGGTAATGTGGTAATGTGGTAATGTGGTATTAAACAATTATCGAATTCACTAATTATCGAATTCACTAATTATCAAATTACACTTACTTAAACTGGTAAAGCCACTGCGCAGGATTCATGGTGGTTTGACCTTTCCAAAGTTCAAAATGAATATGTGTTTGTCCTTTTTGATTATCGGTTTTAGCCATGCCAATTTCTTGTTTGGTTGTTATTTTATCGCCTTTTTGTACAAAAACATCTACTAAATTGGCATACACGCTTATGTATTCTCCGTGACGCACCATAATGGCTTTTCCGGAACCTGGCAAAACAATTACGCCTGACACCTCACCTTCAAAAACGGCTCTGGCCTTACCGCCTTGATCAGTACTTATATCTACCCCATTATTTTTAATTTTTATCCCCTTTAGTACAGGGTGCCAATGCTCGCCGTAGTATGCGGTAACTACTCCTTTGGCTGTTGGCCAAGGAAGCTTTCCTTTGTTGTTAGCAAAATTGCTAGAAAGCGCCTTTGCTTCTGGTGTAAGCACATATTTTCCCTTGCCGCCTTTGTTTTGCTTTTTTATTTCTTCATCAATAATGCGCTGAATTGCTTTTTGGAGTTTACGCGCTTCTTTTTCGTTCTTTTTAATCTCTGCTTTTAGCTCCTTTTCTTTTAAATTTAGCTCATTAAACACTTTTTGTTTTTCACCAATATCTTCCGCCAGCGAATTGCGCTCGTTTTGAGTGTTTTGAATAAGTACTTCCTTTTCAATTTTCTTATCTTCCAAATTGGCAATGGTTGAATCAAGTTGAGCTTTTGTTTTAACAATTTGATCGGCTTGTGCCTGCCTAAACTGACTGTATTGCTGCAAATACTTTAACCGCTTGTAGGCTTGATTGAAATCTTCACTGGCCAAAACGAACATAATTTTATCGTATGAACTACGAGTTTTGTATGCGTGATAAATCATTTTGGCATATTCATCTTTTAACGCTTCTAATTCATCTTCCTTGCGCTCAATTTCACTTTTCAGACCATTAATTTCACCTTCAATTAATTCCTGCTCGGAACGTAAAGTGCTAATTAGGTTCTCGCGACTTCTTATCTTTTTTCGGATGAGAACTAGTTGATTTAAACTCTTCTTTTTGGTTTTTTTGGTCTCCTTGAGCAACTGATTTTTATAATCAATCTCTTTACGAATCTTAGATTTTTGTTGCTCTAATGCTTTTCGGGACTGCCCAAAAGATGTGGCTGCGAACACAATGCAGCCCAATATTAATATTAGCTGCTTAATAAAGCGGCTCATATTTCGAAGATATCGTTAATGGATAGGATTGAGTTTCTGGAACAGCAACTTTTAAATACTCCGTTCTAAAAGTAAACTCCTCTTCAGCAGTTATTTCATAGTTTGCCTTCAGCGGAAGTAGAACGCCTTCTACCAACTCTCGTTCTGTGATTTCAGCAGTAAAACTCTTTTTAGTTCTTGATTCGGTAATCTTACTTTTTTCCAATTGAAAATCATTGCTGGAATACCACTCAGTATAAATCTGTTGTTGTGTTTTGGTTTCACCGCTTGGTTTTTGGTATTCTCTTTCTGCTTGCCCCGCTACAATGTAATTCTGCTTTGACGTGTACGCTCGTACCTTTTTGTAGGTAGTATGATCGTAAGGTTCACCCAACAAGGTGGCTTGAAGTGAAGAAAAATCAAAAGGCACGTTGTACAAATTTTGAATAAAATTATAGCCTCCCTTAAAGTATTTCTCGTTCTTACGGTCAATCATTTTCACACTATCCTGTGTAAAAACGAAACGTGCAACTTCTACCTTATAATAGGTAGCCGAAATCCAAATAATGCTATCTCTCTTCATACGAACGTGCATTTTAAAAGAGTCGGATAGCTTTGGTGTTTTGAAATAAACTTTGCTTTTGATTGATAAAAGATTGGAGGTTTTGGGCAGTTCATTATTCTTAGCGAGAATTTCTTCTGGCGACATTTTTTTTAGGTCGCTTCTACCCAAGTTTAAATCTTGCGAAGATTTGCAAGAGCTCAACGTTATTCCAAGCAGAACAATAAGGCCTAATAAGAATCGATTCATTACTCCGGAATGTAGGTTTTTGTAGTTATTTTCTCATCAACTTTATCGGAAGCATCGCCTAATTCTTTAGCCATTTTCCAATGTTTTAGTGCACCTTCAGTGTCTCCGAGTTTAAAAAGAATATCGCCATAATGCTCTACCAAAACACCTTGCTTGTTTCCACCGTTATTGAGCGCCAACTCCATATATTTTTTAGCCTCGGCGTATTCCTCATTCATAAATAAAATCCACGCATAAGTGTCTAGATAAATAGCCGATTCAGGTTCTGCCTCAATGGTTTTTTTAGACATTTCCTTAGCTTTTTCAAGTTGTTCACCGCGTAATGAAAGGTAGTAGCTGTAGTTGTTTAACACAAGTATATTGTTCGGGTCTAACTCTAACGATTTATCAAAATTTTCATCCGATTGGGCATACTGCTCTAGATTATTGTACGCCTCACCGAGCGTTGAATAAACTTGAATGAGTAGTTCATTGTTATCGAGAATAAAATCCTTTCCGGTCTCCAATATATCAATTGCTTCTTGATAGTTTTTCAACTGATTTGCACCAATCCCTACTAAGTAGTACAGTGTTCCTTGGTTTGGAAATAATTCTACCGCTGCTTTTCCATCTTGATACATCGATAGCCAATCTTCTTGTTCTGAGTGGATAAACAACACTCGGTTCCATACTAAAAACTGGTTTGAATCTGCCGCTAAGCTCGCTTTATACGATTTTAGGGCTTCTTTTATGTTTTTGTTTTCGTAAAGTAAATCGGCTTCAATTGCAAACAACTGAGCATTATTGGGGTGAGCTAATTTCATGGAATCTACCAGCTCAAACGTAAAACCATCAATTTTACCCGTGGCGGGGTCTTGCTTCATAATGTTGTTCAGTAAAATTCTGGTTTTGCTCTCATGCCCTAATTCTGGATTTCTAAAAGCTTTACGGAGCAAAGCTTCTCCCTTTTCGGTGTTGCCCTCATCCATGTAATACGTTGCCATGGACAATTGCACAAAAGCATTATTTGGATCAATTTCAAGCAGCTTTTGGTAAGTATCGGTAGCCTCTTTTTTCTTGCCCGCTTTGCGATAAACATCCGCTAAATTGTTGTAATACTTTGGAGTTCCTGGAGCCGATTCAACTAATTTCTGCGCTTCTAAAATTGCTTCATCATACTTCTTTACGCTCAACAATACCTGCTGCTTTTGCATACTCACGGGTTCAAGTAAACCAAATTGATTTTCGATTTTATCGTAAACCTTAAGTGCTTTTTTCAAGTCGTTTTGATAGAGTTGTATTCTAGCCTCACCCTCATAATAACTGAGTTCGTTTGGATACAATTCGGCAAGTTTAGAATAGGTTTCGAATGCCTTTTGGTATTGCTTAGTTTGCTCATATAAAATAGCTAAAGATTGCAGGTACCACTTGTTCTCTGGCTCAAGAGCGGTTGCTCTTTCCAAATACATAACTGCGTCGGCGTATCTGGATTGCGATTGAAAAATGTTTGCCAACTCAAAAATACTTGCGCTATGATTGGGGTCTATGCTCAAACATTTTTGATAGTACTGCTGCGCTGCGGAAAAATTACTGAGTGCTTTTTCCCTACTGGCTTCAAAAAAATAATTTTTGAGTTCTATCTCTTGTTTTTCAGAAAGCTGAGCCTTACTCGATTTTTGAACCTTGGTTTGTTTTGCCTCCTTATTACTAGCACAAGAGGAGATCATAAACGCCAAAGACAATAACATCACGAAAAACGTTTTATGTATGTGCAAACGAACTTTCAATTAACTGCTAACTGTACTGTAATCGCTCAAACTTAAATCGTCAAATCCTTTGTTGTATTTTGCGAAATGACCAATCATAGAATTATCAATTACCGCTTGTTTTACTTCTGAATTTGTTTGAACTATAGAGTTTTTGATTACGGTGTTTTCAATAATTGTTCCGTTGCCAATGCTCACATATGGTCCAACAACAGAATTAGTAATTTGAACATTATCACCAATAAAACAAGGCTGTGTAATTGTCGAGTTTTCTATTGAAGCTGAGTCGGGTACGTTTAAATCCTTGGCTATAAAACCAAGCATTTGCTTATTGCTATCAACTGTGGCGTTTTTGTTTCCGCAGTCTAACCAAGCATCTACTTTACCAGGGTTAAATTTCATCCCTTTAGCAGTCATATTTCTTAGCGCATCAGGCAATTGGTACTCACCATCGTTAATGATGTTGTTATCAATTAAAAATTGACATTCGTCTCTCAAAGTTTCTCCCGATTGGAAGAAATAGATTCCAATCATAGCCAAATCAGAAACAAACTCTTTTGGCTTTTCAACAAAATCAGTAATTACATTTTCTTCGTTCACCTTTACAACGCCAAATGCGCTAGGATCATCAATTTGCGACACCCACAAAACGCCATCCGATCCTGTATCCATAGAAAAATCTGCTCGAAACAAGGTATCTGCAAATGCTACAATTGAGGGACCTTTTAAGCTTTCTTTTGCACACAAAATGGCATGGGCAGTGCCAAGTGCTTCGGTTTGATAGTAGATTTTACCAGTTGCTCCTAAACTGCTGGCTATATCCAATAGCTGCTTTTCAACCTCAGGACCAAAATCCCCGATTATAAAACCTATTTCGTTTATTGAAGTACCTGCAACTTCGGCAATATCCTCTACTAATCTTTGCACTATAGGCTTTCCTGCTACCGTAATAAGTGGTTTAGGTACTGTAAGCGTATGGGGTCTCATCCTTTTCCCCTTTCCCGCCATTGGAACGATAATATTCATGTATCTCTGGATTTAATCGGCAAAAATAGAGGAATAAGCTAAGGTCTATTTAGGTATTATTTAAAGCTTTCTAAAAATACATTGTTGGTATAACATCGATTAAAAATGAAATGCGCATTTCCTTGCCATAATTAAGCATAGTATTATTATTGCAGAATACAATACTCTGCTTTTGCATCTAACTAAAACTATTATAAAGGCTCTACAAGCCAACCTGCTTTTGTTATTTACTCTTTATGGCGCTGCCCAGGAAAAAGTATTTCTAAATGTAAATCAAGAGGTTACAGAAGAAAAGTTTGCTTATTACACACAAGTTTCTACAAAAGACAGTAGCGGTACACATTGCTTAAAAATTACCTACAACAATGGGGCAAATTACTTTAATGGCTGTATTACCAATAGTATTTATTCCGCCGGAAAAGAACGTAAGTACGCTGGGCTGTGTAAGTGGTATTACAAAAATGGAAACTTAAAACAGGTTGCAACTTACAATGCGCAAGGCGAGTTTGATGGCAAGGTTAGCTCCTACCACGAAAACGGAAGCTTAAAAACCACGGCGGATTATAAAAATGGCATTCGAACTACCAAGAAATTGACCTTCTTTACTGAAACTGGAAATCAATACACTTTATTTCAGGAAGATTTTAAAGCCAACAACAACGATTGGGAAGTTTACCAATCTGAGTTGAATGAAGCATATATAGAAAAAGAACAATTTGTACTAACCAGTTTAACAAATAGAGGTACTTCTCGTTACATTTCAATGCCAATTTCTGCTGGCACATACGAAATAGAACTAGAAATTGCACCACCTTCCGATAAGAGAAACGCTCCAATAAAAGGGCTTATCTACAATTACTCCAGTTGGGATAATTACAACTATTACATCATTCAAGGGAACTATTTTTCTGTTGGTAGATACGTTGATGGTGTGCATCAAATATCAGCCGATATGTTAAGTACGATGAGGGTTAAAGAGGGCGAAGAAAACACGCTTAAAATTAAGAACGAGTTAGATATCTGTCAGTATTTTATCAATGGTGAGTTGGTGCATAAATCAAGTCCTCAGAGTATTAAATATGAAAGAGTAGGAATGATTATCGGAGGTGAGGGTACTGCCCGATTTAATAAGTTATCTATAAAAGAAATGGCGAGTACTGGCAGCCGAATTAAACTTGACGACGAGGAGGTAAAAGGCTCGGGATCTGGTTTTTTAATTAGCCAAGATGGATATATCATTACAAACCATCATGTAGTTGAAGGCGCAACAAGAGTATTTGTCGAGTTCCCTGCACTTGAAGAAAGTTACCTTACTAGAGTTGTATTAAAAGACGAAACCAGTGATTTGGCTTTACTTAAAATTGATGACTCAAGTTATGTTCGTGAAGAGCCTATACCCTATATGCTTTCTAGCGATGTAAAAGATGTAGGCTCAGAGGTTTTTACACTTGGTTACCCTTTTGTGCTTTCAGGATTGGGAAAAGAAATAAAGTTTGCCGATGGTAAAATCAGTTCTAAAACTGGTTTTGACAATGATATTTTTATTTATCAAACCACCATTCCAATTCAACCTGGAAATAGCGGTAGTCCAATGTTTGATAAAGACGGAAATGTAGTTGGCTGTATGAATGCGGTATACCGAAATGCCGATAACGTGAGTTACAGTATCAAATCGAACTTCGTTAAAACCTTTATTCAAAGTACCAACGAAAAAGTTACACTTCCTACTCAAAATAACTTGCAGCAACTGGACCTTACCGAGAAAATCAAAAAAGTGTCGAACAACATATGTATCGTGAAAGTGCTATGATAGGTAGAATAAGACATACACTATTGCTCTTTTTGCTCTTTGTCGGCACAGCAGCTAGCGCCCAAATTTTTGAAGTAGATAATTCGGTTGATGCAAAATACACTCCTCCTGAAGGGTCAATTTTTAATACGGATGTAAAAGTGAGCGGTACAAAAGGTGTTTCTATGTATGCCTATAAAAACACGATTATGTTTAATATGACTGCCCTGGCTAGAGGAGCATTAGCATTAGAGTATGAACGAGCTCTAACTGGTAGTGTAGTGGTTATGGGAACCATAGGAACCACGTTGTATCAAGACTATATGAAAGTGTTTTTTGTAGATATATTAGCCAGAGAAAGTGATGCTGTTTACGATAGAACAATTGAAGGTCCTGGCTTATTTTATGGTGCAGAGTTTAAGTTTTATTTAGGAGATGCTTTTGATGATGAGTTTATATGTTTTGGCGTTAGAGGATTTAATTACCAATTAAGCTATACCCCGACAGCATTCAATACTGGTTACTCTAATATACCTGCCTCTGAATTCGCCAAATACTCTGAATCGTTTACAGAAAAAAATAGAGACCTATATTTCGGTTATGGAATATCAGCAATAGCCACTAAAAACTTCGTACATGAAATTTCTTGGTATTTGGGCATTAGACAAATTAGATCGGCTGATTTTTCATTTACGGAGCTTTACGGCAGTTCATCATGGCCTGGAACTGGCTCCTACTCAATGCAAAAAACAAGAACAGATTACACACATTTAACGCCCACTTTTAATATGAGTTATAAGCTTGGCTTTGCGTTTGGCGAATAACAACAAACAAAAATCGAAAACAAATAACTTTTTTAATATGAGAATTACAGTAGCACTATTTCTATTCCTTAGTTTTTTTATGGGTAATGCTCAGGTTGACCCTAAAATGGTAACCTCGCCTGTGTACAAACACAACAAACCAAGGATTTACATGGAGGAGATGCTAGGAGAGGTTAACGGCGTTTACTACGTAATGTACTCCACTGCTCCAGTAAAAGTCTCAACTCTTCCTACCTTGTACATAAATATGTACGATAAAGAAGATATGACTTTGATAAAAACCAAGCCACTTATTGATCAAAACAATAAAAACCTGAAAAAAAAATACAAGGATTTTACGTTAAACAATTATTTAATAACCAAAAACGGATTGCAGTTTTTCTTTAAGAAAAAGGGAAAAAAGGGAATTCGAGATATTTACCTAGGAACATACGATTTAAAACTAAATGCTCAAAAACAATTCGAAAAGGTTTTGAATTACAACTCCAATGATAGGAGGTTTGTGAGTTTAGCCAATAGTAATTATCCTAACACAATCTTAGCCACGATGAATTACGCTGATGATGGCGAAAAACTTTTTATTGAATACAAAGAAATAGATAAGAATTTTGAATTGGTAAAACGTGGTAAAGTGTTCTTGCCTTTTGAAAAAAGTGCTTCGGCAGGTAAAATTTTCAATAGAAATCGACAGGCCTTTGCAAGAAGATTATCACTTTCTGATGGTGGTAAAATAATTACTAGCTTAAAAATAAAAGCAGAAACAACCATGAAAACAACCAAAAAAGGTAAAAGAAAAAAAGACAAATTCGCAGACGAATCTTACATGTCAATTTTGGTTATCAATCCTAAAACCGAAGACATATTAGAAATTCCTGTAAAGCTAGACGACACAAAAAACGTGGATGATTTTAACTGGTACGCAGATGGTAAAAAAGCATTTGTGGTTGGCTTTTATTCTAACAGAACATTGGAGAGAAAAGGAAATCAGTTACATGGTGTGTTTTACATGCGTGTTGATGTTCACAGCGCTAAAACAGAACTATTGAAAACAACTAAGTTTACTGATGATTTTTTATTCAGAATAAACAACCAAAATACTCTTATTAGCAAACGAGCTAAAAAGAAAGAAAACAAAAAGGAGAGTATCAATGAATCTTTTCAAATAAGTGAAGTGATAATTGATATGGCTTCGAAAAATATAACAGCGTATTGTGAGCCAATCTATAATTACTATGTTCAACACACCGATCAAAACGGAAATACATACACTACATATCACTCTAAGAGGGGAAGCCTTTTCTATTTTAAAATGACTGAGGATGGTGAATTTGAACACTTTAATACAATTAGAAAATACTCGCACTGGTCTAGTGGTAGCTCTTCAGTCTGGTACAGAAGTTCGGTGTTTGTGCATCGTGGAAAAGAGGCTAAAAAAGATTATATCTTATACTCCACACAACGCATTTATAATGAACGCGATAAATCTGATGTTAGAGGTGATAAAGCGAAATGGAAAAAAACTAAACGAGATTTTGTTATTGCCACTATTAATAACAAAACAGGTAATTACGATTTAAATTATCCACAGCAATATGACAAAAAAGACAAGAAGAATTTAGGAATACTTGTAGATAACATATCTCAAAGCAATGGGGCGTTATACTCCTATGGAATAAAAAGGAAAATGAGGATCAGCAGATTAGTTACTGCCGTAGTCTTAGCTGTACCAACAATTTTTATTGCTCCCTATATAATTTATGTTAGTCCAAAGTCTTACTACCAAAAAGTACAACTCAACCGAATAGAGATTCAAGACGATAGCGAAGGTTCCGACTATTAACTTTCAACACAATAAAACAAAAAAAGGGGAGCAATTTGCTCCCCTTTTTTCTTCTAACTTATCTACTTAATTACGCTATCTCAATCAGCTTTGGCTTTTTAATTTCTGCCTCTGCTTGTGGAATGCTAACGCGTAAAATTCCGTTTTCGTACTTGGCGTTTATTTGTTCTTCGTTTACCTCGTTTGGTAAGGTGAAACTTCTGGAGAATGAACTGTAAGAAAACTCTCTTCGAGTGTAATTGCCATCGTTACTCTTTTCTTCGTTCTCCGATTTTTTCTCGTAAGAAACCGTTAACGTTCCATCGTTTACTTCAATGTTAAAATCCGCTTTGTTTAATCCCGGTGCTGCAAACTCTACTTCGTATTTATCGTCTGCTTTTTTAATATTAATTGCAGGATAATTACTGTTTGACCATCCGTTTGTTTTTCCAACCGCGTGATCAAAAAATTCGTCAAAAATTGAATTTACTCCTAAAGGTCTTCTTCTAATAAGTGTCATAATTTTTAGTTTTTAAAATTTTGTTACAACCCCATCAGAACAATCAAATTGCCAACTAAATTTTTACTGAAAAAATGACCGTTTTAACTTTTATAAACTGAAAAATTGTCACTTAACCTACTGATTACCAGTCATTATGGCTTAAACAACATTAATCGAAGACCACCGTAAATACTTCTTCCGAAAATAGGACCCCAAATTAACGATGCATCAAACTCAGCATCAAATGGTCTATCTGCAGAAATAAGCGGGTTGCTTTGACGGTAGTTCCCTAAGTTCTCCGATCCTACATAAAACTCAATGTGTTTGAACCTACGCGTTATTTGAGTATTCATAAGTACAAATGCATCGCTGGTTTCTTTTCGCAAGTTTTCTGGTGAGTTTCCCACTGTGCTCGGAATTCTACTTTCACCTACAAATTGGGTGGTAAAATCTACTTGCCATTTTTTATTGAGCGTCTGATAACCCAAACTAACCATTCCTCTCCAAGTTGGAATCAATGGCATTCTTTTTTGCACTCCGCTAAACGTACTTTGCACATCTAGATATTTGGCGGCAGTTCTTATCTCCAGCACTTTTAAAGGTTCGTACATAACTTCAAACTGAACTGCGTTTGAGTAGGAGCTTCCTTCTAAGTTATAAAAGGATAAAGCACCTGGCGTTTCTCTATCTACAATTACCTGATTCTCAAAACTGGTATAGAAATATTCTGCATGAAGGGTTAGGTCTCTTTCTGCCAATTCAACTTTTTGAGTACCGCTTATTCCTGTATTCCAAGCAATTTCTGGTTGCAAATTTTGTTGAATGGAAATAATGCGCTGACTAATAAATGTAGAGCTGTTATCTACAAAAATATTGGCTACTCTAAAGCCTCTTCCCATTGATGCTCTAACAACTCCGCGCTTGGCGTAATCGTACTTTAGGTTCACTTTTGGACTCACCTGAGTTCCAAACAAATTATGAAAATCCGAACGGGCTCCTAAAATTGCTTTGAATTTATCCCTTGAATAAGTGTATTCTCCAAAAACGCCAGGAACATGTTCAGTACGGAGAAAATCTGTACCATTAAATTCTTCATTGTAATCATCAAATACATAGCTAGCGCCAATTGCGTACTTGTGTTCTGTGGTTTTAATAATATCTGAGAAGATTAAATTGGAATAGAAATAAGTTTCATATCCATAATAATTCATCAGACCAGCGTACAAATTCTGTTCGTGATAACTTCCTCTTGTTATAATGGCTACGGAGCGCCAAGGCCTTTTATCCGATAGTATACCTGCCTTAGCAAATGCCTCTATATGATTCCCTTCTGCCCCAACTCCATAAAAATTTGTTGTTCCATAATCAGTTTCAGGATCAAAGTCTATCTCTCCTCCTACTTTCTCTTCCATTATTCCACGTACACCAAATTGACTGCGCAGCTTCTCCCCTTTATACTTCCAACGATTCATCACATTCACTTGGTTCTTCAGCGTCATATCCAAAAACCCATCATTGTTATTATCTAACGGAAGTTGATTGCTATTTGCATGTGCTAAAAGCAGTGTGCTCCACTTTTTATTGAGTTTATCGCCCAAATGAATATTCACCTCAGAGCGCCCCATAATGTTACCGTAGAGGTTCACAAAAAGCTTTTCTTTTAATTCATCAGGCTTCAAAAACTCTAGATTAATTTGCCCAGTCATACTCTCGTATCCATTTCTAACCGAACCCGAACCTTTGGATATTTGGATACTCTCCACCCAAGTTCCTGGAATGTGCGCTAGTCCATCCAAATTGGCTAAACCTCTTACTAGAGGAATATTCTCAAATTGCAAACTCGTGTAGATGCCATCTAAACCCAGCATCTGAATTTTTTTGGCTCCTGTAACGCCATCACTCGATACCACATCAACCGAGGCATTAGTTTCGAATGCCTCTGAAATATTGCAGCAGGCAGCACGCGTAAGCTCTTCCGAACCAATATTTTCAACATGCTTAGCATCCATCATATCGTAAGAGGTGGATTGTTTCCGCGCCTCAACAACAACTTCATCTATTTTCAGGGATGGTTTTAACCCCAGGTGTATATTCTCATTCGGTTTAGTAATTTCAATGGTATCGGACTCAAAGCCGATATACGATATCACTAACTTGTTGGGCAGTTTGGCTGGCGGAAGAATCGTAAATTCTCCATGCTCATCCGTATATGTTCCGTTGGATATGTCGTTTAACCAATAAACATTAGCACCGGGTAATCCTTTGCCGTGTTCATGGGCTCCTTCTGGGAAAACCTCCCCGCTTATTTGGGCGCTTCCAAGCAGGCTTCCAAAAGCAATTATTGTTGTAAAAAATAAGTGTTTCATTGTAAAATTTTATGCTTAATAATGAATGTTGATTCCCGCGGTTGGAAACCTATTCTAGCATAAAATTCTTTGTGTAAGTTGGTAAACTGGTTGTTTTAATGGAGGGGGTATATCAAAATTGGTTTTTATTATTTGATTTTTAATCGAACCTAAACTTGACCAAACCACAAACTGAGTAGCAAAGCTTTTCGCTTGCTTTACATCATGTTTTTCAACCGAATTTAAAAGGTTATCCGTTTTGAATTGAACAGAGAAAAACTCGCAGCAGGTTCTTTTTAGGGTTTCTTTTTCATAGTCTTTTGTGCAACATTCAATTGCATCAAGCGAATACTCCGCGTTACCAGAATCTAAGCAAACCATCTGATGCACTGTAGCACCAGTAGATGCTACCAGCATCAACATACTAAGGACAGAAACCAATATTTGCTTAACTACCATACGGTTACAAAATTATAACATTAATACGGTGTTGATTGTTATATGCAGGAACAGGCACGTTAAATTTGCAAAAAACAAATCACAGTTATGGAAACATTAGAAAAAAGAATACCCATTTCAGTATATGCTGAGAGTACGCCAAATCCAGCAACCATGAAATTTGTATGCAACGTAGCCTTTACCGAAAGTGGCTCAAGCGTTGAATTTAATGATGTTTCTGAAACTACTAAAGCTCCTTTAGCTGCGCGCCTATTTAGTTTTCCTTTTGTAACGGGCGTTTTCTTTTCAAATGACTTCATTACCATCTCCAAAAATGATTTAGTAGATTGGCAAGATGTTTTTTCTGAAGTGCGCTCTTATATTCAAGATTACTTGGCAACAGGTCACGATATTTTTACAGAAAACCCAAAAACCATGACTACTGAAAAAACCGTGAAAGAAGAAAAAGAAAAACCAAACAGACCTGCAGCAAAAAAACCAGAGACAGAAACAGAAAAGCGCATTGTAGAAATATTAGATGATTATGTAAGGCCGGCAGTAGAAAGCGACGGTGGAGCAATAGATTATCACTCATACGATGGCGAAGGTAAGCTCACGGTTATTCTTAAAGGTTCATGCAGTGGATGTCCTTCTTCAAGCGTGACTTTAAAAAATGGAATTCAAGGTTTGTTTAACCAAATGATGCCAGAAATAACTGAAATTGTAGCTTTGGAAGAATGATTGCTTCCATAGAACACAACAATAAACAGTTTAAAGTAGACCTAAAAAAACCAATCGATATTTCAATTGAAATGCACCCATCAAATGATGCGGTTACCGCTTGGTATTTAGACCCATTGACTATTGAACCCGTTAGAGGCGATGGTTTTGTTGGAGCCGTAAAAGAAGGAGGTTCTGTTAATTTCAGAAACATACTTTTTAACCCGCACGGTCATGGTACGCATACCGAATCTTTAGGCCACATAACCCCAGAGGTTTACAATGTTAATGAGCACATAAAAACTTTCTTTTTTGAAGCAGAATTAATTTCTATAAAGCCGATTCAAGTGCAAAATGACAGAATAATTACCAAAGACCAAATCGTTGAAGGGTTAAAAAACAATCCAAACCCTGAAGCGATTGTAATTCGCACTTTACCTAACCAAAAAGACAAATTGAGTAAAAATTACAGCAACAGCAATCCCGCGTATTTGGAAGAATCAGCAGCTCTTGAAATTAGAGAACGAGGAATAAAACACCTGTTAATCGATACTCCAAGCGTTGATCGAGAGGAAGACGGTGGAGCGTTACTTTCACATCATGCCTTTTGGAATGTGCCCAAAAATCCACGATTTGATTGTTCTATTACTGAACTCATCTATGTGCCAAACGATGTTACGGACGGTACTTATTTACTCAACCTTTCTTTTGCGAGTTTCAAAAACGATGCAAGCCCCAGCAAACCAGTGCTTTATAAGCCGATTTAGGCTATTCTACATTTTACCATTTACCGTCATTCATCCGATAAATATTAACATTCGTCGTTTAATGAATCGTTAACTTTTACAATATCAAGGGTATTTCTGCATCTACTTTCGATTCAAATTTACAGATGAAAAAGCTGCTTGCCTTGTGCCTATTAGTTTCGGTTATACCAAATCTATTTGGTCAGAATAAAAAAAGAACTAAAGCCGAGACCTACCTAAAGGATGCCATGATGTCGGCTACTACTATGGAGTACGATGACGCTATTAAACTTTACAAAAAAGCTGTAAAAACTGACCCTACGTACAACACTGCTTGGTTAGAATTAGCTAGAACGCTTTCAAAAACCGGACAAGAACTGCCTTTGCAAAAACAAGCCTACAAGAACATATTGTTAACCGATTCTACTTCTAAAACCAGTTTGAGTGCCTATTCTGGTTTACGGTCAATTTTTCAATCTGAAGGAAAATTTGATTCGGTAAAAATCTATTTCGATAAACTTTTTGCGCATCCTCAATTATCAGAAAAACAAAAAGCCAAGCTTGCTCCACAAAAAGAAAGTGTTGAATTTGCTGCTTCA